>JAFAKN010000726.1 GCA_019235415.1 Alphaproteobacteria bacterium
GGCGAGTTCTACTTCATCGAGATGAACACCCGCCTGCAGGTCGAGCATCCCATCACCGAGGCGGTGACCGGCATCGATCTGGTGCGCGAGCAGATCCGCATCGCCGATGGCGCGCCGCTTGGCCTTGCCCAGGAGGACGTCGTCATCCAGGGCCATGCCATCGAATGCCGCATCAACGCCGAGCACCCGCAGACCTTCGTGCCCAGCCCGGGCCGCATCGTCGACTACCATCCGCCCGGCGGACTGGGCGTGCGCGTCGATTCCGGCCTGTACACCGGCTACGTCATGCCGCCCTACTACGATTCCATGGTGGCCAAGCTGATCGTGAGCGGCGCCACGCGCAACGAATGCCTGATGCGGCTGCGTCGCTCGCTCGAGGAGTTCGTGATCGGCGGCATCGAGACCACCATTCCGCTGCACCAGCGCATCATCGGCGAGCCATCCTTCATCGACGGCGACTACGACATCCACTGGCTGGAGAGACTGGTGGGGCTGAAGAAGTGAGTTCAGAGGTAAGTGGAAATCAGGGTGCGCGCCATTTAACAGTTTTGGCTTCCCCCCTCCGCCCCCTTCGGGGGCACGTCCCCCGTAAGACGGTGGAGGAAGGTCTCTTCTGATGGAGATCACGCCGGAGCTCCTGCTGCAGGCCTATCGCATCGGCGTGTTCCCGATGGGCGAGCGGCGCGACGATCCCAAGCTCTACTGGCTCGATCCCAGGCTGCGCGCCATCCTGCCGCTCGATGCCTTCCACCTGCCGCAGCGCCTGAAGCGTACGGTGCGCCAGGAGCGCTTCACGGTCACGGCCGACACCGCATTTGCCGACGTCGTGCGCGCCTGCGCCGAGCCACGCCCCGGCCATCCCGAGAGCTGGATCAACGAGCCGATCATCGACCTCTACAGTGAGCTGCATCGCCGCGGGCATGCCCACAGCGTCGAATGCCGGCTAGACGGGCGGCTGGTCGGCGGTCTTTACGGCGTTTCGGTAGGCGCGGCCTTCTTCGGCGAAAGCATGTTCAGCCGCGAGCGCGATGCCTCCAAGGTGGCGCTGGTCCACCTGGCGGCTCGCCTGATCAAAGGCGGCTTCCACCTGCTCGACTGCCAGTTCATGACCGAGCATCTGCGCAGCTTCGGCGCCATCGAGGTGCCGCGCGAACAGTTCCGCGCGCTGCTCAACGATGCCATCAACGGCCGGGCGACGTTTCAGCGCGAGCTTGGCGGCGCCGACCCCTGCGTGATCGTGCAGGACAACACGCGGACGTCGTAAACGCCGTGATCGAGCGCCGACAGTGAGGGTGTCGACGCAAACATCCAGCCTGCGAACAGCTTCTCCTCTGGCTGCCCCGGCTTGTGATCGACGATGGTGAGGTAGGCCACCGACTCAGGTGGCGCCTCGGGCACGTTGACGAGGCAGTCGCTCACCGTGATCTCCAGCGCGCCGAAGCGGGTCGGTTGGCCGACCGGCGCTTCGAAACGCTGGGTCCGCGCCGTCACCTTGTCGAGCCCTTGCAGTTCCGCGACGCGACGGCCTTCCGGTAGCGGCCGCAGGTTCGGATTGCCGCTGACGGCGGCCGGCTGCGGTTGCGGCGGCGGCGCGGTTTGCGCGCCAGCGACGCCTGCGGCAGCGAACGAAGCCGCCAGCGCGACGAGAGGCAGGCTCACTTTTGGGCGGCGTAGGGCGTCGGGAGCCCGTCGATCAGCTCGTGCAGGGCGGCCTTGATCTGCTCGGCATCGCATCCCATCAGCACTCCGTCCTCCAGCGCATCGGCACAGAGGCTTTCGATTTCGCCAATGTTCTGATTGAGCACTTTGATCTTTTCGAGGCACGACACCGGCTTGCCGTCGGGTTGCCGCCAGACGGGTGGCGCCTTGGGCACCTTGGAGGATTGCGGACTCATTATTTGCTCACGCTTCCATAAATCATCTTGGCGATCAGCTCGGTGAGCGAGATCGCATCCTGCGTCTTGTCGACCTCGCCGCCGGCCTTCAGCAGCTGCTTGTCGCCGCCCGGCTCGAGCACGATCACCATCCCACCCAACAGCGACTCGCTCACGATCTTGGCGCTGGTGTCGACCGGCAGCTCGACGTTGGAGGCTACCACCATGTGGACCACGGCCTGGTAGGTCTTAGGATCGAGGTCGACGCTCGCCACCGTGCCGATCTTCACCCCGCTCAGGGTCACGTCGGCGCCGCGCTTCAGCCCGTCGACGCGGCCGAAGCGCGCGACGATCTCGTAGCCGCCCGGCGTCTTGGCGTCGGATTTGGCAAAGGCATAGAAGACGAACAGCCCGGCCACCGCCAGCACCAACGCGCCCACGATCGTCTCGACGACATTACGTCCCACGCTTGTTCTCCTCGCAACCGGGATGCTTCAGCCGGGCCGCCACGCCTCGTAGGGCGGCTTCGGCCTTTCGCTGGGAGTCAACGAGTGACCCGGAGGGCGATAGGCCAAGTCGGTTCCGGTGAGATTGGGCACGTGATCCTTCTGCCACGGCTTGCGCGGCATTCCATCGGCCGACGGCACGGCGTCGGTCGTGTGATGCAGCCAGCCGTGCCATTCGGGCGGCACCCGGGAGGCTTCGGCGGTGCCGTTGTAGATCACCCAGCGCTTGCGCCGACGTCCTGCGACAACACGCTTGTCTTGATAGTAGCGATTGCCTTCGGCATCGGTGCCGACGGGCTCGCCGTGCAATTTGGTGAACAACCACGTGCCGATAGTCATGAACACCCACGCTTAGAAAGCCGACGCTCAGAAAGTCGACTCTCAGAAGTTCGACTCTCAGCACTTCGACCGGGCGCTTGTACGCGTGCACTCCGATATGCGCAACGCGACCCGTTCGAGCGAACATTGCGCTCTGCCTCTGGATGCTTTTGCACGAGCCATTTTACGATTTTCGGACCCCTGTTGCGCACTTGCATCATCTAGTGCCATCAACATGGTGCTCTACAAAATATAGTTGCGCACACAATATTTTGTAATTTACTATCATGACGTGCCCATATGTGCGTGCTCGAAGAGAGCGCATTCCGCACAGGGATTAACGACGGAGCTGGGCACGGGGGATCGTCGATGCGTTTGGAGCGTCGGTATACGCAAGCAGGAAAATCGCCATTCGAAGGAGTGGCGTTTCGCGCTGCCGATTCCGAAATCCGCAACCCCGACGGCTCAATCGTCTTTCAGCTCCGCGCCATCGACGTGCCGGCGGCATGGTCTCAGGTCGCTGCCGACGTGCTGGCGCAAAAGTACTTCCGTCGCGCCGGCATTCCCGCCCGATTGATGAAGGTGACCGAGCCCGATGTTCCGGAATGGTTGTGGCGCTCGGTGCCTGACGAAGCAGCGCTCGCCGCGTTACCGGCCGAGCAGCGCTTTGGTGGTGAGCTGAGCGCGCAGCAAGTCTTCCACCGCATGGCCGGCGCCTGGACCTACTGGGGATGGAAGGGCGGCTATTTCGACAGCGAGGCCGATGCGCGTACCTTCTTTGACGAGCTCTGCTATATGCTCGCCGCCCAAGTCTGCGCTCCCAACTCGCCGCAGTGGTTCAACACCGGCCTGCATTGGGCGTACGGCATCGACGGGCCGGGCCAAGGGCATTGGTTCGTCGATCATCGCGACGGCAACGCCTACCCCTCGACATCGGCTTACGAGCGGCCGCAGCCGCACGCCTGCTTCATCCAGAGCGTCGCCGACGATCTGGTGAACGAAGGCGGCATCATGGATCTCTGGCTGCGCGAGGCGCGGCTGTTCAAGTACGGCTCCGGCACCGGCTCCAATTTTTCGTCGCTGCGTGGCGCTGGCGAGCGGTTGTCGGGCGGCGGGCGTTCGTCGGGCCTGATGTCGTTCCTCAAGATCGGCGACCGCGCCGCGGGCGCCATCAAGTCGGGCGGCACGACGAGACGGGCAGCGAAGATGGTGTGCGTCGACGTCGACCATCCGGACATCGAGGAGTTCATCGGCTGGAAGATGCGCGAGGAGCAGAAGGTCGCGGCGTTGGTTGCCGGATCGCGCCTCGCCAATCGCCATCTCAACGCGATCATGCGCGCCTGCCTCGATGGCGACCTCGAAGAGGACGCGGCGTTCGATGCAAAGCAGAATCCGCAGCTGCGGCGCGAGATCCTCGCGGCGCGACAGGCAGAAGTGCCGGAGAACTACATCCAGCGCGTGATCCAGTTCGCACGCCAAGGTTACCGTGAGATCGAATTCCCAGTGCTCGACACCGACTGGGAGTCCGAAGCGTACCTCACTGTGTCAGGCCAGAACGCCAACAACTCGGTGCGCGTGAGCGACGCCTTCCTGCGCGCCGTCGACGCCGACGACCCGTGGCCGCTGACCGAGCGCACCACCGGCGAGGTTGCCAAAACAGTGAGCGCATGTTCCCTGTGGGACAGCATCGCCGAGGCTGCGTGGCACTCCGCCGATCCTGGCGTGCAGTACGACACGACCATCAACGACTGGCACACGTGTCCGCAGTCGGGCCGCATCAACGCCTCGAACCCCTGCTCCGAGTACATGTTCCTCGACGACACGGCGTGCAATCTCGCCTCGCTGAACCTGATGCGGTTCCGCAAGGCCGATGGCGCAGTCGATGTTGCGGCGCTGGAGCACGCCACCCGGCTGTGGACCATCGTGCTGGAAATCTCGGTGATGATGGCCCAGTACCCCTCGCGCCGTGTCGCCGAGCTGTCCTATCGCTACCGCACGCTTGGCCTCGGCTACGCTAATCTCGGCGCGCTGCTGATGGCGTCGGGTCTGGCATACGACAGCACGGCGGGCCGCGCGCTGGCGGCCGCGATCACCGCGGTGATGACCGGCGCCGCCTATGCGACCTCGGCCGAGATGGCTGGGTTGATGGGCGTGTTCCCGGGTTTCACGGGCAACCGCGACGCAATGCTGCGGGTCATCCGCAATCACCGTCGGGCCGCGTATGGCGACGGCACGGGCTACGAGGCGCTGGCGACCCTCCCGGTCGCCTTGGACGGCGGCGACTGCCCCGACAAGCCGCTGGTCGCCGCGGCGCGGCGGGTGTGGGACCGGGCGCTGGCGCTGGGCGCAGAGCACGGCTTCCGCAATGCCCAGGTTTCGGTGATCGCGCCGACCGGCACGATTGGCTTGGTGATGGATTGCGACACGACCGGCATCGAGCCGGACTTCGCCTTGGTGAAGTTCAAGAAGCTGGCCGGCGGCGGCTACTTCAAGATCATCAATCAGACCGTTCCGCTCGCCCTCAGGACCCTGGGCTACGACGAGGCGTCGGTGTCGCGCATCGTGGCGCATGCGGTGGGTCACGGCTCTCTTGCCAAGGCGCCGGCCATCAACCACGAGACGCTGGCCGCGCGCGGCTTCGAGCGCGAGACGCTGCAGCGCATCGACAAGGCGCTGGCGACGGCCTTCGACGTCCGTTTCGCCTTCTCGCGTCACGTGCTCGGCGACAGCTTTTGCCGCGCGGTGCTCGGCCTGGACGACGCGGCGCTCGCCGATCCGAAGCTCGACGTGCTGGCGCGGCTCGGCTTCTCCAAGGGCGACATCGCCGCCGCCAACCTGCATGCCTGCGGCACGATGAGCGTCGAAGGCGCGCGCGATCTCAGGCGCGAGCATCTCGCGGTGTTCGATTGCGCCAATCCCTGCGGCCGTGACGGTACGCGCTGCCTCTCTGCCGAGAGCCACATCCGCATGATGGCCGCCGCGCAGCCTTTTGTGTCGGGCGCGATCTCCAAGACCGTCAACATGCCCAGCACGGCGACGGTCGAAGACTGCCGCCAGGCGTACGAGCTGTCCTGGAAGCTCGGCCTCAAGGCCAATGCCCTCTATCGCGACGGCTCGAAACTGTCGCAGCCGCTGTCGGCCATAGCGCTGGGCGACGCCGCGGCCAACGACGACCTGCTCGAGCTCACGCCGGCGGCCCGCGCGCCGGTGATCGCCGAACGGATCGTCGAGCGGCTCGTCGAGCGCCAGGTGCGGGCCGGCCGCGAACGCCTGCCGCAGCGGCGCAAAGGCTATACGCAGAAGGCCATCGTCGGCGGCCACAAGGTCTATCTGCGGACCGGCGAGTACGAAGACGGCCGTGTCGGCGAGATCTTCGTCGACATGCACAAGGAGGGCGCCGCCTTCCGCAGCCTGATGAACAACTTCGCCATCGCGATATCGATCGGCCTGCAATATGGCGTGCCGCTCGAAGAGTTCGTCGACGCCTACACCTTCACCCGATTCGAGCCGTCCGGCCTGGTCGAGGGCAACGACGCCATCAGGATGTCGACCTCCGTGGTCGACTATATCTTCCGTGAGCTGGCGATCTCGTACCTCGGACGCAGCGACCTGGCGCATGTCGAGCAGGCCGACCTCAGGCCCGACGGCGTCGGCCGTGGGCAGATCGACACCGCCCTTTCCGCTTCCGGCACCGACGCGGCCAATGCCGCGGCCGCTGCCGTCAATCGCATCGCGAGCGTGGGCTACGTTCGCAGCAACCTCTACGTCTTAAGCGGCCATGCCGCCGGCAGCGTGGCGATCGCCGACGAAGCGATCGGTGCCGGCGCGCGGCCCAAAGGACTGACGGACGGCCCAGCCGTCGCTTTGGCGCCCAACGCCCAGGCGGCCGTCGTCGGCGTCGCGGTCGGAGAGGCATCCTCCTCCGCCTCGGGCTTCGCTCGCGAAGCGAGGCTTAGGGGTTTCGAAGGGGATGCCTGTCCGGAATGCGGCAACTTCACCATGGTGCGCAACGGGACGTGCCTCAAATGCACGACCTGCGGCGGCACCACCGGATGCAGTTGAGCATGCGCGACGAAGCGTACCGGCGTATCCCGGGGCCCTCGCGGTTGGGTGCCTCAAAGTCAACCATAGGAGACAGTTATGGCTGCTAAGAAAAAGGCTGCTAAGAAGAAGGCTGCTAAGAAGAAGAAGCAGTAAGAAGGAAAAAGGGCGTAGCCAAAGCTGAACTTTGGCCCCTCTAACCGAAAACGCCTTTCGGCTTCCGCGTGGGGTCCTCATGGCCTCACCGGAAGCCACTTGAGAACATAAGCTTTGTGAAATGCAACGCCCTGCCTTCGGGGGCGGAAAGGCGTCACTGATGTAAAGGTCCGGCCGACTTGCAGTCAGCCGGACTTTTTTCTGTCTCATGGCATGCCTTGCCAAAATGCACTCCAGCCCCGCTCACGGCGCGCCCAACTGCTGGCACGATTCGCGCTATGCTGCGGAAATGCCGGATGATGCTCCGACCGTCGGCCTGCGCGTCGTCGACAACCTCTCGGGCGTCGACGCCGCGCAATGGGACGCTTGCGCGCTGGCCCCGGGAGCGGCCGGCAATCCGTTCCTTAGTCACGGGTTCCTGAAAGCCCTGGAAGATTCCAAGTCGGTCGGCCGGCGTACCGGCTGGCAGCCGCAATACCTGCTCGCGGAAGGCGCCGACGGCACGGTGCTCGGCGCCGCACCGCTCTACGTCAAGGGTCACAGCCAGGGCGAATACGTGTTCGATCATGGCTGGGCGCAGGCCTTCGAGCGCGCCGGCGGCCGCTACTATCCCAAGCTGCAGGTCGCGGTGCCGTTCACGCCGGTGCCGGGCCCTCGCCTGTTCGCCCGTCCGGGCCCCTGGGCCGACGGCGTGCGCGATGCTCTGATCGACATGATGGCCAAGATCGCCGGCGACAACCGGATCAGCTCGGTGCACGCCACCTTCTGCAGCGAAGCCGACTGGCGGCGGTTCGGCGAGCGCGGCTGGCTGCTGCGGCTCGGCCGCCAGTACCATTGGCACAATCAGGGCTATCGCTGCTTCGACGATTTCCTGGCCGCGCTGGCGTCGCGCAAGCGCAAGGCGATCCGCAAGGAGCGCGAGGCGGTGCGGCGCGAAGGCCTGGTCATGCGGGCGCTCTGCGGCGAGGACATCAAGCCGCAGCACTGGGACGCCTTTTTCGCCTTCTACATGGATACCGGCGGCCGCAAATGGGGCTCGCCCTACCTCACCCGCTCCTTCTTCGATATCCTCGACAGCACGATGGCCGACAAGGTCGTGCTGGTGATGGCGGAGGCCGATGGACGTCCGGTGGGCGGTGCGCTCAACCTCAAGGGCGACGACACGCTCTACGGCCGCTACTGGGGCTGCCTGGAGAGCCACTCCTTCCTGCACTTCGAGGCCTGCTACTACCAGGCAATCGACTACGCGATCACCCACGGCCTGCAGCGCGTCGAGGCGGGCGCCCAGGGCGATCACAAGATCCAGCGCGGTTATCTCCCGGTGCCGACTTTCTCGGCGCACTGGATCTGCGACGGCGGCTTTCGCCGGGCCATCGACGACTATCTCAAACGCGAGCGGCCCGCGGTCGAGCAGGAGATCCAGGAGCTGATGCAGTATTCGCCGTTCCGGAAGGAGAACGAGGCGGGCTGAGAGAATGTCATCCCGAGTGTAAGCGAGGGATCCTTAGGGCAACAGGAAGGATCCCTCGCTTCGCTCGGGATGACAGACCTTCACCTGAAATGTCAGACATTCGCTCGATATGACAGCGTGCTACCCTATCCCTTCACGCCGACCATCAGCAGGCCGAGGAAGAAGACGACGAAGAACACCACTGGCTCCGTCGCGCCGAGAGGCGCCTGCCAGCCGCTGCGATTGACGATGAACAGCGCCACCCAGAACACCGCGGTGGCGAGCACTGCGGCGCGCAGAGCGATCCACAGCGGCCGGAAGGACTTCACTCAGCCAGCACGGGCTCCTGGTTGGCCGGCGGCAAGGCATCGCGCTCGGGCGGCAGGAAGGTAAAGGCGAGCTTGGCATCGCCGCCCTCGCCTTCGACCGCGACCAGCACCGTGCCACCGCCGTTCGACAGCTTGCCGAACAGCACCTCCTCGGCCAGCGGCTTCTTGAGATGCTCCTGGATAACCCGGGCTAGAGGCCGCGCGCCGAACAGACGGTCGTAGCCCTTCTCGGCCAGCCAGCGGCGCGCTCCGTCCGACAGCTCGATGAATACCTTGCGGTCGGCCAGCTGGACCTCGAGCTCGGCGACGAACTTGTCGACCACCTTGTTCATGCTCTCGGGACCGAGGTTGGCGAACTTGATCACGGCGTCGAGGCGGTTGCGGAACTCTGGCGCGAACAGGCGATTGATCGCGTCGTCGTCCTCGTCGTGGCGCGCCTCGCGGCCGAAGCCCAGCGCCGGCTTGGCGATGTCGGCGGCGCCGGCGTTGGTCGTCATGCACAAGATGACGTTGCGGAAGTCGACCGTGCGGCCGTTGTGGTCGGTGAGCTTGCCGTAATCCATCACCTGCAACAGCACGTTGAACACGTCGGGGTGCGCCTTCTCGATCTCGTCGAGCAGGATCACGCAATGCGGATGCTGGTTGACCTGATCGGTCAGAAGGCCGCCCTGGTCGAAGCCGACATAGCCTGGCGGCGCGCCGATCAGCCGCGACACGCTGTGGCGCTCCATGTACTCCGACATGTCGAAGCGGATCAGCTCAAGGCCGAGCAGGCGGGCGAGCTGGCGCGTCACCTCGGTCTTGCCCACGCCGGTCGGGCCGGCCAGCAGATAGGAGCCGATCGGCTTCTCCGGCGAACGCAATCCGGCGCGGGCGAGCTTGATCGCCGCCGCCAGCTGGTCGATCGCCTTGTCCTGGCCGAACACCACCGTCTTCAGGTCGCGGTCGATGTTGCGCAGCATCTCGGTGTCGTCCTTGGACACGCTCTTGGGTGGGATGCGGGCGATCTTGGCGACGATCTCCTCGATATCGGGAACATCGATCGTCGACTTGCGCGCCTCGGGGGCACGCAGCATCTGGGCGGCTCCGACCTCGTCGATCACGTCGATCGACTTGTCCGGCAGCTTGCGGTCGTGAATGTAGCGTGCCGACAGCTCGACCGACGCCTTGATGGCGTCGTCGGTGTAGGTCACGTGATGGTGCTTCTCGTAGACCGGCTTTAAGCCTTGCATGATCAGCACGGCGTCGGCGATCGTCGGCTCCGGCACATCGATCTTCTGGAAGCGGCGGACCAGGGCGCGGTCCTTCTCGAAGTAGTTGCGGTATTCCTTGTAGGTCGTCGAGCCGATGCAGCGCAGCTCGCCGGACTGCAGCGAGGGCTTGAGCAGGTTGGAAGCGTCCATCGAGCCGCCCGACGTAGCGCCAGCGCCGATGATGGTGTGGATCTCGTCGATGAACAGCACCGAGTTCGGCTTCTTCTTGAGTTCGGCGAGGACGGCCTTCAGCCGTTCCTCGAAGTCGCCGCGATAGCGAGTGCCGGCCAGCAGCGCGCCCATGTCGAGGGCGTAGATCACCGACTCCTTCAGAACGTCGGGCACGTCGCCCTCGACGATCTTGCGGGCGAGGCCCTCAGCGATCGCCGTCTTGCCGACGCCCGGCTCGCCGACATAAAGCGGGTTGTTCTTGGTGCGGCGGCACAGCACCTGGATGGTGCGCTCGACCTCGTGCTCGCGGCCGATCAGCGGGTCGACGCGGCCGTCGCGCGCCTTCTGGTTGAGATCGACGCAGTAGGCGCCGAGTGCTTCGTTGCCTTGCTTCACTGCCGACTCTCCACCGTTCTCCTCGTCCGAGCCGGTGACGCGGCGGGTGCGGGCGCGCCCCGGCACCTTGGCCTTGCCATGGCTGATGTAGTCGACGGCATCCAGCCTGGTCATGCCCTGGTTCTCGAGGAACGACACGGCATGGCTGTCGCGCTCGGAGAACAGGGCGACCAGCACGTTGGCGCCGGTCACTTCCTTGCGGCCCGACGACTGCACGTGCACCGCAGCGCGCTGCACGACGCGCTGGAAGCCTGCAGTCGGCAACGGCTCGCTGGGATTCTGCGTGATGATTCCCTTCAGACGATTGTCGATGAAGGTCTCGAGATCGTGCCGCAGGCGGTCGATGTCGACGCCGCAGGCCTTGAGCACGGGCACTGCGTCGTCGTCCTCGGTCATCGCCAGCAGCAGGTGCTCCAGCGTCGCATATTCGTGTCGGCGCTCGCCTGCCAGCCCGAAAGCACGATGGAGGGACTTCTCGAGGTTCTTGGACAGCATGGACATCGGACTACCTCGACTTCAAAACGACCAAGCGGCCTGGTTCACTCTTTCTCCAACGTGCACTGGAGAGGATGCTGGTTCTTGCGCGCGTAATCCACCGTCTGCGTCACCTTCGTCTCGGCGATTTCGTACGTGTAGATACCGCATACGCCCACACCCTTCTGATGGACGTGAAGCATGATCCTGGTCGCCTCGTCGCGACTCTTCTGGAAAATATGCTCCAGCACGTCGACCACGAACTCCATCGGCGTGTAGTCGTCGTTGAGCATCAGGACCTTGTACATCGACGGCTTCTTGGTGCGCGCGCGGGTGAGCGTGAGCGCGCCGCTGCGTCCTTCGCCGTCGCCTTCCCTGTCCTCGCGCCGTGGCGGCTGCTGCGGCGGACCGCTCGGCGGCTCCTTGGGCCCACCAAGCCGGTCGCCGTCGAGGCGTCCGTCACATGCAGTGCGCAGAGAGTGCATCGTCCGGTTCACATACCCACTGATTCAGGCCACTTGGCAATTATATAGTCACCTTCGGCGATTCCGCTACCTCGGCTGCAAGCCATCCTTCCCCACAGTCAGGGTCCACTTGTTGGCGTGCATGTGGTTGGGCGGTGCATTCCAATCCTTCCGCAGTTCCGCAGGCTCGAGCTTGCGTGGGGGATTTACCGCAACTGGAACGGGGTCCCACGAGAAGAGTTTCGCCGCAAACTTCACGTTTGCGAAACCGTCGGTCGGATAGTGGTAGGCTTGGAAACCCCACGTGCCGTTCACGCACGACGCGACCGTCCACCAGAAATCCACATCGGGCAGCCGCAATCCGGCGCGCGGCGGACCGAACGCGGCGCTTTCCTGAAGAAGCGCCAGCAGTCCACGAGTCGCGCCTTGATCAAGCACGCGCTGACCGCGCTTCATGCGCCACGGATTGGTCACGTCGCCAGGATCGGCGATCGATAGGTTGCTGACGTCGCCCTGGTCGGCCAACACGTCGATCGTCATGCCCGCCGTGCCGTCGGGCTGCAGGTAGATCTCGTAGACCCGCACCTGCTCGTTGTAGATCGCGTTGTAGACTAGGCGCAGTCGGCTGCGCCCGTTGGCGCCGCACGCCGAGCGAATATCGTCGCCCGCCACATAGCTGAACCAGTTGAAGCTGCGCACGATGGGCTGCTCCACCTTGCGGTCGGCCCGTTGGGCCGCGGCAGTGGATGCAACCAACGCCAGTCCGAGGAGGGTCGCGGACAGCACTTTCATCACTTCTCCCTTTCGCGGCGATGCAGATTGCAGGCCAGCTCGAGATGCCAGCCTGGGGATGACTTGGAGGAATGTGCAAGTTTGCGGCACCAAGTTTGGCAGGATCGCGGCGTTACCAGCGTTGCTTTTCCCCCTTTTTGCCAGTATTGTTCGAGAAATCGCCCCTAACTGCTTGCGTGGGCACAAAAAATTTGAGTTTGGCGTTTTCGCGATGACCTTCCCTCTCAGGCGCGTCGCGGCCAGCCTCACTTGGCTCGCCGTCGGTGTTCTTTTTATAACCGCTCTGTTACTGACGCAGGCGGAAGCACAATCCACGTCCGTCAAGCGCGCTGCGCCGCCCAGCAAGGTGCGCAGCAAGTCGGTCATGCGCCTCCCGCCAGGCTGGGTGCCCAACCCCGGCGTGACGGCGAAGGACTCCTATCTCATCCTCGACGCCACCAGCGGACGCGAGCTCGCCGCCGATCATCCCGACGACCTGCGCCATCCAGCGTCCCTCACCAAGCTGATGACGCTCTACCTGACGTTCTCGGCGCTGGATTCCGGCCGCCTGTCGCTGGGCGACGGGCTGCCGGTGTCGCTCAACGCACTGAACGCGCCGCCAACCAAGATGGGTTTCACACCCAACGGTACGGTGAGCGTGCGCGACGCCATCATGGGGCTGGTCACGCGCTCGGCCAATGACGCCGCGGTGGTGCTGGCCGAGGCATTGGGGGGCGATGAGGCATCGTTTGCCCAAATGATGACGCAGAAGGCACGCCAGCTCGGCATGACATCGACAGTGTTCCGCAACGCGTCGGGCCTGCCCAACCGCGACCAGGTGACCACGGCACGCGATCTCGCCCGACTGGCCTACGCCCTGTTGCGCGACTATCCGCACTACTACCCGGTCTTCTCGGTGCTGAACTATCCCTATCGCGGTCGCATCCTCGAGAACCACAACCGGATGCTCGTCACCTACGAAGGCGCCGACGGGTTGAAGACCGGGTACACCGTGGCGTCCGGTTTCAATCTCGTGATGTCGGCGGTGCGCGACAATCGTCGGCTGATCGGTGTCGTGATGGGCGGCGACAGTGGCTGGCAGCGCGACAAGCTGATGGCCGAGCTGATGGACCATGGCTTTGCAAGCGCGCAGGCTCTGCGACTGTCGCCGTGGACGGCGATGCGCAAGCCTGCGTCGGCCCGCTACACCGCGGCCAACTTCGATCCCTCCCTGGTGCTGCCGCTGTCGACGCCGCATCTGGCCGCCGCGGCGCCTCAAGGCGCCGGCACGGATGCGGTCGTACAGGCGGCGTCGATCGATCAACGCAACTCCACAGGCTCTGTTGCATCCGCCGAAGGAAGCGCTGTCGTCTCCGGCCCAGCGATCGGCAGCTGGGCGATCCAGGTCGGGTCGTTCAGCGATACGCAGGCCGCGCAGCAGGCGCTCGAGCGGGCGAGTTCCGTCCTGCCGAGCTCGACGCGGTCGGCAGCGGCCGCTTCGATCGAAGAAGTGCAGATGGCGACCAAGACCTTCCACCGCGCGCGTCTCACCAACCTGTCGCAACCCCAGGCGGTCGAGGGCTGCAAGGCCTTGGAGAAGCGCCGGATCTACTGCTC
>JAFAKN010000761.1 GCA_019235415.1 Alphaproteobacteria bacterium
AGGTGAGACGTTTTCCGTGGAGCAGACTCTTCTGTTCACGCAGAATCCGGAAACCGTGCCCCACATCGACAGTTTTTCTGCAGATACGTGGCCGCGGGGTAATTCTCACACCGTGTGGATAGCGTTGGAAGATGTCCCACGGGAAGCCGGACCGCCTTACGTTATTCCGGTGTCGAAGAAAACTTTGGAAATGGACTTTGACGAAGACCATCCGGTGCGCAAGGAAGGCGATCCCGCTGCGGTTGCCAATCGCCTGTATTATGAACGACTGCTCGAAGAACGGGAGCAGTAGAAAGAGCTGCGGTATTTCGCGCCGTTGCGCAAGGGCGATGTCCTGATCTGGCATTCGCTAACGATTCACGGTTCGATGGATCGCCACATCCAGGGCGGCCATCGCTACAGCATCCAGGCCCTCTATCGCGACATTCAACGGCAGGTGGGTACCTATCTGGGGCCGTGCACGACGACAATCGAGCGCGTCGACGACAATTTCTATATGCGTCGCCGTTGACGTCTTCCTGCTCTAGGAGACGCCCTCACACCGGCCTGTCCCCGCAAACCTGAACCCGCCGCAGCAGCCTCCGGAACGGCCCGGTGTCGCCGAGCGCGATGTGCTTGGTGCTGCGGTTGTCCCAGAAGGCGATCGAGCCCTTCTGCCAGCGGAAGCGGAAGGTGAATTCCGGGCGGTTGCCGTGCTCGAACAGGAAGTCGAGCACCGGCCGGCTCTCCGCCTCGGTCATGCCCTCGAAGCCCACCGTGTAGGACTTGTTGACGAATAGCATCTTGCGGCCGGTCTCGGGATGCGTGCGCACCACCGGATGCGTGGTGCGGGTCTCGCGCCAGTCCGGGCCGTCGCGATGCTTGGTCGAGCGGCCCTTGTTCTTGCCGGCCTGCGGGCCCGCCACCAGGATGTCGCTGTGCACGGCGCGCAAGCCGTCCAGCATCTTCTTCATGCCGGCCGAGAGCGCGTCGTAGGCGAGGTACTGGTTGGCGAACATCGTGTCGCCGCCATAGGGCGGAATGTCGATGCCGTAGAGGATGGCGCCCAGCGGCGGCTCGGGCCACATCGTGGTGTCGGTGTGCCAGTCTTCGCCGACATAGGTCGTGTCGCCGGGCTCGCGCCGCACCATGAGGATCTCGGGATCGTCGCTCATGCCGACATAGTTGGGATGGATGAAGATCTCGCCGAAGCGCCGCGCAAACGCCTTGTGGCGTTCCGCGTCGAGCTCCTGGTCGCGGAAGAACACCACGCAATGATCGTTCAGCGCCCCGCGAATCTCGGCGATGGTGCCGTCGTCGAGCTCCTGCGCCACGTCCACGCCGGAGATCTCGGCGCCGCCGGCACCCGACAGCAGAGCAATGTCGAAGCGTGTGTTGCGCATGGCGTCCAAAAACCTTTCCGCAAGGGGGCGCGCAAGCATACCGCCATCGCCGGCCGCCTAGAAAGATCCGTCATCCTGACCGGAGCGCGAAGCGCGAAGCGGAGGGACCTCTCTTGTTGCTGCATCGACAAAAACAGGTCCCTCGACTACGCCACCCTACGGGCGGCTCCGCTCGGGATGACGGGGAAATTAGCGATTGCCCTGGGCGTCTAAGCGAGACTATGTCGCTGCCTGTAAGGGCGCCCGATCGCCGCTCGTGCCGCGCAACCGGGCCACATCACGGCGCACGCCCGTGAGGCTGTGATAGACGTCGAGATAGTCCGCCGCCATGCGCTCGGCGGTGAAGCGGCGCTCGAAGACGGATCGCACCGCGGCACGGTCGATCGTCAGCAGCCGGCCGACGGCGGCCACCGCCTGCGCCTCGTCGTCGACGACGAAGCCGGCGACGCCGTCTAAAACCTCCGGCACCGAGCCGCAATTCCAGGCGATCACCGGCGTGCCGCAGGCCATCGCTTCGATCGTCACCAGCCCGAACGGCTCCGGCCAGTCGATCGGAAACAGCAGCGCGCGGGCGTTGCCCAGGAAGGACGCCTTGCGCGCCCCGTCGATCTCGCCGAGGAATGCAACGTTGTCGTGCCGCTCGATCACCACCCTCTAAAAATTATTTTTTGTGCCGCGACCCCAGCGCCGGGTTTGTGCCCTCTTATCCGCTGAATGCACCATCGCGGCGCGTCACGAACCGGAGCAGAGAGCCATGTGGTACAGGAAGAACGTTGGCGGGTGGGAGCGCGCGGCCAGGCTGATCGGCGGGGGCTTGATGCTCGTCTGCGGCGTGGTTGCGCTGCACGCTTCCCCACTCGGGCTACTGCTCGGCGGCGCGGGTGTCGTGACGCTGGTCACCGGCGTGTTCGGCTATTGCCCTGCCTGCGCCATCGCCGGGCGCGCGCCACTGAAGGAGTGACTCCTTGGCGCGCGTATCGGACGATCTCTTGC
>JAFAKN010000767.1 GCA_019235415.1 Alphaproteobacteria bacterium
AAGGAATACGAAGGTGATTCGAAGGATTACGAGTTCTCTCGAGGCAGCGTCGAGGAACGTTGGCGTGCCGGCTACTTCGACACCGTTCGCACGCTGCGCCATCCCGAAGTCGTGAAGCGGCCGTCCTCGCCTGACGGCGTGTTCATCTTCGACGTGGCCCAGCATGGCGCAGGGTGAGGGGACCACGATGAAGGAGTGCGATGTCCGCAAGCGCGCATTCTCGATGCCGCTCACCAATCCGGCCTATCCACCGGGGCCCTATCGCTTACGGCAACGGGAATACTTGATCATCGCCTACCGGACCGATGAAGGGCGGCTGCGCAAAGTCGTCCCCGAGCCGCTGCAGGTCGAGGAGCCGGTCGTCAAATACGAGTTCATCCGCATGCCGGATTCCATGGGCTTCGGCGACTACACGGAGAGCGGTCAGGTCATCCCGGTTTCGTTCGAAGGACGCCGCGGCAGCTACACGCACTGCATGTTCCTGAACGACGAGGGACCGATCGCCGGCGGGCGCGAGCTATGGGGTTTTCCCAAGAAGCTCGCCAATCCATCGCTGCGCGCTGTGGTCGACACCCTGGTCGGCACGCTCGACTACGGTCCCGTGCGAGTAGCGACGGGGACGATGGGCTACAAGCATGCATCCGCCGACCTCGCGGCCGTCAAGGCGTCTCTCGAAGCGCCGAACTTCCTCCTCAAGATCATTCCCCACGTCGACGGCACGCCGCGCATTTGCGAGCTCGTCGAATATCGCCTGCAGGACGTCGAGCTCAAGGGCGCCTGGGTCGGCCCCGCCGCCCTCGATCTCCATGCCCACGCACTGGCGCCCGTCGCGGAACTGCCGGTGCTCGAGGTCATGTCCGCCACTCACCTCGTCGCGGACCTGACCCTGGCTCCGCAGTCCTTCGTCGTCAGCCATGGCTGGCACATGCAATAGACCGATCGCAGCGGGTGCGACTCGACGATGCGACATTCATATTGACGAAAGGGTCAAAACGACCATATGGTCCAAATGACGGATAAGTACGAGGAGACAATGGCACGGGTTAACCTGCAGCGACGGGCAGAAATCGGCTTGGCGAAGCGCAATCGCACCCGCGCTTCGATTCTCGAGGCGGCGCGTGCCTGTTTCGCAGCTCCTAAGGCTGCAGCGGTCACGGTGGATGCCGTGATGCAGGCCGCGAGAATGGCGAAGGGCACCTTCTACGTTCACTTCGAAGACCTCGCGGCTCTGGAGGCCGAGCTCGGGGAGACGTTGACCGAGGAGCTGGACCGGCGCCTGCAGCCTGCCCGCTTGGCGGTCGGCCATCCGCTGACCAGGCTAGCGACCGCTGCCACCGTCCTGCTGCGTGACCTGGCGCGGTCGCCAAGACAGGCGAGGCTGGTGGCGCGGGCCGCGAGCGCCATCCCCGACGTCAGCAATGCCATGCAGGCTCATCTGCGCCAGGACCTCGCCGAGGCGCAGGCCGCCGGTCTGTCGGCGGTGTCGTCGGTCGAGCTCGGCGCCCGTATCGTGACCGCCATCAGCCGCCAAGCTGCTCAGGATTTCGCGCAGCAGCGGATCGACGCGACGGCGGTGCCGGACATCGTGCGGGCCATCCTTCGCGCGGTTGGTTGTAGTCCGCGCGAAGCGGCGCGGCACGCCGACGCGGCGGAGCGCTACGCCGCCGCCCATGCCGGCGAATGATGGAGGTACCGATGACCATCGAAATCAAGCTGGTACGGCGCACGCGGCGAGTTCGCACCATCGCGCTTGTCGCGGCCGCCATCTTGGTCGCCACGTCGGTTGCCGGATGCAACAAGAAAATCGCGCGCACGCCCGAAGCCCGGCCGGTGCGCGCTGTCACGGTCGAAACCGCCGCCGATGGCGAGACCGTTTCTTTTACCGGACAGATCCGCGCCAAGGACGAGGTCAATCTGGGCTTCCGCATCGATGGTCGCCTGATCGAACGGACCGTCGACGTCGGAGACGTCGTCAAGGCCGGCGAGGTCGTCGCTCGGCTGGACCCGAAGGACGAGCACAACGCGCTCGCTTCGGCGCGAGCCAATCTCGCGTCGCTGCAGGCAGCCCTTACCCAGGCCCGTCTTACCTTCCAGCGCCAGCAGGAACTCCTGAAGAATGGCTGGACGCCGCGCGCCAAGTACGACGAGAGCCAGCAATTGCTGCAAACCGCCGAAGGCCAGGTCCAGGCGGCGCAAGCGCAAGTGCGGCTTGCCGAAGACCGCTTGAGCTACACCATCCTGCGCGCCGACGGCCCCGGCGCGGTCATCGCCAAAGGCGCCGAGCCGGGCGAGGTCGTTCAAGCGGGGCATATGGTCGTACAACTGGCCCGTCAGGGCGGCCGCGACGCGATCTTCGATATCCCGGAGCAGTTGATCCGCACAGGTCCGCGCGACCCGGTGGTCCAGCTGGCGCTCAGCGATGACCCGCAGGTGAAGGCGCTCGGTCGAGTGCGCGAGGTGGCCCCGCAGGCCGACTTGGCCACTCGCACGTTCCAGGTCAAGGTCGCCATCATCGATCCACCGGCGTCCATGCATCTCGGCGCTACCGTTACCGGGCGCATCAAGTTGCCGGCGCCGGAGGGGATGGAGGTTCCGGCAAGCGCCCTGTTGCAAGGTGCCGGCGGCCCCGCCGTGTGGGTGGTCGATCGCCAGAACGAAACCGTTTCGCTGCGGCAGATCGAGGTCGCCCGCTACGACCCGACCGGCATCGTCGTATCGCGTGGCCTGGAGAAAGGCGACGTCGTGGTGACGGCCGGCGTGCAGATGCTGCGACCGGGCCAGAAGGTCCGCCTGCTGGGAGACGGCTGATGAAGGGCTTCAACCTCTCGGAATGGGCGCTGCGGCACCGCTCGCTCATCACCTACTTCATGCTAATGATCGTGATCGCGGGCATCGGCGACTACTTCAAGCTCGGTCGCAGCGAGGATCCGGATTTCACGGTCAAGACCATGGTGGTGGCCGCCGAATGGCCCGGCGCCACGCTGCAAGACACCCTGGAGCAGATTACCGACCGCCTGGAGCGCAAGCTGCAGGAGACGCCGAGCCTCGACTACGTCAAGAGCTTCACCAGCGCCGGCCGCGCTACGATCTTCGTCAACCTGAAGGACTCGACGCCGCCCGCCGACGTGCCGGATATCTGGTACCAGGTCCGCAAAAAAGTGAAGGACATCGAAGGCACGCTGCCCCAAGGCGTCATCGGCCCGCGCTTCAACGACGAATTCGGCGACACCTACGGCATCGTATATGGATTCGTCGCCAACGGCTTCACCGAGCGCGAGCTGCTCGATTATGTCCAGGACGTCCGCAAGCAGCTGCTCGAGCTCCCCGACATCTCGAAGATCGACATCCTGGGCGCCCAGGACGAGCGCGTGTACGTCGAGTTCTCCGAGAAGGCGCTTGCCGGCCTGGGTATCGACCGGTCCAAGCTGATCGACGCCCTCAAGAGCCAAAACGCCGTCACGCCGGCGGGCGTGGTCCAGACTGCGGACGAGAAGATCATGGTGCGTGTCTCGGGCGCGTTCCGGTCGCAGAAAGACTTGTTGAACACCAATTTCGTCGCCGGTGGCCGGATCATCCGCCTGGGCGACATCGCGCGTGTGACTCGCGGGCCGATCGACCCGGCGCAGCCGATGTTCCGGGTCAATGGCCAGCAGGGCATTGGTATCGCGATCGCCATGCGCAAGGGCGGCGACGTCACGACGCTCGGCCACAACGTGGCCGAGGCGATGGAGCACATCACCGAGAACCTGCCGGTCGGCATCGAGCCCATCCTGGTGGCTAACCAGACGGTGACCGTCGAGCACGCGGTCGACGAATTCATGGAGGCGCTGTGGGAGGCAATCGCCATCGTGCTGGGCGTGAGTCTGCTCAGCCTCGGCCTGCGTGCTGGTGCGGTGGTTGCGCTGTCGATCCCGCTGGTGCTGGCCACGGTCTTCACGGTCATGAGCTTCACCGGCATCGACCTGCAGCGCATCTCGCTCGGTGCCCTGATCATCGCGCTCGGGCTACTGGTCGACGACGCCATGATCACCGTCGAATCGATGGTGACGAGGCTCGAGCGCGGTGACGACAAGGAGCACGCGGCAAGCTTCGCCTACACCTCGACCGCCTTCCCGATGCTGAGCGGCACGCTGGTCACGGTGGCCGGCTTCGTGCCGATCGGCTTCGCGCGCAGTGCCGCGGGCGAATATACCTTCTCGATCTTTGCCGTGGTCGCCATTGCTCTTTTGTCCTCATGGGTCGTCGCCGTGGTATTCGCGCCGCTGCTGGGCGTCTGGGTCCTGAAGAAGCCCAAGGCGGCGCATTCGGAGGAGCCCGGCCCCATCCTGCGCCTGTTCCGACGCTTCCTCGAGCTCGCCATGCGCGCGCGCTGGGTCACGCTCGTCGTCACGCTGGCGGTGTGCGCGCTGTCGGTGGTCGGCATGCGCTACGTGCCACAGCAGTTCTTCCCGTCCTCCGACCGGCCCGAGCTGCTGGTCGACTTGCAGCTGCCTGAGAATGCCTCGATCTACGCCACACGCGATGCGGCAGCGCGCTTCGATGCGCTGTTGAAGGGCGACCCCGACATCGACCATTGGAGCACGTATGTCGGGGAAGGCGCCGTGCGCTTCTACCTGCCGCTGAACGTCCAGTTGCCGAACGACTTCTTCGCGCAGGCCGTGGTCGTCACCAAGGGGCTGGAAGAGCGCGAGCGCGTCAAGACCAAGCTCGAAAAGGCCCTGGCGCACGACTTCCCGGGTGTCGTCGGCCGCGTCTATCCGCTCGAGCTCGGGCCACCCGTGGGCTGGCCGGTGCAGTACCGCGTGAGCGGACGCCAGCCGGACCAGGTGCGGGCCATAGCCTACCAGGTCGCCGGCATTCTCGGCGCCGATCCCGATGCGTGGAACGTCAACTACAATTGGATGGAGGCGGCGCGCACCGTCCGAATCCGCGTCGATCAGGACGAGGCGCGCCTGCTGGGTCTCAGCTCCCAGGATCTCGCTCAGTCCCTGAACACCGTCTTGAGTGGCGTTTCGGCGACGCAGCTGCGCAGTGGCATCCATCTCGTCGACGTCGTGGTGCGGGCCTCGGCCGACCAGCGCATGTCGCTCGACACCATCCGCACCCTGCAGGTGCCGCTGCCCAACGGCAAGACGGTGCCGCTGAGCCAAATTGCCGACATCGAGTACGGCCAGGAGTATCCCCTGGTCTGGCGGCGCGATCGCCGGCCGACCGTGACGGTGCAGGCCGACGTGGTGCCGGGCACGCAAGCCGCCACCGTCGTGCAGGCCATGGCGCCCAGGATCGAGGCGCTGAACGCCAGCCTGCCCTACGGCTACCGCATCGAGACCGGCGGCACCGTCGAGGAAAGCGAGAAGGGTCAAGTATCGGTCGCGGCCGTCGTGCCGTTGATGCTGGTGCTCATGCTCACGGTGCTGATGATCCAGCTGAGGAGCTTCAGCCGGTTGTTCCTGGTGCTGAGCGTAGCGCCGCTCGGGTTGATCGGCGTGGTTGCCGCCTTGCTGATCGCCGACAAGCCGCTGGGCTTCGTGGCGCTGCTCGGCGTGCTGGCGCTGGTCGGGATGATCGCCCGCAACTCGGTGATCCTGATCGACCAGATCGAGCACGAGAGGGCGCACGGCCGCGAAGCGTGGGAAGCCGTCGTCGAGGCGACCATGCACCGCTTCCGGCCGATCCTGCTTACCGCCGCGGCGGCGATCCTCGGCATGATTCCCATCGCACCGACGATCTTCTGGGGCCCGATGGCCTACGCGATCATGGGCGGCCTTGCCGTCGCGACGGTTCTCACTCTCGTCTTTCTGCCGGCGCTCTACGTGATCTGGTTCCGTGTCCCGCGACCGCAGCCTGATCCAGAGCCGGCGGCCTTGGAGGAAACATGCACATCGATACAGCCTACCTGACCCCGGCCTATGGGTTGTTGGGTGCTGCCATGATCGCCGGCAGCGCTTCCTTTTTGGCTGCCATCTACAGCCAGCGCACGCAGGCACGCCTGCAGAGAGTGGCGAACGAGATCAACCGGCGGGATACGGTCTACGCCGATTTTCTCGTGAGCGCCTCCAAGCTGCTGCTGATGGCCTACACGCACGACGGCGTCGTGCTGGGCGGCGACGAGCAGCATCTCGTCGGCCTCGTCAACCGCATGCGGTTGTTCGCATCGCCTGAGGTCATCGCCGCCGCCGAGGCGGTCGTGAGGGCGATCCTCGAGATCGCGCTGCAGCCCGGTGTTGAGTTGCGTCAGCTCGCCATTCAGGCGCTGAACGAGAATCCCGAGCCCGATCCGTTCCGGAAGTTCAGCCTGGTTTGCCGGGCTGATCTGGAACACGTCCATCGCACCGTCAAGTGACTGGAGAACTTCAATGCCCCTGGATGAAGTCGTGCGGTCGCCAACAATGCAGATCGCCTTCGGCCCGTTCCACCTGCTGCCCTACCAACGCCTCCTTTTGAAAGAGGACGAGCCCGTGTCGCTCGGCAGCCGGGCGGTGGATATCCTGACGGCGCTTGTCGAGCGGCCCGGTGAACTGGTGACCAGGGCCGAGCTCATGAGGCGCGCGTGGCCCGACACGGTGGTCGTGCCGGCGAACCTCACTGTGCACATTGCAGCCTTGCGGAAGGCTCTGGGCGATACGACGCGCGGCCCGCGTTACCTTCTCACAGTGCCAGGTCGTGGCTATCGCTTCGTCGCTCCGATTGTCCTCACCGGCCTATCGGCCTTGCCGATGGAGCAGTCGTCCATGGCCGGTCTCGGCGCCGACCTACCCGCACCGGGCTCTCCCGGGCCTCAGCCCCTGCTCATCTCGCTCGACGCGATCCATGCGCAACTCTCGCTTGCCGAGCAAAGGGTCTTTCGCCGACTTGCGGTGTTTGCGGGCGCCTTCACCTCCAGCGTGGCGACAGCCATCGTGGCCGACGCAGATCTCCGCCACGCTGAAGTCGGCGATGCGCTCGTTTCACTCGCGGCGAAATCCTTTCTGGCGGTCGAGGGAACCAAGGGGCCGCGGCGTTTCCGCTTGCCGTGCGCAGCGCGAGCCTATGCGCTTGCCAAGCTGCTGGAGGCGGACGAACACGCCGAGCTACAGCGTCGCCATGCAGAGTACTATAGGGCAGCTCTCCAAGCGGCGCTGTCCAACGCCTGCGACGCCAGACCGCTACATCTGATGTCGGATGACGTCGACGACGTTCGCGCCGCGCTCTCCTGGGCATTTTCGTCGGAAGGAGATACCGCAATTGGCATCGCCATCGCGCTCGCGGCAGTGCCCTTTTGGGATCGGGTCGCGATCCTCACCGCCCCTCCCACATGCGGCTCACCGGACCGTCGGCCGAACTTCGTGATGTACGGCACAAAGGGACGCGAGGTGGGCCACTTGCCATACGAAAGCTTACAGAGCTGATGTCGCGACAGGCGCCAACGCACGCCTGGAGCTCTGGACGTGCGGGGGCGGCCGGCTTTCCAACTGTTCGTGCGGCGCGTAGAACGCCGAGCGTACGGCCAAGCGTTCGTCCTTCCGATGTCGTCGCGATCGCCTGCGCCGACGATCTGCTTTTGAACGCAGGCGCACGGCGACGACCAAGCCGGCCGGATGTGTTCAAGCTGAGTCGGCTGCAGCGCTATGCCGCATATAGCGCGAAGGACCCTCTACCGGTAGCGCGGCTGGTTCCAGCGGTGCCCGATCAGGGCGAGGATGATGACGACGCCATCGAAGAACTGGACGTAGAAGCCCGAGAGGCCGGCGCCGACTACGCCGGTTTCTATGAAGGCTACGATCAGCGCGCCGGTCGCCCCGCCGGCGACCGTGCCGACGCCACCCCAGGTCGGCGTGCCGCCCACGAAGACGGAGGCCAGCACCGGCAGGAAATACCCTTCGCCCGCGGTCGGCCACCACGTATAGTTGATCAGGGTCGACAGAATTCCCGCAAGCGCCGCGCCCAGCCCGACCAGGACGAAGGTCGCGATGCGCACGCCATCGACGTCAATGCCCATCTCGCGCGCGCTGTCGGCGTTGTCGCCGACGAACTTCACATGGATGCCGAAGCGGTGCCGGTTGTAGAGCAATGCCGCCAGGATCACGAAGCCGAGCCCCCACAGCGCTTGCGCTGGCACGTCGAGCACGAACCCGGCGGCGATCCTCCGGAGCCCGCTTTCGCCGAGCGAGGTGAGCGCGATCGGCATGCCCTCGTTCGCAATCTGGATCACCCCGCGCAGCACGAAGCCCATGCCGAGCGTGGCGACCAGCGACGACAGGTTGAAGCGGACGACCAGCGAGCCGATGGCGAAGCCCAGCAGTGTGCCGGTGACGAGGCCGGCCGCCACCGCGAGCCAAGGCGAGAGACCGGCGTGCACCACCAGTGCAAAGCTCCAGGCGGCGAAGCCCATGGTGGCGGGAAAGCTAAGGTCGATCTCGCCCGCGGTGACGACGAAGACCAGCGGCACGACCAGGAAGAGCGCGACCGGCAGCGTCGTCAATACCGAGCGGTAGATGGTCCACTGCGAAAACACGCGCGGGTCGGCGAAGAAGAATACGGCCATCATCACGACAAAAACGGCAAGGGTCCCGAGCGGAGCGCGATTGACGTCGAGCAGGTGCCGCAGCGGGCTCATACGCGGTCGCCTGCCGGCGCGGCGACGGCCGGCCGGCCTGCGATGCGCTCCATGAAGGTGATCAGCGCTTCGGCGGACGGCAGCTCCCCACGACTGGCACTTAGCGCGATGCGGCCCCGGTCGAGGACGACGAAGCGATCGGCGATGGCGTGCACGTGGTGGATGTTATGGCCGACGAACAGGACCGAGCGCCCCGCGGACCGGGCCTGGCGGACGAAGCCGAACACCTTCGCTGTCTCGATGAGCGACAGCGCCGCGGTCGGCTCGTCGAGGACGATCAACGCGGCTCGGTTGTAGAGGGCGCGGGCGATCGAGACGCCCTGCCGCTCGCCGCCCGACAGCCGGCCGACGATTGAGCGCGGCGACAGATCCTTCGACGTGAAGCCGACCTCGCGCATCAGGCGCTCGGCTTCGCGCCGCTCCTCGCTGAGCTTCAGCCAGCCAAATCGGCCAGCAAGCTCGCGGCCCATGAAGATGTTGTGCATGACCGACTGCTGGACCGCGAGCGCTCTGTCCTGGAAGACCGTCTCAATGCCGGCAGCGCGAGCGCGGGCGGCGTCCCAGGCCGACACCGACTGGCCGCGCACCAGGATTTCGCCGGCGCTCGGGGGGAGCACGCCGGCGAGGATCTTGATCAAGGTCGACTTGCCGGCCCCGTTGTCTCCGACGAGGCCCACGACCTCTCCGCACTCGATGGCGAGGTCGACGCCATCCAACGCGCGCACCCTGCCGAACGCCTTGATGATGCCGCGCAGTTCGACCAGCGGCTTCGCCATCGCCGGCTCCTTCAGCGCACGCCCTCAGCCGCCAGCTTGGCGATTTCCTGATAATTGTCAGGCGTCACGAAACCGGCCCCTGTGTCGACGCTCAGTGCCGTGAATCGGTACACGATCTGCTGGCAGAGACCGAGGATCGGCAGGTACCCCTGCATGAACGGTTGCTGGTCGGCCGCGAGCTGCACCCAGCCACCGCGGAAGCCTTCGATCACCTGCGGGCTGGTGTCGACGCCGAAATTGAATATCTCGCCCGGCTTCTTGCCGGCTGCTCGCATGAAGGCCGGCACATTGCCGAGCATTTGCCCGCCGCCATAGCCGACCGCTTTGACCTCGGGGTAGCGGGCGAGTGCGGCGGTGATCACCGGCAGGGCGAGGTTCGGATCTGCCGCCCAGCCCGCCTGCGAGTTGATGCGGACGACCTTGACGCCCGCTTCCTCCATCGCCGCAACTGTGGCGCGCTCGCGCGCGCCCCGCGTCTCCATGTCGAAGGGGCCCTGCATGAAGGCAACGTCGCCCGACTTCAGGCTCGCACGGCGGACCACTTCGAGCCCCAGCGCGCGGCCAAGCTGCGCGACCTGGGGGCCGACGTAGCCGCCACCGAACGTGGCGATGACCTTGGGCACCGGCACGTTCTGATACATCATCCTTATTCCGGCACGCGACGCCTCCTCGGCGAGAGGCATGAGGGCAGCATCGCCCGGGTGGCCCATCATGGCGATGCCGTCGGGCCTGGCGGCGATCGCTTCACGCAGCTGCTGGACCATCCGCTCAACGTTCCAGGCGGAAAACACGTAGTCGACCTTAGGCCCGAGATCGCGCTCGGCCTGGCGCCCCCCGTTGTAGACGATGGTGCCGAAGGAGTCGCCCTCCGCGCCGCCGACGAAGAAACGCAGACGGGCCGCGCTGCACCATTTGTCGTGCACTTCCGCCCGCACCGATCCCGACCATGCGAGCACGACAGCGATGCTGGCGGCGGCTACTAAGGTAGCCGCTACCAAGCCTCCTGCCCGCTGGCGACCCGGTAATGTGAATACCGTCATTATGACCTCTCCCCTAGGATGCCTCTGCCTTGACCGGTGAACCGATCCCCCGCGGGGCTGCTAACATTCTCCTCCCCGACCGGCAGCGTGAACCTGAACGCGGCGCCGCGCGGCTGGTTCGCCTCGGCCCACAGCCGCCCCCCGTGAGCGGCGACGATCGAGCGGCAGATCGACAGTCCCATACCCATGCCGCTCGCCTTAGTGGTGTGGAACGGCTTGAAGACAAGCTCGAGCTGCTCGGCGGGAATACCCGGTCCGGAATCGCGGATGGCCACCAGGACGCCGGTGCTCCCATTCGCCTCAGTGGTGATCGAGAGCTCTCGCGGGCCCTCTGTCAGCGCGCCCATCGCCTCCAGGGCATTCAAAACCAAGTTCACCACGACCTGCTGCAGCTGGACACGATCGCCGCGAACCTGGACCAGGCCATCCTCCAGATGAGTGCGAACCGCCACGCCATGCCTGTCGATGGCACGACGCACCATGACGATCACCTCGCTGATCGCGTCGTTCAGATCGAACAGCTCGCTCCGCGGCGGCGATTTACGGACGTGCTCACGCACCCGATCGACAATGTCGCGGGCCCGGTCCACATCTTTCACGACGGAGGCGAGCGCGTCCATCACCTCGCCGAGATCCGGCGGGTTGCGCTCCAAGAAGCGCGTGCCGGCGCGCGCGTTGTTGCGCGCCGCGGCGATCGGATGAAGAATCTCGTGGGCTAAAGAAGCGGCGAGTTCTCCCATCATTCCGACCCGGTTGAGATGCGCCAGATCGGCTTCGAGCTGCCGCAGCCGCTCGCGCTCGGCATCAGCCCTTCGACGTTCCGTGATGTCGATGGTAGTGCCGACCACCTCGATGAGCTCGCCGGCGGCGGTGTACGACGGATGTCCGATTGAGCGGACGTGCCGGATGATGCCGCCGGGCAGGACGAGCCGGTACTCGATCGAGTAGTCACGTTTGTCACGCAGCGCGTCGTCGAGCGCGGCTCGGGTCTTCTCGCGGTCGTCGGGGTGCAGCCGCGTCCACCACATCTCGCGCGATGGAATTCCGTCGGCGGGATCGAAGCCCCAGATGCGGTACAGCTCTTCCGACCAGAACAGCGACCGCGTAGCGTCGAACGCGAAGGCGCCGCTGCTGGTGAGCCGCTGTGCCTCGGCCAGGTAGGCCTCGCTGCGTCGTAGCGCCTGTTCCGCCCGCTTTTGCTCGGTGAGGTCGAGGACGAAACCAACGCCCTCGCTGCGCGCCTGGTCGAACCCGGTGATACCGATGAGAACGCGCACGCGGCCGCCGTCGCTGCGCAGGTATTCCTTCTCGAAGGGCTGGCACGCGCCGCGGGCACGCAGCTCGGCAAGCGCACGCCGATCCGTCTCGCTCCATTCCGGTGCGGTCAGCCCGAATCGCGGCATGCGCCCGGTTACGAAATCCTCCCGGTCGTAGCCCAGCATCTGGAGAAAGGAGTCGTTGACCTCGAGGAGACACATGCTGCCGGGCGGCGCATCGGCTTGGTCGATCCCCCAGGTGAAGATGCCGATGATGTTGGCGTCGACCAGGCGCCGGATCTTGGCCTCGCGCTGCTCGAGGTCGCGATACAGAAGCGCATTCTCCAGCGTGATCGCCGCCTGCGCGGCGACCAGCTTCAGGAGGGCAATGTGCCGCGGCGAGAACACGCGAGGGCTGAGGTTGTTCTCGAGATAGAGCACGCCGGTCGTGCTGGTCCGGTTGACTAAAGGAGCACAGAGGACGGAGCGGACGCGGTGCGCGCCGACATACGGGTCGGCGGAGAACGGAGGCTGCACGACGGCATCATCGAGCACCACGGTGTCGGAGGTGCGCAAGACGTGATGGAGCACCGACAGCGGCAGTGTCGCCGCCGCCGCCGGTGCGTCGCACCGTTCGACGCGTATGGACTGGCTCACGGTGCGCCCCGACGCCTTCACCCGCGGCTCGCCCCGCTCAATGAACACCAGCAGACCGCGCTCCGCCCCAGCCTGCTCGATCGACATGCGCAGCAAAGTCTCGACCAGCTTCTCGAGATTGATCTGGCCGGCAACTTCCTGCGACACCCGGGTGACGGTGGCCAGATCGAGCTGCTCGATGCCGGTTGCGTCGATGGTGCTGGTGGGCCCTGCCGTATCCTCCTGGGCAGCGAGGCGCGGGTGCTGGTCGTCGAGCTGCCGGACCTTGCCTTCGGCGCCCCAACGGCCGTAACTCGCGCGCGCCTTGGCGCGATAGAGGTCGGCGATGTCCGTGAACCCGCGGGCGGCGTAGAAGTGCGCTGTGCGCTCGCAGGCGAGCGCTTCGTCATGCACCAGGCCGCTGCTTCGCGCCGCGCCCACCGCCTGCTCAAACAACCGCTCGGCATCCAGGGCACGCCCCTCGAGCCGCGCGATCTCCGCGGCCAGCAGGGCGGCGCGTGCGGCGAAGTTCTCCGGGCAATGCGCGGCCCAGGCGGCGAGCTGGCGCTCGTGGACGGCCACGGACCTCCGGCATCGCGTGCGCTCGC
This sequence comes from Alphaproteobacteria bacterium, assembly GCA_019235415.1. Classification (GTDB taxonomy): domain Bacteria; phylum Pseudomonadota; class Alphaproteobacteria; order Reyranellales; family Reyranellaceae; genus Reyranella. The sequence continues at coordinate 12,913 of JAFAKN010000767.1, forward strand.
GGGCCACTTCGATGCGGCAGGACGCGCACGCCGCGAGGGCGGTATGAAAGTGGTAGTCGGCGCGCTCGAGGATGGCGGGGGACAGCCAGAGGAGGTGCTGCGCCCTGTCGGCGGCGGCGAGGGCGCGCACATAGTCGCCCGCCAGGAAGCGCGCCTGGAGCTTGCGGATCCAGTAGGTCAGCGCGGCGATGCCGAGCCCCGGCGTGCTGTCGAGATGCGCTTCGAACTGCGCCTCGTCGAAGCCTTCCTCGTCGAAGCTTCCGAAGGAGCTCGTCAGGCCGCGCAGAGTCCGCACCAGGCGTAGCTGGGTCGCGATCAGGGTCTCGATCAGGCCGAACCCGGCATCGCGCGCGGCCACCCGTCTCGTTTCGGCCTCGCGCTCGACCTCGGCCAGAGGCGTGCCCGCTGCCAGCAGCTGCGTAACGAGATTGTTGCCGCTGATCACCGCATAGGCTAGGTCGCCGGTCTCGTGCGCGACCTCGAACACATGGCGGGCAATCGGCCCACCCCTCGGGAAATGACGCGGCGACGGCTTTGCCAGGTTGCTGAACGCCAGATAGACGCGCGCGCGCAGTCGTTCCATGCCGGGCCGCGCCGCCAGGTCGAGCCCGAGCTGCGCAAAGCGAAAACCGGCGGCATAGTCGCCGAACGACAGGCTGAGCACGTTGCCGACCGAAGTGTAGACGTAGCAGGCGGCGTCGCTGTTGCCGTGCGCGATTGTGAGATTGCCCATGCGGCCGATGATCAGGCATCGCAGCTTCTCGTCGGTGAACAGGGCGGGCGTGACCAGCGCGGTGAGGACGTCGACGGCCGCTACCGCCGCGGGATCGGCCATCGGCGGCAGATCGATCAACGCCTCGACCGGCCGCTTGCCGAGCCGACCCCACAACTGCGCATATTCCCGCTCGAGCTGCTTTCTGGTGGGCCGTGCCGCCACCTCGATACCAAGTCGGCGCAGGCATTCGAGACCGACCTGGACGGCGCGATCGCTGCTGCCCAGTGTCATGAAGAGGTCCACGCGTAGGCGCGTGACGGCTGCCAGCTCCGAGGGACTCTGGGCGCGACGGGCGAGCCCAGCCAGGCGAGCGCTGGCCTCGGCGAGGGCGTGCGTGAGGAACTCGCATTCGGCCCGGTGCAGCTCGAGGGCGAAGGCGAGCGGTCGGCGGCGACGTCGTTGACGGCGGCACAGGAGGTCGGTGCCGGCCGTGAAATAGCGCAGCGCCGAGGCGTAGGCAGCGGAGGCCTTGGCACGGCGGCCGGCGGCGAGGTTAAGCTCGGCGAGCTGCGCGCGCTCGTCGCTCGCTTCGATCAAGGGCGCAGCCCGATTGAGCTGTCCGACGATGTCGAAGACGCCGTCAGTGTCGCTACCTGCGGTCTGCTGGGCGAGTCGTCGGCCGATGGCGAGGTGCAGCGCGGCCTGCGCTCCGTTCGGGATCGAGGTGTAGGCTGCTTCCTGCACGCGGTCGTGCAGGAAGCGATAGACGTGAGCCTGCCGCAACAGGAGTCCTGTGCGGACCGCGGGCCACAGGCTCGCATGCACGGACTCGATCGGCTCGCCCTGTGCCACCGCGAGCGTTGCAGCCGGAGCGCGGTTGCCGAGACAGGCGAGACACTGCAGCGCGGCGCGAGTGGCCTCTGGGAGGAGGCGCAGCTTGCCCAGCAGAAGATCGACGACGTTGTCGGTGTAGTCGCGGCCGCGGATCTGCTCGAGCTGCCACGTCCAGGCGGCTGCGCCGCGGTCGAAGGTGACCAGCCCCTCGTCGGCGAGCGCGCTCACGAACTGCATGGTGAAGAACGGATTGCCGGCCGTCTTTTCGTGCACCAGCCGGGCGAGGCCGGCCACCCGCGCCGAATCCAGCGACTCGGCCAGCATCTGGCGCACCTGCTCGGCTTCCAGCGGGCGCAGGTCGATCTGCCGCACCGGCCGGCCGGCGGCCCGGATGGCGGCCAGGCGCTGCGTCAGAGGATGCTCGGGCGCGACTTCGTCATCGCGATACGCGCCCACCACGAGCAGGTGATCGAGGGCGGGGTCGGCCAGCAACTCGGCAAGGAGGTCGAGGGTTCCGGCGTCGAGCCACTGCAGGTCGTCGAGGAACATGGCCAGCGGATGCTCGGGGCGCGCGAAGACCGCGAGCAGACGGCGCAGCAGCTGGTGGAATCGCCGCTGTGCGTCTTTCGGCGGCAGCTCGGGCGGCGGCGGTTGCGCACCGAGAATGAGCTCGAGGTCGGGGACGAGCGCGGCCATCAGCGCAGCGTTGCGGCCGAGCGCCGTCCCCAGCGCGGCGCGCCACGGCGCCAGCTCCGCCTCGCTCTTTGCCAGCAGCGGCCCGAGCAGCTCCTGCAGGGCCTGCGCTACGCTGGCGTAGGGCACGTCGCGCCGCAGCTGGTCGAACTTGCCCGACGCAAACAGCGCACGCGCCGGAACCAGCGCACGGTGCAGCTCGGCGACGACGGCGGATTTGCCGATGCCGCCCTGGCCCGTGACCAGAACCAGCTCGGGCCCTTCGCCAGCGACGACGCGGTCGAATGCCGCGCGAAGCGCCGCGACCTCGCGCTCACGCCCGTACAGCTTCTCGGGAATCGACAGGCGTTCGGGCACGTCATGCTGCCCGAGCGCGAAGCGAGTGATGCGCGCCCGCTTCTCCCATTGTGCAAAGCAGCGCCGCAGATCGTGCTTGAGACCGGCCGCCGTCTGGTAGCGGTGCTCCGCCGTCTTGGCGAGCAGCTTCATGACGATGTCGGAGAGTGCGGCCGGGACCTCGGGGCGCCGGTCGACCGGTGGCACCGGCTCGCGCGCGATGTGGCAATGCACCCACTCGATCGGTTCGGTGGCGCTGAACGGCAGGACCCCAGTCAGCATGCGATAGAAGGTCACCCCCAACGCATAGAGGTCGGCGCGCGAATCGACGGATCGGTTTATTCGTCCCGTCTGTTCGGGGGCCATATAGGCGAGCGTTCCGGCGATGAACTCGAGCGGCTCCGGGTCGCGGCGCTCACGCGGGACCCGGGACGCCAGACCAAATCCCGACAGCCGCACCGTCTGGTCCGCGCAGTTGACGAAAATGTTGGCCGGCTTGATGTCCTTGTGAACGAGGCCGCGTGCGTGGACGTGCGACAGGGCGGCCGCGGTATCGATGGCCAGCGACAGGAAGGCGTCGATCGCCAGAGGCGCCTCAAGGAGGGTTTCCAGCGGCTCGCCGCCGGGATCGTCGAGCACCAGAAGCACGCGGCCATCCCTCCGCAGCAGGTCGAGCGGGCCGATCGCCCAGGCGGCGTCGAGTTCGTGGCGCAACGCATACTCCCGCGTCAGGCGCCCGACGGCACTGGCCGACGGTTGATCGGCGATCGGCAACATGACTAGCACGGACCGGAAAGACTGCGCCGCCTCCTGTCGATGCGCCCGGCAAAGCGCATGCGTGGAATCGGACCACAAGATCCGGAGATCACGGATCCCGCCGAACTCCTGCAGACTGCCGCGGATCAAATGCCGGACTCCATCAAGCCAAAGCAGGTATGATGCCGACCGTCAAAAAGCCCCGCAACAATGGCGGTCAGAAGACCACTGCCGGAGTTCGAAACCCTGGTCCGCCAGCTGCACAGCGGCCCGATCCACATCGGGCTGCAAACGGCGCCCGACGGCTTGGTGCTTGGGTCAGCGACCGGTAGGGTCGCCGGCGCCAGGAGCGGATGATCGCCTTCGATATCGCCAAGGATGCCAGAGACTGCGCACCGGGTGCGACTGAAAGCGCTCATCGCATGTCCCTGGTCGCTCTTTCCGCGCAAGGCTTAGACGGTCCGCTGAAACAAGGGTGATAAGAGCACGACGGCGGCTACGGCTTCTGACCGGGCCGCGGGCGAAGGTGTGGCAGATCAAGGGCCCCGGATCACCATGCACGGGCTGAGCGGGTCGGGCGCCGTTGTTGCTGTTCTGCAGATGCTCATGTCGTTCGTCAGCATCACACAGGCGGACGTCAGATCCACCCTGCCTTTGAGACAACAGAACCCATGCGCACGATTTCGAATGCGGCAGGCGCTGCATCGCCAGTTCGGTTGCCAGCAGGGCACTGCGCCACCCCGTGTCGGTAGCGCCAAGCCGATCGCCGGGTGAGATGAGCCCTCTTGCCGGCGTCATGCCACGCCGGATGGGCACGCCGGCATCTGTGAGCGCGAAAGCCGAATGGCTGAGCTACTCGACCACAATCGCATAAGCCTTGGCTTAGGACATTCGTACCAACGCCTAGCCCCGTACGACCGGCGACCGATGGAACGGCGGCGCTGAAATCGCGATCTTGCTTCGTGACGGCACGCTGTCGCGAGGGCACCGATGACCAGACTCTTCCTCCTCAACCGCCTGCCATTCGCTGTTGTCGTGTCGATCTCGATCTCGACTGCAGCGTCACTCGCAAGCTGCCGCGAGGATGCGGCGCACGCGGCCGATCCACGTCCCGTGAAAACCGTGGCCGTCGGAGACCGCGCGCATGCCGAGACGCTTACTTTCACCGGCCAGGTCCGGGCCAAGGACGAAGTCAATCTCGCTTTTCGCCTCGGCGGCCGCATCATCGTCCGGCGCGTGGACCTGGGCGATTTCGTCAAAGCGGGCGACGTCGTCGCCAGGCTCGACCCCCAGGACGAGCAGAACGCCCTGATGGAGTCGCAGGCCAATCTGGACTCGGTGAATGCACTGAAGATCCAGGCCCGCCTCGAATTCGCCCGTCAGCGGGAACTGCTCAAGGGCGGTTGGACGCCGGAAGCCGTTTTCGATCAAGCCCGGCAGCTGCTGCTCACGGCGGAGGGGCAGGTGGACGCGGCGCAAGCGCGGGTACGCATCGCGCAGGACCGGCTGAGCTACACCGTCCTTCGCGCCGATGGTCCGGGCGTCGTGACGGCGGTCGGCGCCGACGCCGGGGACGTCGTGGAGGCCGGACAGATGGTCGTGCAGGTCGCACGCCAGGGCAACCTCGACGCCGTGTTCGACATCCCCGAGGAGGTGCTTCGCACGGGACCGCGGGACGCGCCGGTCGACATTGCGCTCAGCGACGATCCCGCCGTCAAGGCTGCCGGCCGTGTGCGCGAGGTGGCCCCTCAGGCGGATTCGGGGACGCGCACGTTCGAAGTCAAGGTCGCGATCCTCGATCCGCCGCCGACGATGCGACTCGGGGCCACGGTTACAGGGCGCATCAAGCTTCCCGCGCCCGACGGCGTAGAAATCCCTGCCGATGCCCTTGCCGAAGGCATCAACGGGCGTCCCGCCGTCTGGGTTGTCGATCGGCGCAACTACACCGTGTCTTTGCGTGCCATCGATGTCGCCCGCTACGACTCGAACGGTATCGTCGTTTCAAAAGGTCTCGAGAAGGGCGATCTCGTGGTCACTGCCGGCGTGCAAATGCTGCGACCGGGCCAAAAGGTCCGTTTGCTTGGGGACGGCTGAAGGGCGGCCGCGATACCCGTAGCGGGCATCATGTCGATCTCGCAGGAGACAATGCATGCATCAGTGGATATTTCACTCCCGGGCAGCGAGGCGCCCTTGGCGAGCGTGCACTGGATCCTCTTCCAGCGCACCGTCGCGCCTGCAATCTCGAATTGCGCGTCCGGCACCGCGATCGAGCGGAACGGCGCAAGCATGGCCTGCGCCAGGCCGGCCTGCCGCTGATGCCCTCGGTGACGAACACCGTGCCGCTTCTCGTAGGCGACGCAGCGCGCTGCAAGCAGGCCAGCGACCTGCCGCTCGACCGCTACCAAATTTACGTTTAGCCGATCAACTACCCGACCGTGCCGCGCGGCACCGAGCGGCTGCGCCTCTCGCCGATGCCGCAGCATTCGGACGACGACATTGCCGATTTGGTCGAGGCCCTGCAGGACATCTGGTGGACCTTGGGGTTGAGCTCGGGCGTCGCCGCCAGCGGAATCCATCGTGACCGAGACATCGCGGGAGCACCAATGATGGTACGCACGCTTTTCCTCTTTCTGATGACGTTAGTCCCGTTCGCGACCCATGGTGCGTTTGCGGGCGAGTCCGTTACCGATCAACAGCGCACGAGCTGCCCCGCGGAGGAGCCCGATTCGGTCCAGATCAGCTGGAACACGCCGTGCCTCGACGGTACGTGGCTTCTCGACACCGAGCTGGGATGTCGGATGTGGGATTGGCATCCCGCCCCCGAAGACACGGCAACCTGGACCGGCATGTGCCGCGCCGGCATCAAGGCTGGCCGTGGCGTGGTGCAGTGGTTCGAGCATGGCCGGCCGATCGATCGGTTCGAAGGAACTTACGTCGAAGGACGGCGTCAGGGACCCGGCAGATATAGATGGAATGAAACGGAGTGGTTCGACGGTTTCTATGAGGGCGATGTTCCCGACGGCCCAGGTACCGCGCACCTCGCCGGGGAAGTCTTCGCCGGGCAGTGGCATCGCGGCTGCCTGAAGCTCGGGAATCGGGTCGTGGCAATCGGCGTCCCGCGAAAGTCATGTGGAGAAGACAAGCATCGACTTGCGAGGGACCCAATGCCCCCGCATTCACGAAACACGGACCGACCTGCTGTCCGCGCTCATACGTCCTGATGGAGATTTCCATGCTTCATTCGGCGAGCCCCACTTCCTATGTGCCACCGGAGCGATTGACCGAACCCGCTATCTGTCCCGCCTGCGATGCCAAGCTCACCCTTTCGCACGGAGTCATTCATCTCGGTCACTATGACTACGACGGCAAAGTTCGAGCCGGCTTGATCTGGACATGCTCCGACAAGTGTTTCCTGTCCTGGGAACACTCGAGCTTCATGGGGAAATGTTGATGGGCCTGTTCGCAAAGGTTCTGGCGGGGGGCTCATGGGTGTCGTGGCAGCAGCACTGTGCCACATCGTTGCCGGCGCTGCCGTGGGCGGTGACGAGGGCAGTGGCAAGGCCCTGCTGATGACAATCGTTGTTAGCGGCATCGTCCACGCAGACGAAGTTGGGAGGCAGGCGGCGGAAGCTACCCAGGCGCGCATCACGGGATTTACGGCGCGGCCAGTTCCTCAATTTCGGATCCCCCTTCATCCGGAAGGACCACGGCAGCGGCGGTACAGGACGTCGAAGGCGAACAGCACCAGATCGCGGTGCGCCAGCCTGGTGCTAGGCAATTGTACCAAGCGTCCCCAGACGCCGTGGCCGCTATGCCGTCAAACCGACCCGACCGCCTTCGGCACGGGGACTGGCTTGCGCTGCAGCTGGGCACGAAGCTGGCGTGCCGCGTCGTCGAGCCGATCGTCGCCGATCTCGCTGGTGGTTTTCGCGCCGATCAAGGTCATGGTGACCTTGATGTCGGCCGCGAAGAGCTCCAGGAGATGCGAAACGCCGCGCTGTCCGGCAGCCGCCAAGGCGTAGATATAGGCGCGGCCGAGCAAGACACCTTTGGCGCCGAGCGCCAGCATGCGCACGACATCGAGCCCCGAGCGGATGCCGGAATCGACCAGGACGGCGAGATCGCCGCCGACCGCATCCACGACCCGCGGCAGCGCCCGCGCCGTGGGCAGCGCGCCGTCAAGCTGCCGCCCGCCATGGTTGGACACGACGATGCCGTCGGCCCCGAGCCGCCTGGCGTCGAGCGCATCCTGCGGATCGAGCAGGCCCTTCAAGATGAGCCTGCCCTTCCAGCTGTCGCGGATCCATTCGAGCTCGCTCCAGCCGATCGACGGATCGAAATTGCTGCCGATGAATCCCATGTAGTCCTTCATGCTCATCTTTCGTCCGGCATAGGCGTCGATATTGCCGAACGAGAGCGGCCGGCCGAGCAGCCCGACATCGAGCGCCCAACCGGGGTGAGTCGCGGCCTGCAGATATTGCCGCAGCGTCGCGGCGCGTCCCGACATGCCGGAATGGCGGTCGCGGTAGCGCGAGCCAGGCACCGGCATGTCCACCGTGAAGACCAGCGTCTTCATCTCGGCGGCCCAGGCGCGATCCAGGGCGTTGCGCATGTAGCCGCGGTCCTTCAACACATAGAGCTGCGTCCAGAGCTCGCCGGACGCGGCGCGGGCGACCTCCTCGATCGGGCAGACCGAGACGGTGGACAGCGTGTAGGGGATGCCACGCGCGGCGGCGGCGCGGGCGGCCTGAACCTCGCCGCGCCGGGCGTACATGCCCGTGGCACCCACCGGACCGAGCGCAATCGGCATGGTCCAGCGGCTTCCCACGATCTCGGTTTCGAGCGAAGGCGTGCCGACGCCCTGAAGCACGCGCTGCCGCAGCGCGATCGTCTCCAGCGCCTCTCGGTTGCCGCGCATGGTGCTTTCGCTGACGGCACCGCCGTCGATGTAGTCGAACAGGAAGCGCGGCAGCCTGCGGCGCGCCGCTTCGCGATAGTCGGTGGGAGCAGAGATGATCATTGTCGCCTCTCCAGGTTCGCCGGCAGCCGCCCTGCGGCGGATGACGGCGACACGGTAGGCCGGGAGGCAATATGACGAAACGAAAGTTTCGACTTAGGCGTATAAGCCTTCGCTTAGCGCGATCCTGCGAAAGTCGAACCCGACACGACCCCCGCTTGGTGAAGCCGGCGCGGCCAGCGGGATATGCATTGGCCGTCATCTCGCGGAGACGGTCGTGACGCAAAGCCCGGCGGTGACGGCAAATGATCCAGGCGGCGGTCGTCGCCGGCATGGTCTCGAGTCGCCGCGACTGCGGCCTGCGATCTTCGCCGCCAAGACGACGGCTGCGGCGCTGCTTGCGCTGTGGGTCGCCTTTCGCTTCGACCTCGACGATCCGAAATGGGCGGTGCTGACGGTGTTCATCGTCGCCCGGCCGCAAAGCGGGCACGTGCTGGCCAAGAGCTTCTACCGCATCGTCGGAACCCTCGTCGGCGCCGCGCTCGCCATGTTGCTCGTCTCGCTGTTCGCGCAGGAGCGGGTCCTGTTTCTCGGCTCGCTCGCGCTCTGGGTCGGCCTCTGCACCTTCGCTTCCAGGCATCTCAGAAACTTCACGAGCTACGCCTGCGTGCTCTCGGGCTACACCGCGGCGATCATCGGCATCGCTGGGGCCCTTGCGCCCAAGACCGCGTTCTACATTGCCCAGGCGCGCATCACGGAGATCGTGCTCGGCATTCTCGCCACGGCAGTGATCGGCCATCTCCTGTTGCCCGACCGTCTTGCCGCATCGCTGCGCGCCGCCATCGCCGTCAACCGGGCGGCACTGATCGACGGCGCGCTGGCTCTGCTCGAACGGCGGGGCCTGGCGGGCCGCCTGGACGACGTCGCCACCGAGGTCGTGGCCATCGAGAACATGCGTGCCTCGGCCGTGTTCGAGGACGGCAGCATCCGGGCGCGCAGCGACGCCGTGCGCTGCCTCGGCGCGGCAATGCTGGGCCTGGTCAATGCCGCGCGGCTGCTCGAGCAGGAGCCCCTGGACCGTGGCCTCTGCCTCGCGGCCGTCCCCGATCTCCAGCGCGCCGAGAGGAAGGCCGCGGCGGCCGTCGAGCTGTGGCGGGACGGCCGGCTCGACGCGCGCAGCCTGGGCTCGGCTCTCGCCCGCGCGAGCGCCGAGCTGCCCCTGGCGCGCGACCTGGCGCACGACCCGGTCGCGCCCGCCGCCGATGTCGTGCTGGCAGCCGCCGCCGTCGGGGTACTGCGCGGCTTCTTCGCCGCTTTCGCTACCTTCGCCGAGGCCCACGACGCCTTCGCGGCGCCACAGCCGGCCGCCGGCGCGCGCGTGCCCTTCACAACTTCGAACGACCTGACCGACGCGCTCTGGGCGGGCCTCAGGGCCGCCTTGGCGGTCGTGATCGCAAGCACGTTCTGGATCCTGGCCGACTGGCCCGACGGGCCGACCGCCGTCGTCCTTGCCGCCGTCGTCGCTGCCCGCTTCGCGACCATGGACGGCGGCGCCGCCCTGGCGGCCAAGGCCGTCGCGCTGTTCGTGCTGCTGACGGTGCCGAGCTTCATCCTGGTCGAGGTCCTGATGGCGGACTCCTCTGGGTATCCGATGTTCTGCCTCTTGATTGCGCCGGTGCTGTTTCTCGACGCCTGGTTCATGGCCAACCCCAGGCTGGCCGGCATGGGGTTCGCCGCGGCTCTGTACTTTGCCAGCGTCGCCGGCCTGCAGAACCGCATGGCCTACGATCCCGTCGCCTTCGTCAACACCTCCCTTGCGGCGATCTTCGCCGTTGCGCTGGCCGCCCTGTTGTTCGCCATCGTGGCGCCCGAGACGCCGGTGGCCGCCCGCCGCTCCTTCGGAAAGGCGATGCGCCGCCAGTTCGCCCGCATTGCCGCGGCACCGCGCGTCGCGGCGGCGGAATTTGCGACGGCGACCGTCGATGCGCTCGACCGGCTCTGCCGGATCCTGCCCGCGGAGCAGGCAAGGCAGGGGATCGACACCGGCCTCGCCCTGGTCGGCGCCGGCAGCGAGCTGATCCGCGTGCGCGACCAGGCCCTTGCGCGGAAGGACGATGTCGCCCTCGCCGGCCGCATCGCCGACGTTCTCGCGCGCGAAGGCGAGCCCGCCCTCGAAGCCGCCCTGCGCTCTGCGCGCGAGGGATCCCTCGAATGCCTCGCCGAACTGCGCGACAGCAATCTCGGCGTCGCCGCCGCGCGCGCCGCGCAGCGCGACATGTACGCCTTCGCCGCCGCCGGCCTCGCCATCGAGCGGACCCGCGCGCTGCTCGGCCAATCGACGGGAGAATTCGTCCATGTTGCGTGAAGTCTGGCTGTTCGGCGGCCTCGCCCCCTCGCTCCTGCTCTACTTCCTGGCGGCGGTCGTGCTGTTCGCACTCGTCGACCCGCTGCTCGTCCGGCTCGACCTTTACCGGCTCGCCTGGCACGCGCCGCTTGCCCGCTTCGGCCTGTTCCTTTGCCTGCTCAGCGCCCTGGTGCTGTCCACCTGAATCCCGAGGTCCGACATGAAGACGATGGTGAAGAAGTCCGCCCGCGTGCTGGTCACGCTGCTGATCCTCGCGGCCGGCGGGCTGGGCGGCTACGATCTGTGGCACTACTACATGCTGTCGCCCTGGACGCGCGACGCTCGGGTGCGTGCCGACGTCGTCACGATCGCCCCGGACGTCGCGGGCTTCGTGACCGACCTGCGGGTCAGGGACAACCAGGTCGTCCGCAAGGGCGACGTCCTGCTGGTGATCGACCAGGCACGCTACAAGCTCGCGGTCGCAACGGCCGAGGCCAACGTGGCGGCACGTCATGCCGAGCTGCTGATGCGCCAGAGCAACGCCGACCGGCGCGCCAAGCTCACTAAGCTCGCGATCTCCGATGAAGCGAAGGAAGACTCCCAGCACGTCGCGGCGTCGGCGCTCGGCGCCTATCAGCAGGCCGTCGCCGACCTCGCGACCCCCAAGCTCAATCTCGAGCGCACGGTGGTGCGCGCTCCGGTCAACGGGTACGTCACCAACCTCGGGCTCGTCGTCGGGCAGTACGCCGCCGTCGGGACTCGCCTGCTGGCCCTGATCGACAGCGATTCCTATCGCGTCGAAGGCTACTTCGAGGAGACCAAGATGCCCGGCGTGGCAGTCGGGGCCGGCGTCGAGATCCATCTCATGAGCGGCGGGCCGGCACTCAAAGGCCACGTCGAGAGCATCAGCCGCGGCATCACCGACCGCGACAACCCAGACGGGCCGCAGCTCCTCGCCAACGTGACGCCCACCTTCGAATGGGTGCGGCTGGCGCAGCGCATTCCGACGCGCATCCACATCGACAGCGTGCCGGACGGTGTCCTCGTCAGCTCGGGCATGACCTGTACCGTCGTCGTCATCGGGTCGGCGGACGAACCGAGGCTCGTATCGAAATTCAGGAAAGGCTGGGCCGGGTAGGACCGCGGCGACGATGTCGCCGGAAGGATGACGCCGATGACCATGTTGATTGCCGATCCATTTGTCCAAATGGGCGTCCTCGCCGTCGCCGGGGCGCTCGTCACCCTCGTCCTGCTGCGGCGCCATGCGGCTTGGCGCCTGTTGTTCCAGTCGGTGTTCTTCGTGGCCCTGACGGTCCTCCTCAACCAGAACGCGATCATTCCCTACGAGGTCGCGTCGGGCAGTTCGCCGGTGTACGAGCGCATCTTCATTGCGGCAGCGAAGATCATCTGGTGGCTCAATGCCGCCTGGTTGCTCACCGCTGCGGCGAGGGTGTTCGTGATCTTCGAGCGGAGGCCGCGCGAAGGCCGGCTGCCGCGGGATCTCCTCGTGGGCATCACCTATCTCGGGGCGACGCTGTCGGTCGTGGCGTCTTCAACGCACCGGTCGGCACGCTGATCGCTACGTTCGGCGTGTTGGCGATCATCCTGGGTCTTGCTCTGCGGAGCACGCTCGGCGACGTCTTCTCGGGCATTGCGCTCAACCTCAACAGGCCTTACGAGGTCGGCGACTGGATCGTGCTCAACGACGGCACCGAGGGCCGGGTGGTCGAGACCAACTGGCGCGCCACCCATCTGCTCAATTCGACAATCTGGTGGTATTACCCAACAGCGGCCTCGCCAAGGCGCAACTCACCAATCTCAACAGCCCGAGCCGCAACAATGGCGTCAAGCTGCGCGTCCGCTTCGTGCCGACCGTGGCCCCGTCAGGCATCACCGAGACTATGCGAACCGTCCTCCAGAGCAGCAACTCGATCATGCGGGCTCCCACCCCGACAGCGGAAATCAGGTCTCTGGACGCCTACGCCGTCGAGTTCGAGCTGTCGTTCCGCGTGCGCGACTTCGCTGCCGCTGCAACCGCACGGCACGAGGTCTATGACCTGATCTACCGTCATGCCCGCGCGGCCGGCCTGGTGCTCGCGCCGCCCAAGGAGGCGGCCGCCGGCGTGGCGCTCCAGCCTCAGGGGACAGTGGCGGCCTCGCGCGCGACCGCGCTTCGCCTGATCGATGCGGTCCCTCTGTCGCGTCGCTCACGGAGGAGGAAAAGCAAGCACTGGCGCCGGCCATGATCTGCCGGACTTGGTGCCGGGGGGAAACCCTCGCGGAGCAGGATGCCCGGCTCAAGTCGCTGTTCCTTATCCGTACCGGAGTGTTGGTCGTCACACGCAAGGAGGCCGGCAGCGATGTCGAGATCGCGAGGCTCTCGCCGGGCGACTATTTTGGCGAGGCTGGCCTATTTGCCGGACAGGGCGAGCCCGGCACCGTTCGCGCCATGACCTTAGCTGTGGTTTATGAAGTCGATCAGGCGGCGATGGCAAAGATGATGAAAGACCGACCGGGCACCGCCGAGGACATCGGCCTCACGCTGTCGCACCGTGCCGAGCAGGCCGCGACAAACGATGATGCGGAAAGCCCACCCAGCTCCATGCGATCGGTATCGGAGCTGGTCGACCGCATCCGGAGCGCATTCGAATTGGCATAGCGCGGCGTTCCCGCGATCGAGCCGCGAAGCAGGTGCCTCACTCGTCAACTGACCCTGAAGCCGCCTCGACTTATTGGCCAGGCGTATGGTTTGCCGGTTGAGGTCTGCGCCACCGCCGCAACGACGCGCCGATAGCTCGCGATGCTCCCATCGAGCGCTCAGAGCGGAAAACGTGCTACATGGCCACTGCAGGGAAGAGGCGCCCTCCGTTGGGAACGGGCGTGTGCAACAAACAAAGTGTCGGGCGGCATCGTGACGTCATTGCTCCGAGTCCTCATTCTCGAAGACGATCCCAATGACGCGGAGCTCATCCGGAGGCTCTTGGCGGATCAGTTCGTTTTGGAAGTGACCCGCGTGCAATCGAAAGAGGATTTCGACTCCGCTCTCAAGACGGAACGTTTCGATTTGATCCTCGCGGAGTGCCGATTGGGCTCATGTGACGGTCTTTCTGCGCTGGCAGTTGCTCTCGATCTTTGCTCCGGAGTGCCATTCATTTTCGTCACCGGCACGGCCGGCGAGGATCTGGCCATCGAGGGAGTCAAACGAGGGGCGTCGGACTATGTTCTGAAGACGCGACTGACGAGGCTCGTACCCTGTGTGCAGCGCGCCTTGCGCGAAGCCGCCCAGCTCACGGCTCTCCGACGCAGCCAAGCTTACCTGGCCGAGGCAGAGCGCCAAAGCCATAGCGGCGCGTTTGCCTTCGACGCCAACGGATCGCTGTATTGGTCGGAAGGACTTTACCGTATCTGGGGCTTTGATCCCGGGCAGGGTGTTCCGAGCCGCATGTGGCAGCGGGTTCACCCCGATGACTGGAAGAGATTCCGAAAAGTGGTCCCAGAAGCATTGCGTAACAGACGGGACTTCACGATCGAGTTCAGAATCGTTCTCCCGGACGGAACGATCAAGCATGTGCGTTCAATCGGTCATCCCTCGTACTCGGACGCCGGTGATTTCATCGAACTCGTCGGCATCACAACCGACGTAACGGAAGCCAAACGGGCGGAAGAGGAGCACGAGCGGCTGCGGCAGCTCGAGGCGGATTTTGCTCACCTCAATCGCGTCAGCGTACTGGGTGAGTTGACGGCGTCGCTGGCCCACGAGATCCTGCATCCGATCGCCTCCGCCCGAAACAACGCCCGGGCCGGCATGCGCTTCCTCGAGATGATTCCGCCGAATATGCACGAGGTGCGGGAAGCGCTCGCTTGCGTCGTCAAGGATGCCGATCGTGGCAAGGACATTGTCGACCGTATTCGCGAACATATCAGGAAGGCGCCTCCGCGCAGGGAGCGCTTCGATCTCAACGCGGCGATTACCGAGGTGGTCGGAATGGTGCAAAACGCCATCGACCGGAGCCGGGTTTCGGTCCGCATCAGCCTCCTGGAAGAAGCCGCTCCGGTCGTCGGCGATCGCGTTCAGCTGCAACAGGTCGTCTTGAACTTGGTTTTGAACGCGTTGGAGGCAATGAGCTCGCTCGACGATGGACCGCGGCAGCTCTTCATCAGCACTATGGCGAGCGCGACGGCGGGCATCGTGTTCGCGGTGCACGACACGGGACCGGGTCTCGCTCCCGAGCAGATCCACCGGCTTTTCAAGCCCTTCTACACGACCAAGCCCACCGGACTGGGGATGGGATTGTCGATCTGTCGTTCGATCGTCGATGCTCACGGCGGCAAGCTGTGGGCGGAGCCGAATGACCCTCGTGGCGCGGTTTTCCGGTTCACTCTGCCGGCAACGGCGCAAGCTTCATGATCGGGTTGCAGCGGATCGGCGCGCATCGAGCGCGGCTCTCACGCATTGCTCCAGGCGATGATCGTCCACCGGTTTGGACAGGTAGCAGAGCACACCCTCGCTCAAGGCACGGGTTTTCACCGCCTCGTCGGGGTATGCGGTAACCAGGATCGTCGGGATCGCGTAGCCTTCCTTCACCAGGCACCGGTGAAGTTCCGGACCGCCCATGCCGGGCATGTTGACATCCGCGACCAGGCACGCCGTCGCGGCGAGCAGCGGCGATGCCAGGAAGTCCGCAGCCGATGCAAATGCCTCCACGCGGTAGCCCAACGACCGAATGAGCTTTTGCATCGAATCGCGGAACGGCTGATCGTCCTCGACCACAGAGATCAATCCGAGGTTTGGCATCACGGTCCTTGGCAGTCTTGCTGGGCCCGCCACAACGGCACGCCGGCGCCTTCTGCCTCTTGCAACGTCGGCGCAACCGCACGTCCAGGCAATCCCGCGGCTGCTAAACGATGGCTTAGGGTCGCCCCACCGCCTGACCATTCCAATGGTGTCGGAGTCGCCATATCACTTGCTATATTGCTTCAACGGGAGCGGAGCGCTGCGGAGATGCCTGACACCAATCCCTGTGTCCTGATCATCGACGACGATGCCGAGTTTCGTGATTCGGTTGGGCGCCTTCTGCGTTCCGTCGGGCTCGAGGCCTGCCAGTTCTCTTCCGCCGATGAGTTCTTCGCGAGCCCGCCGCCCGACCGCCCGACCTGCCTGGTCGTCGACGTGAGGATGCCCGGTCGCAGTGGTCTCGAGCTGCAGCGCGAGCTGTTGGCATCGGACAACCAAGTGCCGATCATCTTCCTCACCGCGCACGGCGACATTCCGATGACCGTGCAGGCGATGAAGGCGGGTGCCATCGAGTTCCTGACCAAGCCGTTCCGTGACCAGGACCTGTTGGATGCCATCTACGCCGGCCTGTCGCGCGATCGCGAACGGCGGGAAAGCGACAAGGCCATGGATGACCTCAGGAGTCGCTTCGAATCGCTGACCGTGCGCGAGCGGGAGATCATGATCCAGGCGACGTCGGGTCGGCTGAACAAACAGATTGCCTACAGCATCGGCATTGCCGAAGCCACCGTGAAGGTGCATCGCATGAACGTCATGCGAAAGATGAAGGCGCGTTCGCTTCCCGAGCTCAGCCGAATGGCCGACAAGCTCGGGCTGAAAGCGGAGAAACCCACAGCTTCCTGATCGCTTCTCGAGCTGAACCGGCTAAGCCCTGGCTTGGCGGCGCGAGCCAACGTCGAAGCCTGCAGCACGCCCCGCAGGTGGGTCGGTCGCCGCAGAGTGAGCCGTGATCTTGCACGGTCCCTCGCTCAATCAGTGGTCGGCAATTTCGGTGGCGTCACTGCTGCGTTGCAGCCTTCTATGCCATGGGCCTTTTCACCCTGATTTTGTCCACGCGTCGATCGACGCCAACAGCTACTACGACACGCCGCCGCTCGAACAAACGCTCAAGCGACTGGTAGATTTCGATCGCCTGACGGCGGACTGGTCCGACGGTGGTTATAGGGTTCGCGGCTCATGCTCAGGCAAACCGTAGACCTCCTCTGGCTCTGAAAAGCCCCGAATCGGATGCAGACCGAGCGGCTTCATGCCCTGGTCGACTGCTTCGGCGAAGGCGTGCGAGGCAAGCAGCGGGCGCCCCAAGCTCTTGGTCAAGCTCTCGAGGCGAAAGGCGAGATTGACGGCAGGTCCAACCACCGTGAAATCCAGCCGGTTCTCGCCGCCGACATTGCCATACATCACCGTCCCGAGGTGAAGGCCGATCCCAGCACGCAACGCCGGCTCTTTGTCGCGTTCGGCCAGGCGGGCGAGGATGGTGCGGCCGGCGACGAGGGCTGCTCGCGCCGGAGAGGCATCGCAGCGGTCCGCTGTCTCAAAAATGCACAGGACGCCGTCGCCGATGAATTTGAGGACGTGACCACCCCCCGCCTCGACCGCGTCGGTGACGTAGCCGAAGAAGTCGTTCAGCGCCTCGATCACCACCTCCGCCGCTTCGCGGTCCGAGAGATTGGTAAAACCGCGCAAGTCGGTCGCCATGATCGCCGCGCGCAACGGCTCGACCTGACCGCGACGGATCTGGCCGTCGAGTATGCGGGGGCCGACGAGCGCGCCCTGATAGATGTCGAACAGGCTTCGTGCCGTCCGCATCACGACCATGGCTTCGACCGCCATCGACAGCGCCGGCCGGATGTGCTCGAGCACGGCGAGGTCGCTGTCGGAAAAACCGCCGGGACGATCGCTCGCCCAGGCGACGACACAGTAGTCGGGGCCAAGCTTGCTCAGGGCCTGAGCGACGTAGTCGGTACAGCCCTCGGCGGCAAAGCTGCGAAGCAGCGCGTACTTGGTTGTCCCGCGCTCCATGCGTTCGCGGAAAGCGGCGCCTTTTTCGATGGTGGCACGCAACGGACCATCGAGATACTCCGCCGTGTTCTCGATCCCTTGGGCGATGCGCAGTTCTTCGGCCACCGGTCGCCCGCGCGTCCATCGCCAACCGAGGCCGCGTGCCTGCGGATGCAGCGTGCCCGCATATATGTCGGCACGCCACAATGGCACGTCGCCTGCTGCCAGCTGCTGGCAGAGCTGGAATACGAACCGCGCGGCCGGCAGCGTTCGCCCGCGTGTCAGTATCCAGAGAACGAGATCGTCGGCGCTCCTCATTGCACCAAGGATACCTTCCCCTTCGCAAGATCATAAACTGCGCCTACGACACGCAGCTTCTCCGACGCCACCCTCTTCGCGAGAATAGGTTTGTTGCCGGACAGGCGTCCGTAGCGACAGGGGTTGCACATCTGCATGTTCTTTTCGGCACTGGCAGGCCCAACGTACCAGCGTCTACCGTCGAGCGGCTTGTAAATCATTGCAAATAGTCGCTGCTCCTCGCACTACGACATGGTCCCGGACAGGCGCGTTCAATCGCTGTCGCGGAGGGGACCCGCATGCGTTTCGCCAGGGCTCACGGGGAGGCCGTGCAACAGCGGATACATGCAAATTGCGGAGCCACCGGCAGATCATTTGCAATTCTTTGCGATGTTTAATTCGCCAACGGGCCGCGCGGTGCCTTAGTTGTCGGGTGCGGCTTCACCCCAGTTCGGCATCACCGTCCATCCGATGTTCAACCAGGTCCGACACGCGATTCTGCCCCTGGCGCTACGCCGCGCGCAGGCCGGCGACGAGTTGGAACGCGCCGTCCTCTTGATCGAATCTCTGTCGCGCCACTGGCTGGATCGCGAACCGCTAGAGCTTTTGATCATCTCGCCGCAGCGCGACCTTGAGCTGATCGAGATGCGGTTGGCGCGCTACGGCAATATCGCGATCTCGGTCCATGGCGAGCGCGACTTCTTCCCGCGATTCAGTCGCTTCTACGCCATGCCGGGATGGTATCGCCAGCAGCTCGTGAAACTGCTGGTCCCGGCGGTGCTCGGCATCGGCGGCTACCTCACCCTCGATTCCGACGTCTTCTGCGTCGATGATTTCGGCAGCACGACCTTCGTCAAGGACGGTCGGGCGCTGTCCCGATGGGAACCTAAGAGCCATCACGACTGGTGGCAGCAGACGGCACGCTTTGTCGGGGTACCGCACGACGTGTCGGCGCACGGGCTCTCGGTCACACCGAATGTCCTGCACAGTGACCTGGCGCACCAGGCGATCAACCATGTGGGCTGCGGCCTGTTCGATTGGCAGACCGCCCTGGCGTTGCGGCTCGTCCGGAAGATCGGCCGCGTCCCCTGGACAGAGTACGCGCTGTACAGCTGCGTCGCGGAACTGACCGGGAACCTCTTCGAGTATCACGTCCATTGGGACGATTGTTACTGCCGCGACAGCCAGGTCCTTTCCGAGCACAGCTCCATCTGGCACGCGCGCGACTTCGACCGTCGGGCCCATCTCGCGCGCCGCAATCCCCGCGCCAAGTTCATTGTCGTGCAGAGCAAGGCGAATCTCCCGATCGAGCGGGTGCGCGAATACTGCCTCATCCTCGACAGCGGTGCGCAAGGTTGGCAGACCGAGGTAGTGAGCCAATGAGCTCAATCTCCCTCCATCCGCCGCACTGGATAATTTCCGCCGCCGGGAGCGAGCGCGTGTTGTGTCTTGGCGGCGACTGGATCGCGCAGGATACCGGCGTGCGCAGCCCCGCCGACGTTGCCGGCATCGTCGAACAGGTCGGCAGCGGCGTCTTGCGGGTCGACTGCGACCGCGTCGGCCGTTGGGACAGCGCCCTCGTTGCCTTCCTGCGCCTGCTACACGAACGCGCGCGCATCGCAAAGGAGATCCAGGTCGACGACGCTGCCGTTCCTCCCGCCGCAAGGCAGCTCCTGGCGTTGGCCTCTACGGGCACCGCTGCGCCGAGAGGAGAACCACGGCAGTCACGCAAGCCAGTTGCATCCCTGGTGGGCGAGGCTGCCCTCGGTGCGCATGGCGAGATTTGCCGCGTAACGGCACTCGTCGGGGAAACAGTGCTTCGTGGACTAGCGGCAGTGGCGGGGCGCACAAGGACTCGCTGGCAGGACGTGCTGCAGCTCATGCGAGAGGCCGGCGCGGGCGCACTGCTGATCGCGGCCATCTGCAACGGCCTGGTCGGCGCCATACTTGCCTTCGTCGGCGCCGTGCAGTTCAGGCGCTTCGGCGCCGGGATCTACGTCGCCGATCTTGTCGGCATTGCCGTGGTGCGCGAGATGGCGGCGGTCATGACGGCGATCGTCATGGCCGGTCGCACGGGCGGCGCCTATGCCGCCCACATCGCGACCATGCAAGGGAACGAGGAGATCGACGCGCTGAAGACGTTCGGCATCCCGCCATTCGACTTCCTCGTGCTGCCTCGGATCCTCGCGCTCGTTACCATGATGCCGTTGCTCTACCTCTACGGTTGCGCCATCGGCTTGCTGGGCGGCTATGTCGTCGGAGTTGCGACTCTCGATCTCACGTCGAGCGCTTTCCTGGTCGAGCTGCGCAACGCCGTTGCTGGCCGGGAGTTCGCGATCGGCTTGGTCAAGAGCATCGCGTTCGGCGGGCTCGTGGCGCTTGCCGGCTGCCATCTCGGCCTCCGCGCCGGCCGCAGCGCCGCCGATGTCGGGCGGGCGGCGACCAGCGCGGTCGTCGCCGGAATCATCGGCATCATCGCTCTCGACGCCGTCTTCGCGGCTTGCACCAACGCCTTGGGAATCTGAAGCATGGTCGACTTGGACAACTCCTCTTTCCGGCTGGAAGCAACGAACCTGACGCTCGCCTTCGGCTCGAACTTGATACAGCGCGACGTGAGCTTCGCGGTTCGGCCGCGTTCCATCTTCGCCGTCATGGGTGGCAGCGGCTGCGGCAAGAGCACCTTGCTGAAGGCGATGATCGGTTTGCTGCGGCCGGTGAGCGGAACGCTCGTGGTCGACGGCGAGGACTATTGGTCGACATCGGAGGAGCGGAGGACCGAAATCGGCCGACGGTTCGGCGTGCTTTTCCAAAGTGGTGCCTTGTGGAGCTCGATGACGGTCAGCGAGAATGTCGCGCTGCCGCTGCGTCTGTTCACCCGCCTCGACGACGCGGCTATTTGCGAACTGGTCGAACTGAAGCTGGCGCTTGTAGGGCTGGCCGGGTCGGGCCACAAGATGCCTTCGGAACTGTCGGGCGGCATGCGCAAGCGCGCTGGCCTTGCACGTGCCCTGGCCCTTGATCCGGAGATCCTGTTCTTCGACGAGCCGTCCGCCGGGCTCGACCCCATCAGTTCCAATCGACTGGACGAGTTGATTCTGGAGTTGAGCGGTGGCCTCGGCGCCACGGTCGTGATCGTGACCCACGAGCTGCCCAGCCTGTTCGCGATCTGCGACGACGGCGTGTTCCTCGACGCTGAGGCCAAAAGCGCCATCGCCCATGGCTCGCCACGGCAACTGCGCGACAGCTGTGGCGATCCGACTGTGCGGGCTTTCATGGAACGCGGGCGAGCGACGGCTGCACGCGAAGGAGGCGGTCGTGTCCACTAGGCCCGGACTGGTCGGCGCCTTCGTTCTCGGCGCCATGGGTCTCGGGGTCGCCGGGATCCTGTTCTTCGGCGGCGCCAGGATGTTCAGCAGGACCATGAACGTCGTCGCCTATTTCGACGAGTCGGTCGCCGGGCTCGATGTCGGCGCACCGGTTACCTTCAACGGCGTGCGCATCGGTCAGGTGAAGCGGGTCGGCCTCGAATTCTCGACCGCCACCATGACCGCCCGCATCCCGGTCGTGCTGGAAGTCCAACCTGAGCAGATCACCTGGCAGGGCGGCAAGCGGCTGGCCGAGGATCCCAAGGATTTCGAGCGGCTGGTTCGCGCAGGCTTGCGCGCTCAACTCGAGATGCAGAGCTTCGTCACCGGGCAGCTCCGCGTGGACCTCGAGTTCCTCCCGAAGACTCCCGTCCGTCTGATGCGAGACTCGGCGGATATGCCGGAGATCCCAACCGTGCCGTCGGACCTCGGCCAGTTCCTCGCTCAGCTGTCGAAGCTCGATCTTCAAGAGCTCGCACGCTCGGCGCAAGGTGCGTTCGCCTCGTTGGACGTGTTCGTGAAGCACGCCGACTCGCTGCTCGGTCCACTCGCCGGCAACGCCAGCGACGCCCTGGTCGCGGCACGGGACACGTTCCGCAGCGGCGATGACGCAATCGTACACCTCAAGGAGGAGGCATCGACCGCGTTGCGCGATCTCGACGGAGTGCTGGTCGACGTGCGCCATCAGGTCGGCCCACGTAGCGCCGAGCTCAGCCGTGTCCTCAATTCGGCCGATCGCGCCGTGCGTCAGGCGTCCACGTTGCTGGACTCGCTGAACGGCTTGGCGCAACCGCGGACACCCTTCCGCAGCAACCTCGAGGCCGCGATGCGCGACCTGGCGGCAACCACCAGCTCCTTGCGCGATTTCGCGGCGACGGTCGAGCGCAATCCCAACTCGCTCCTTTTGGGGAGGTCCGGGCGATGAGAGAAGCTTCTCGAGGCGGGCTTGGCATAAGCCTGCCACTGCCCCTGATCGTTGCCGTTCTCGCCGTTTCCCTCGCCGCTTGCGCTGGACCGGCGAAGCGGGAGTATGTTCTCGGTTCGCCTGCTGTTCCCTCGGGAAGCGTGTTGTCGGTGCAGGCAGCGTCTCCGGTCGTGCAAGTCGAGCGGGTGCAGGTTCCGGACTATCTCGACACGCGCGACATCGTCACGAGGCACGATCGGCAAGTCGTGCCCAGCGAGACAGGGCGCTGGGCGGAGCGGCTTTCGGTGGGCGCCACCCGTGCATTGGCCGCCGCCCTGGCGGCCCAGCTCAAGGGCGTGGCCGTGACCTCGTCACAACCGATCGATCCGCCGGCCGTGCGCGTCGTGGTCGACATCGTCGATTTTGACGCGAGCCTGGACGGATCTGTCGTGCTGGCGGCTCGTTGGACAGTGACGGACGCAACCGGCCAGCGATCACTCAGCACCGAGCAGGCGACCGTGAGCGAGCCCGTTTCCAGCGAACGGGACGCAGCGCTGGTAGCGGCGATGTCGGCTGCCCTCGACAAATTGGCTATTCGAATTTCGGCTGGCATCGAGCCGAACCTGGCCCAGCGGCCGAAACCGCTGCGGTCGAACTTGCCGTCAGGCAGTTCTTCACTCTGATCAAACGTAGGAGACTTGGTATGCGTAAGTCATCGTTGGCCATCGTCGGAATGGCCGCCCTGGGGTTGGCGACGTTGGTCCATGCGCAGCAGCGCGTCTCGGTGCCGGCGTCGGAAAAAGGCGTCAACGTCGGCTCGCTCTCGTGCAACGTCGCCGGTGGCGCCGGCTTCGTCTTCGGTTCCACCAAGGCGTTGAACTGCATCTTCACGCGGACCGAAGGAGCGGGCGAACGCTATGTCGGCGAGGTGAGGCGCTTCGGCGTCGACATCGGTTACACCCAGGAGGCGCAGATCGTCTGGCTGGTCTTTGCCCCTGGCAACGTAGCCCCCGGCGCGCTGGCAGGCAGCTACGTCGGCCCGACCATTCAGGGCACCGCCGTCGTCGGTGCCGCAGCCAACGTGCTGGTCGGGGGAAACAGCGGACAGGTGACCTTGCAGCCGGTCAGCGTCGAAGGCAGCGTCGGCCTGAACGTAGCCGGCGGTGTCGCCGAGATCGTCTTGAAACCTGCCAAGTAACAGCGACGTAGCGCGGATCCATGCGGGATCCGCGCCATCGGCGAGGCGCACCTAATGCCAGCGGTTCGGTCTTGACGGGATCGTGTCCCATGGACTGGTGTAGGTAGCTGGGGGTAAGTAGCCCGCCGACGAGACCGCCGCGGAGTCTGGCGGCGGCGGGCTACTTACCCCCAGCGGGGGTCACCGGCGATTTCCGGGTAAGGGTTGGGTTGCGAGATCAACCTGCAACCGAGAGACCGCCCGACGGGATGATGAACCTGCGCGCGCTCGTGGAGAAGACCCCCGACAGCGATCTTTTGCGCGACATGATCGGATGAGCTCTCGGACACTTGTCGGCTCAGATATTCCGCCTCTTTACGCCGAGCTCGTGGGGTGCCGAAATGGCCTCTCAGTAGTAGCGCTTCGATTTCGCCCAATCATCGCCCAGCTTTTTGAACCTTCCCCTGCAAATCCAGATCGTCTGGCCGGTCTCGAAGGGAAGTGCCCAGGGATTATCGGTTTTGCCCATTGCCTCGACTGAGGCGTAGTCCGTGAGCAAGTCTTCGCGGCGGCCCCCTAGCCGTATGACTACGTCTCCGAGATGTCCACGCGGACCCCAGAGGTAGTAGTTGTTGTGCGCGCTGATTGAGGGGGGCAGGCCCCAAGGCTTCGCAAAGATGTCGACTGCGGCCGCCTCCCCATAGTTGTTCGCGAGAAACACCGCATCGGCTCGGTCTTCTGGCGACAGCGATTGATAGGCACGGCCGACCGAGGCGGCGAGTTCGCGCCAGCCGAACATATCGGCATAGAGGGGTGTCAGGTGACCGACCGCCAAGCCTTTTTCGTTGGCTTCCGCAG
>JAFAKN010000053.1 GCA_019235415.1 Alphaproteobacteria bacterium
CCAAATCTGCAAGGTGAAGCCCTGCCGCAATTTCGTTGATCCAAGGGGCTTGTCGCTGCATAGCGGCCTCGAAGGTCTTTTTCCCCTCTTCTGTCAGCACGATTAGCTGTGCGCGCCGATGATGCGGGTTGGTTTGAAATGCGACCAGCCCCTCCTTCGCTAGATCGTTGACGATGCGCTGCACGTTCTGGCGATTGGCTCCCATGTCGCGCGCAAGCCACGCGACTGGCTGCGGCCGATCACCCGTGACAATCGTTCCGAGAATCTGCCACCGAGCACTCGTTAAACCGAGACCGCCAACCAGCCTATCCCCCGCCGCTAGCAAGCGATTGCTTAGCTTAAACAAGTCGAGAATGAGGTCTGTCAGGGCGGTTCCGGCCGGGGTGGAAAGCAGCGTGGAAGAGTGACCCGGCTTTTGGGGTGATCAGCTTCGAATAGCGACCCACCCCCGAATCGTCGAATGCTCCCCTTGGTTGTGCTTGGGGGAGCGTGGCCGGGGATGGTGACGGTGGAAACGATTGGCCGGATCAGGCGGGCGTTTCTGGTGGACAAGAAGCCGATCCGCCAGATTGTTCGCGAGCTGCGGGTCTCGCGGCAGACGGTTCGCAAGGCGATCCGGGGTTCGTCGACCGAGTTTCGCTACGAGCGCCAGGTCCAGCCGCAGCCGCGGCTCGGGGCTTTTGTTGCGCGGCTCGACGCGATGCTGGAGGCGAACAGCAAGCGTCCGGCACGCGAGCGGCTGACGGCACGGCGGCTGTTCGAGCTGTTGCGGGCCGAGGGTTACGAGGGCGCCTACGACAGCGTACAGCGTCACGTCCGCGAGTGGCGCCGGCGGCAATCGCAGCTCGGGCCGGTGTTTATCCCGCTGTGGTTCGCGCCGGGCGAGGCCTACCAGTTCGATTGGTCGCACGAGGTCGTGGTGCTCGGCGGGGTGACCACCACGATCAAGGTCGCCCATGTCCGGCTCTGCCACAGCCGGATGTTCCTGGTCCGCGCCTATCCGCGCGAGAGCCAGGAGATGGTGTTCGACGCGCACGACCGCGCCTTTCGCCTGTTCGGCGGGATGTGCCGGCGCGGCATCTACGACAACATGACGACGGCGGTTGACGCCGTGTTCGTCGGCAAGGAGCGGCGCTTCAACCGCCGCTTTCTGGCGATGTGCTCGCATTACCTGGTCGAGCCTGTCGCCTGCACGCCGGCGGCGGGGTGGGAGAAGGGGCAGGTCGAGAACCAGGTCGGCAATGCGCGCGAGCACCTGTTCACGCCGCGGCTGCACTTCGCCAATTACGCGGAGCTGAACGCCTGGCTGGAGGCGCGCTGTCTCGCCCAAGCCCGCGAGAGCGCCCATCCCGAGCAGAGCGACAAAACGGTCTGGGAGGTCTTCGAGGCCGAGCGCGCCAGCCTGATCGAGTATTGCGGCCCGTTCGACGGCTTCCGCGAGATCGAGGTCGCGGTGTCGAAGAGCAGCCTGGTGCGGTTCGACCACAATCGCTACAGCGTCACGGCCAAGGCGGCACGCCGCACCGCGCAATTGCGCGTTTATGCCGAGCGTGTCGTCGTCTGGTGTGACGGCGAGATTGTCGGCGAGCACCCCCGCCGCTTCGGCCGCGGTCAGACCGCCTACGATCCCTGGCATTATCTGCCGGTGCTGGCCCGGAAGCCCGGGGCGCTCCGGAACGGCGATCCGTTCCGCAACTGGGGATCTGCCGCCGGCGCTGGCCCAGGTCCGTCGCCGGCTCGCCGGCCACGACGACGGCGACCGCCAATTCGTCGATATCCTGACGGCGGTCGCCGACTGCGGGTCTCGACGCCGTCGAGACGGCGTGCGCCGAGGCGCTGTCGGCCAAGCTGTGCGGCCGTGACGTGGTGCTCAATATCCTGGCCCGGCAACGCGACGCTGCGCCGCCCCGGCCGGTGGCAACCCCGGCGGCTTTGACCTTGGCGATCGAGCCGGCGGCCGATTGTGCCCGCTACGACCGGCTGCGCTCTGCTTCACTGGCTGAGAGGTACCGTGGAGCGGCATGAGATCATGGAGCTGCTGGGGCAGCTTAAATTGGCCGCCATGCGCGCCGCCTACGACGAGGTGGTCGCTGCCGGGGTGCGCGCGCAGCATCCCTTCCAGCGCGTCTTCGGCGAGCTGCTGCTCGCGCAGATGGCCGACCATCGCGCCCGCTCGACCGCCTACCGCATGGGGGTGGCACGTTTCCCGGTGATGAAGAACCTCGCCGAGTTCGACTTCGCGGTGTCGCCGGTCAACCAGGGGCTGGTGCGCGAGCTGCACGAGGGCGGCTTCCTTGCCACCCAGCGCAACGCCGTGCTGATCGGCGGAACCGGCACCGGCAAGAGCCATATCGCCATAGCGATCGGCGCCAACTGCGTGCGCAACGGCGCCCGTGTGCGCTTCTTCACCGCCGTCGACCTGGTCAACCAACTCGATGCCGAGGCGCGCGCCGGCAAAGCAGGGAAACTCGCCGACCAACTTGTCCGGATCGATCTCGTCATCATCGACGAACTCGGCTATCTGCCGTTCCCGGTCAGTGGCGGGCAGATGTTGTTCCACCTGATCAGCCGGCTCTACGAGCGCACCTCGATTGTGCTCTCGACCAATCTCGCCTTCGCCGAATGGCCGACCGTCTTCGCCGACGCCAAGATGACCACCGCGCTGCTCGACCGCCTGACGCACCACTGCGACATCCTCGAAACCGGCAACGAGAGCTGGCGCTTCAAGAACCGAACCTGAGGCCGCCGCCCGTGGCCCGCGGATCGCCCCCGGGGGCCCACAGCGCCTCCCCACGCGCGTCGCTCCGTCGCTTGTGAGGGCACTGCGCGACGCGCGCGGGTCCCCTCCGTGGACTCCGGGGACGACCGCTACTCAACCGCCGGTGTGGGTCGCAATTGGCCGCTGATTCCGGGTCGCGGTTCGGCGCTGATTGACACCTTATGAGGATGCCCGCGCTCACCTACCTAGAAGTTTTGCAGAGCAGGCCCGAGCGGGAGTGCCACTAAAGACCTTTCTCAGTTGGCTTACCGCGCTAGTGTCGGCTTTGGTTGCTGCGATAATCATGACGCTGACGACCTCGGCTTTGCCACCGCTATCAGGGAGAGCTCTCGCTAACCCGTCACGGCACCACGATGGCGATTTTCTCAACGAGGTGCCTACTGGGCTGGTAATTGCCGCAATCCTGATGGTGGTGTTGCAGCTCTATCGGGCGTCGGTCGCGATAAAACGCGGTTGCTCCGAAGCAAATCCGAAGTGTGAAGGGAAACTTCGGAAATATCTCTACATAACTGGTCTGATCGGAATCCACTCGATACCAGTTTGGTATTATAGCGAAGCTTTGCTAAATCACCTCTGGGAGGGAATAATAATACTGTCGTGAGCAAATCGCGATAACTGGGGCCGAGTGGAGTGGCAGCGCTCGACCCCAGTGCTTTTCTAGAGGCTGGCTGTCCCTAGCGCAAGAACGCCTCAGGGTTCATCACACCAGCGCGTCACAATTGGACGCGTATTTAGCACAACCCGTCTGCCAACCAGC
>JAFAKN010000234.1 GCA_019235415.1 Alphaproteobacteria bacterium
GCAGCGCCACTTCTTCATCGGCGGCGCCGACGGTCCGCTTCATCCAGGCGAAGTAGCGGATCCTCATTGCGCGCCCCCGGCCGGCTGGTCCTCGGCCATGTGGCGCAAGCCGGTGCGCAGGTAGTCGTAACCGGTGATCAAGGTGAGTCCAGCCGCGACCCAGATCAGGACCAGCCCGATCTGCGTCACGATCGCCGGTGCCGCGTCGCCCAGCAGCAAGACGGCGATCGCCGCCATTTGCGCCGCGGTCTTCCACTTGGCGAGCTGGCTGACCGGCAGGCTGACGCGCAGCTCGGCCAGAAACTCGCGCAGGCCCGAGACCAGGATCTCGCGCGCCAGGATGATCAGCGCCGCCAGCACGTGCACGCCGCGCAGCTGGCCGTTATCGACCAGCATTACCAGCGCCGCCGCCACCAGGAGCTTGTCGGCGATCGGGTCGAGGAAGCGGCCGAGCCGCGAGATCTGGTGATAGCGGCGCGCGAAATAGCCGTCGAACCAGTCGGTGATGCCGGCGGCCATGAACAGGATCATCGACAGCCACTGTGCCCAGCCGCGCTCCAGCCAGAAGCAGGCCACGAGCAACGGGATGGCGGCGATGCGCGACAGCGTGAGGACGTTGGGCAGATTGAGCATGCAGCGACAGTCTTAGCGACCACCCCGGAAGTGGTCATGGATTTTCTGGGCGATCGCGTCGGAGATGCCGGGCACCGACTTGATGTCCTCCAAGGTCGCCATGGCGACGGCGCGCGCGCTGCCGAAATGATGCAACAGCGCGCGCTTGCGGCCAGCGCCGATGCCCGGCACCTCGTCGAGCGCCGAGCGGCTGATGTCGGCGGCGCGGCGCGTGCGATGCGTGCCGATGGCGAACCGATGGGCCTCGTCGCGCAAACGCTGCAGGAAGTACAGCACCGGATCGCGCGGCTCGAGCGAGAACGGCGGCCTGCCCGGCATGAAGAAACGCTCGCGGCCGGCATCGCGATCGGGTCCCTTGGCGATGCCGACGATGGCGATGTCCTCGAGGCCAAGCTCGGTCAGCACCTGGCGCGCGACCTCGAGCTGGCCTTGTCCGCCGTCGATCAGCACCAGGTCGGGCCAGCTCTCTTCGTTGCGGTCGGGGTCCTCCTTCAGGGCGCGACCGAAGCGGCGCGCTAAAACCTCGCGCATCATTGCGAAGTCGTCGCCCGCCGCCTCTTCGCTCTTGATGTTGAACTTTCGATACGAATTCTTGACGAACCCGTCCGGGCCAGCGACGACCATGCCGCCGACCGGCGCGGCGCCCTGGATGTGGCTGTTGTCGTAGATTTCGATGCGCTCGGGCGGCGCCTCGAGAGCGAAGACGCGCGCCACGCCTTCGAGCAGCTGGCGCTGCGTGCCGCGCTCGGCCATGCGTCGCGCCAGCGCCTCGCGCGCATTGACCACCGCCTGGTCGAGCGCGTCCTTCTGCTCGCCGCGCTTGGGATGGCGGATCTCCACCTTGTGGCCGGAACTGAGCGCCAGCGCGCTCTCCAAAAGCTCTGCTTCGGCGACGTCGTGGCTGGTGAGGATCAGCTTGGGCGCCTGGCGGGCCTCGTAGAACTGGCCGATGAAGGCCGCGAGCACGGCCGGCTCGTCGAGATGGTTGGTGTGGCTCGGGAAGTAGGCGCGGTTGCCGAGGTTCTGGCCGGCGCGAATGAAGAAGACCTCCACGCACACCTGGCCGCCCTCGGCGTGGACCGCGAAGATGTCGGCCTCGTCGATCGATTCGAGGGCGATCGACTGGTGCGACTGGATGTGCGCCAGCGCGCGGATGCGATCGCGCAGGACTGCGGCGCGCTCGAACTCGAGACCGGCCGACGCCTGCTCCATGCGCTGCGACAGCGACTGCTGGACCTCGCGGTTGCGCCCGCCCAGGAAGTCGCGCACCTCGCTGACGATGCCGTCGTACTCGGGCTTGTCGATGCGCCCGACGCAGGGCGCCGTGCAGCGCTTGATCTGGTATTGCAGGCAGGGCCTCGTACGCGTGGAAAAGACGCCGTCCGAGCAAGAGCGCAACGGGAAGGCGCGCTGCAGGGCGTAGAGCGTGCGGTTGACCGCGGTGGCCGAGGCGAACGGACCGAAATACTCGTTGGCCGGCTCGCGGGTGCCGCGGTGCTTGGCGAGCTGCGACCATTCGGTGTCGCGCCGGATGACGATGTAGGGGAACGACTTGTCGTCCCTTAAGAGCACGTTGAAGCGCGGCTTGAAGCGCTTGATGAGGTTGTTCTCGAGCAGGAGCGCTTCGGCTTCGCTCTCGGTGACGGCGAATTCCATCGTCCGGGTGGCCGACACCATGCGCATCAGGCGGGTGTCGAGCCGGGTCGCCTGGGTGTAGGCCGCGACCCGGCTGCGCAGCGAGCGGGCCTTGCCGACGTATAAAACCTCGCCGTCGGCGCCGATCATGCGATAGACGCCCGGCTTGCGCGGCAGCGTGCGCACGAACTCGCCGATCGTGCGGATGCCGTCGCCCAAGGAACCTTCCACGGGGGCACCTTCCACGGGCGAACCTTCCACGGGGGAGCCATCGGTTGGCGGGGCCTCGGCGGACACGTCGTCGGTCTTCAGCTCGGGGTCGGTCGGGTCGCTCACAGGATCCATCGGAGTTGCGACTGTATATGTGGCGCGTTTGCCTGGATTTTTGAGATGGCCGACACTGTCCGGGTGAACGACAAGGTCATAACCCTATGGCGCCCCGTCGGCAGCCGAGAACTCGAGCTCATTGCGGCGTCGGATATGCGCGCATTTCCTCCTCGTCTGCCCGAACAGCCGATCATCTATCCGGTGCTTACCGAGGCATATGCAACGAAAATTGCACGGGACTGGAATGCTCCGCGCGGAGGCGGCTTCGTAACCAGGTTTCATGTGAGAGCAGACTTCTTGGCACACTATGAAATCAGGCAGGCTGGCGGCCGCGAGTTTCTGGAATACTGGATTCCCGCCGAGCACCTTTCCGCATTCAATGCCGCCATCGTCGGCCAAATCGAGGTTGTCGCCGAGTACAGGTAGCCGGTGATGCGTTCCCGTGCCGGGCGGACAAGGGTCATGACGGCGTTCGCAGAACGAGATGTGGGGAACTCTGTGAACAAGCCCCCCGTAGGCCGGTTGTTGCCTTAGCGTCACTATATTGACTTAATGTAGGCACAGTGGCAGCGACCTGCCAGATGTCCCCTAAACCTTTGCTGCACTTGGCAAAAAATTTAGGGGACCGGCCTGCATAAAAGACTCGCGGCGGCAGATGTTCCCGAATTGATCCGAACGTCCGCCACGTTCCTATTTGTGGGTAACTGTGTGCCTTAGAGCACCGAGAGCATGCGGCCGACCAGCGGATGGCGCACCACGTCGCGGTCGGTAAGCCGCACGACGGCGACGTCGTCGAGGCCCTCCAGCCGACGCCCGATCTGCGCCAGGCCGGACATTTCCGGCAACAGGTCGGTCTGGTCCGGGTCGCCGGTAATGACCATCGTCGAATGCCAGCCGAGCCGGGTGAGGAGCATCTTGAGCTGGCCGTAAGTGCAGTTCTGCGCCTCGTCGATCAGCACGAAGCTGTTGTTGAGAGTGCGGCCGCGCATGAAGGCCACCGGGGCGATCTCGATGGTGCCGTCGTCGAGGTGCTGGCGCAGCCGCTTGGGCCCCAGGCGGTCGTTCAGGGCGTCGTAGAGGGGGCGCAGGTAGGGATCGAGCTTTTCGCGCATGTCACCCGGCAGGAAACCGAGGTTTTCGCCGGCCTCCACCGCCGGCCGCGACAGCACGATGCGGGCGACGGTGCCGGCTTCAAGGGCCTCCACGCCGGCCGAGATCGCGAGGTAGGTCTTGCCGGTACCGGCCGGACCCATGGCGATGGTAAGCGGCCTGGCCTCGATGGCCTCCATCAGGATCCGCTGATTTTCGCTGCGCGGCCGGACCTTGCGGAGATAGCTCTGGTCGCGGTCATTGGCCGGAGCATGCTCGAAGACAAGGCTGTGAATACGGGCGCTGTCGATGGTGTGCAGCTTGGCGCGGCGAGCGG
This sequence comes from Alphaproteobacteria bacterium, assembly GCA_019235415.1. Classification (GTDB taxonomy): domain Bacteria; phylum Pseudomonadota; class Alphaproteobacteria; order Reyranellales; family Reyranellaceae; genus Reyranella. Next base: position 4,022 of record JAFAKN010000234.1, read on the forward strand.
CGCGTTTGGCCATATTCGGACTCCGGGGTCAGGGTCGGGAAAGCGGACCGCGCGCCGCACAAAGCAAAACGCCTCCGCAAGCGGAGGCGCGAGACGAGCCGTGAGGCGATCGGTGGCAGGACCGAAGGTGCAGCTTATTGGGCACTCGGTGGAAAAACCGCCGGTGAACCGGATTCCGTCGGGGCCGAGGGTCCTCGGACGGATAAGCAACCTCCTTCAGCTACCGGAGCCAGCGTAACCGGAATGAGGCAGTGGGGCCACAATATAATGGGGGTGACACTGAGAATTCACACTAAAGCAAGCGCGAAACCGGGAGGCGCGGCTGTCACCCCGAGCAGTTTCTGTCACCCTGAGCAGTTTCTGTCATCCCGAGCGCAAGCGAGGGACCTTTCCTGCCGCCTCAAAGGTCCCTCGCTCCGCTCGGGATGACAGCCGTGTCGGACATGAACAAGCGCTCAAGATGATGCGCTGAGATTGAGGCCCGATCGGTCGTCGATCCGTTCGTAGGCCAGGCGGCCAGCGACATAGGTTGCCCGAACGGCGCGGTCGTCGCCCAGCGTCATCTGGATGAAGAGCTGCTCGCCGAGACCGCGCGCGTAGTTCATCCGGAAATCGATCAAAGGCGTGGAGCGCATGTCCAGCACCGCCAAGTCGGCCTCCATGCCGGGTGCGATGCTGCCGATGCGATCATCGAGGTAGAGCGCGCGGGCCGAGCCGCGTGTGGCGAGGTAGAAGGCGTGAAAGGCCGACAGGGAAAAGCGGTTGAGCTGGGCTGCCTTGTAGGCTTCGCCCAGCGTGTCGAGGATCGAGAACGACGTGCCGGCGCCGATGTCGGTGCCCAAGCCGAGCCGCACCGGCCGCTCCGCCTTCACGACGCGCGACAGATCGAGCGCGCCGCTCCCCAGGAAGAAGTTGGAGGTCGGGCAGTGGGCGATCGCCGCACCCGTTGCGTGCAGTCGCTGCAGCTCGGGCTCCTGCAGCCAGATGCCGTGGCCGAAGACGGCCCGCTCGGCGCACAGGCCATGGTGGTCGTAGACGTCGAGGTAGTGCTGGCGCTCGGGGAAAAGCTGCTTCACCCAATCCACCTCCTCCGGCGTCTCGGCGATATGGGTCTGCATCAGGCAGTCGCGGTGTTCGGCCCACAAGGCGCCGGCGGCGGCGAGCTGCTCGGGCGAGCTGCTCCCGGCAAAGCGCGGTGTGATGGCGTACAGCAGCCGGCCGCGACCGTGCCATTTGGCGATCAACGCCTTGGACTGGTCGTAGCCCGACTGCGGCGTGTCGCAGAGTGCCTCCGGGGCGTTGCGGTCCAGCAGCACCTTGCCGGCGGCCAGCCGAAGCCCAAGCTTCTCGGCCTCCTCGAACAGGATGTCGACCGAGTGCGGATGCACGGTGCAGTAGACGCAACTCGTGGTGATGCCGTTGCGCAGGCATTCCTTCAGGAAGGCGCGGGCCGCCGCCGCTGCGAACGCGCGGTCGGCGAACTTGAGCTCGGTTGGGAAGGTGTAGGTGTCGAGCCAATCCAGGAGCCGCGCGCCGTAAGCGGCGATCATCGGCGTCTGCGCATAGTGGACGTGACAGTCGATGAAGCCGGCACAGATCAGCGCGTCGCGCCCCCAGTCGCGGATCGCGACGCCCCGCGGCAGTTCGCGCAGGAGCACATCTGCCGGGCCGAAATGCGTGACGTGGCCGTCCTGCATGACGATGACGGCATCGGCCTCGTGCACCAGCGTAGCGCCAACGCCGTCGCGAAATGGATCACCGCGGAAGCTGAGCGCCGGACCGCGTATTGCCGTCGGTTCAGACCGGCGTGCCGCCTCCGTCAACGGCGGCTCAAAGGAAGGTGACGCGGGCCTCGCGTTCCAGCATCTTCGGGATGCTCGCCGGGTCGTCGAACTCGATCTCGGCCTCGACGACGTGGGTGCTGCCCTCGCCGAGATCGGCCTTGCTGCGCTTGACGCGGGTGACCGTCATGGGCGCGCGTACTACCCTGCCCTTGTAGACCTGCGAGCTGCCGCGGAAGGTCACCTCGACGGGCGCGCCGGGCACCAGCCGCGGCAGATGCAGCTCATCGACCTCGGCCAGCACGTGCATCTGGCTCATGTCGACCAGCTTGGCGATGCCGAGATGGCCCGGAATCATCTCGCCCTGGCGGGTGTAGATCTCGGCGACCAGGCCGTCGACCGGCGAGCGGACCAGCGCCGCCTCGCGGTCAGCCTTGGCGCTCTCCACCTTGGCCTCGGAATTGGCGATGTCGATCGCGTTCAGCTCCAGATCGGTGGCGAGCGACCTCTTGGCGAGGTCGAGGCTCGCCTTCTGGTTCTCGAAGCCGCGGTCGGAGATGCTCACCTGCAGCGCCTTCTCTTCCGGCGGCTTGCCCGACCGCTGGCGCATCAGCTCCTGCAGCTTGCGATTGTCGATGGTCGTCTGGATCGCCTTCTCGTCGATGGCGATCTGCATGGCCCGGGGGCCGGTCAGCATCGACTGCCGGGTCTGCTTCAGCTTCTCCAGGTTGGCCTCGGCAATGCGTACCAGGGTGTCGGCCGTCGGATAGTTGGACAGCACGGCGACGATCTCGTCCTTCTTGACCTTCTGGCCATCCTTGATGCGCAGCTCGATGACGGTCTGCCCGCCCGCCGGATCACCGGCAACGATGACCGTGCCGGCGGCCGCGTCGGTATAGCCGCGGGCGATCAAGGGCTGGCCGTTGGGCCGGTCCTGCGCGCTGCTCATCTGGCGCATCGGCGTCATCCACAGCGCCACCACCACGATGAGCAGCACCGCGCCGATTGTCGTCAGCTTTGACTTCACCAACCCAACCCGTGCCATTCCGGCCTGCTCCACAACCCAGTCCGCCACTGGTCCGTGAACATGGGCGAGAAATATGTCCAAACCCGGCCCAAAATCAAAGGGCTAAGCGGCGCACCCCACCGAATATGTCGCTGGATTTCGGGTTCGACGCCGGTTCATAACATCTGCGGCGCCTACCGCGGCTCCGCAACCACCTGATTTCGGCCTCGCGCTTTGGCCGCGTAGAGCGCCCTGTCGGCCAATCTCAGCAATTGCCCGGCATCCTTGTCCTCGCTGTGCCGGTCGGCCACACCGATGCTGATCGTCACCCGCAGCCGGGCCTCGCCGATTTCGAACGGCTCTTCGGCAACCCCGCGCCGCAGCCGCTCGGCCGTCTGGACGGCGTTCGGGAGGTCGGTCTCGGTGAGCGCGGCGGCGAATTCCTCGCCGCCGACTCGGCCTACGATGTCGGTCTTGCGGATGATCGAACGACACCGCTCGGCGACGGCACGCAGCACTTCGTCGCCGACCGAATGGCCGTGCTCGTCGTTGATGCGCTTGAAGTCGTCGGCGTCGATCATCATCACCGCGAGCGGGCGCTCATGGCTGATCGCCCGATTGAACTCGCTTTCGAAACTGGCGAGGAACTGGCGGCGGTTCAGGACTTTCGTCAAATCGTCCACCGTCGCCAGGATCTGGAGCTGCTCCGCTGTTTGGACGAGGTCGGTTATGTCGGCATAGGTCAGCATTCGCCCGCCATCGGGCAATACCTTGCAGACGAACTTGAAGATCCGGCCATCGCGAAACTTGAGGTGCTCTGGCTGCTGGGCGCCGCTTTGCACGAGGTTCATCCGATTGGCGACGTACGAATCGGTGGCCGATGCAGGAATGTCCCAAAGCGCGACCGTGCGGGCGAAGTCGAGAATGTCGGCATAGTGGTAGACCTTGCCGGCGGGCGGCACAGGCAGAGACAGCATCTGGTGATAGGCCCGGTTGATGAATCGGGCGCGCATCTCCTTGTCCAGAAGGACGATGCCGTATTCGACCTCGTCCAGCGCGGACGCAAGAACCGACGTCCAGTCTGCCATCGGCGATCCCACTCCTGCCCTACAATGCGAAATTTCGCCGAGGCTGGGAAGCTTCATGGTCGGCTGGGCAGAAGGATCTGCGAATTACGCAGCAGATGAAGAATGGTGGCCGGCGGTCAGCGCGGCTGAGCGGCCTTGGACTTGTCGCCGTAGCCATAGTTGCCGCCCAGGTTCGGCGGCGCTTGCAGCTTCGAGCCAGTCTGGCTCGGCTTCGTGGTATCGATCGACCCACCGTCGTAGCCGCCACCGTAGGCCGAGCCTCCGCCATAGGCGCTGCTTGCGTTGGTGCCCTTGTCGAGGCCGCTCGTCGTGTCCTGGGCAAAGGCACACATCGGCAAGGCACACACCGGCATCAGGGCGATGGCGATTGCAGCAGCGAGGCGCATGGCTCTCCCGGACTCCATCGATGGCATTTAGCGATTGCGTTGGCGGCGACGGAACGCGGCATTCCACTGCAAAGTTGCGCGGCGAAAGAGGGCAAAAGAAAAACGGCCCGGGAGCGTGTCTCCCGAGCCGTCGTCTCGAAATTGGTGGAGCCAAGGGGGATCGAACCCCTGACCTCTACAATGCCATTGTAGCGCTCTCCCAGCTGAGCTATGGCCCCGGGAATTGCCGCGGGCGAGGTATAAGTCCTGCCTGTTCGACTGGCAACAGGACGCCGGCAGGGACTGCTAGCGGTCGCCCTCGCCCTTGTCGTCCTCGACCTCGACCTCGACTTCCGACTCGATGTCCTCGGCCTCGTCGGCCAAGTCGTCGGCATCCTCCAGCGCTTCGTCGCCCTCCATCTCGGGCAGTTCGTCGCCGGTCAGCGCCGCCTCGTCGCTCTTCTTCTTGGCGGCGGCCTTCGCTGCCGCTGCCGCCGCTGCGGCACTCGCCGCCGCCGCGGTGGCGGCCGCCGAACCTCGGCCGCGACGAACCTTAACGAAGTCCTCGCGGTCGTGATCGCGGCCGCACTTCGGGCATTTGATCGGACTCTTGTTCAAGTCGTAGAAGCGCGCGCCGCAGTTCTGGCAGGTGCGCTTCGTACCCCAGTTCGCCTTGACCACGCAGAAACTCCTGGAAATGCGCGAAGCGGCCGGATCGCCTCGAGAGATGGGCCGCAAGAGGGAGGGCGTATGTCACGCGCCTTTCACCCTGTCAAAACCAAATTCGGGCATGGTAGGAGGGCGCGGCGCCGCATTTTCGCCGTCGTTTGGAGGACCGAACTGTCCGCTGCTCACGCCCCCGTCAAACTGGTCGCCCGCCCTGCGGTCAGCCTGCAGGGGCGGGTGCGCGCGCCCGGCGACAAGTCGATCTCGCATCGCGCCTTGATGCTCGGCGCGCTGGCGCTCGGCGAGACGTCGATCGAGGGACTGCTCGAGGGCGAGGACGTGCTGCGCACGGCAGCGGCGATGCGCATGCTGGGCGCCGACGTCAGGCACCTGGGCGAAGGCGCCTGGCGCATTCGCGGCTTCGGCGTCGGCGGCGGCCTGCAGCCCGACGATGTGCTCGACCTCGGCAACTCGGGCACCTCGGCGCGCCTCTTGTCGGGCATCCTGGCGAGCCACCGCTTCACGAGCTTCATGACCGGCGACGGCTCGCTCAGGCGCCGGCCGATGCAGCGCGTCATCGATCCGCTGTCGCGCATGGGCGCGCGTTTCGAAGCGCGCGAGGGCGGGCGCATGCCGCTCGCCATCGTCGGAACGGACGAGATGGTGCCCATCGACTATCGCTTGCCGGTCGCATCGGCCCAGGTGAAAAGCGCGATCCTGCTGGCCGGCCTCAATACCGCCGGCGAGACGACGGTGATCGAGCCGGAAGCGACCCGCGACCACACCGAGCGCATGTTGCGCCATTTCGGGGCGGAGGTGCGTGTGGCAGCCGACGACGGCGGCGGCAAGCGGATCACTGTGGTCGGCTGGCCCGAGCTCAAGGCGCGCGACATCATGGTGCCGGGCGATCCGTCGTCGGCGGCGTTCGCTGCCGTGGCGGCCGCGGTCCGGCCGGGCAGCGACGTCACGATCGAGAATGTCGGCCTCAACCCGCTGCGCGCCGGCCTCTATCGGACACTGAACGAGATGGGTGCCGAGATTGGGTTGGAGAACCAGCGCGACGTGGGCGGCGAGCCGGTCGCGGATCTGCGCGTCAGAGGCTCGATCCTGAAGGGCATCGATGTGCCACCCGACCGCGCGCCGACGATGATCGACGAGTATCCAGTCCTCGCCGTGGCGGCTGCCTGCGCGACCGGCACCACGCGCATGCTGGGCGTCGCCGAGCTGCGCGCCAAGGAGAGCGACCGGCTGGCGAGCGTGGCGGCTGGTCTCGCCGCCAACGGCGTCAAGCACGACATGGGTCCCGACTTCCTGGTCGTGCATGGCAACGGCGCACCGCCGCCCGGCGGTGGCGTCGTGGCGACGCATCTCGATCACCGCATCGCGATGTCCTTCCTGGTGCTGGGCCTCGCTTCGCGCCAGGCCGTCGCGGTCGATGACGGCTCGCCGATCGATACCAGCTTCCCCGGGTTCGCGGGGCTGATGCACAGCCTGGGCGCGGTTATAGAAGCCGCGTGACCCCGCCTCCGAACACCCGGCCGCTGATCATCGCCATCGACGGTCCGTCGGCTTCCGGCAAAGGCACTCTTGCCAAGCGGCTGGCGGACCATTTCGGGCTACCGCACCTCGACACCGGCCTGCTCTACCGCGCCGTCGGCTGGTTGGCCGAGCGCACGGGCAAGGCGCCGGCCGAAATCGCGGCCAGCCTTCAGTCGAGCGACATCGACAACCCAGAGCTCAAGACCGATGACGCCGGACAGGCTGGCTCGAAGGTGGCGGCGATCCCGGAAGTGCGCGCCAACCTCTTGAAATTCCAAAAGGACTTCGCATACCGGCGGTCCGGCGCGGTGCTCGATGGGCGCGACATCGGCACCGTCATCTGCCCCGATGCCCCAGTGAAGCTTTTCGTGACCGCCACACTCGAATCGCGGGCCGAACGTCGGTACCGGGAGTTGCGCGAGCGTGGGGCGGACACTATAAAAACCCGCGTTCTTGCCGAGATGGCGGAGCGGGACCGTCGCGACAGCGAACGGGCGGCTGCCCCTTTGAAAGCCGCACCCGATGCTTACCTTCTCGATACCAGCGATATGGATGCCGATGCGGCCTTTGCCGCCGCTCTAGCGTTCATGGCGCGCAAGGGCTTTCGCACCGCCGGACGCTGAAGTCGCCGCCCGGCATCGCGAAGACGCTAACGGCGGCGATTGCGTCCGGAGAGTTTGCCGGGCGTTGGGTGCAACAGGCAGTGGATCCGCCGGACTTAACCGGTTGGCCGACGGGCGGCAGCGTTTCGCCCGGGGATCGACGAAGGAGAGGTCTTGAATGGCAAAGGGCAGTGCCCTGCGTAAAACCGCGAACGACGCCGCCAGTGCTGAGTTCGCCCAACTTCTCGAGGAATCGCTGGGCGGTTCCGCGAGCTTCGAAGGCACGGTCGTCAAAGGCCGCGTCATTCGCATTTCCAATGATTTCGTCGTGGTCGATGTCGGGCTGAAGTCCGAAGGCCGCGTGCCTCTGCGAGAGTTCGCCAACGGTGGCGGCAGTCCGGAAGTCAAGGAAGGCGATACCGTCGACATCTTCGTCGATCGCATGGAGAACAAGGACGGCGAAGCCGTCCTGTCGCGCGACAAGGCGCGGCGTGAAGAGGCCTGGACCCTGCTCGAGAAGGCATTCAACGACCAGGAACGCGTCATGGGCACGATCTTCGGCCGCGTGAAGGGCGGTTTCACGGTCGACCTCTCGGGCGCTGTGGCCTTCCTGCCTGGCAGCCAGGTCGATGTCCGACCGGTGCGCGACGTCGGTCCGCTGATGGGCCAGGCGCAGCAGTTCGCCATCCTCAAGATGGACCGTCGCCGCGGCAACATCGTCGTGTCGCGCCGCGCCGTCATGGAGGAGACCCGCGCCGAGGACCGCACGCGTCTCATGGGCAACCTGTCGGAGGGCCAGATCCTCGACGGCGTGGTCAAGAACATCACCGACTACGGTGCGTTCGTCGACCTCGGCGGCGTCGACGGCCTGCTGCACGTCACCGACATCGCCTGGAAGCGCATCAACCATCCGTCGGAAGCGCTCACCATCGGCCAGCAGGTCAAGGTGCAGGTCATCCGCTTCAACCCCGAGACGCAGCGCATCTCGCTCGGCATGAAGCAGCTGATGAGCGATCCGTGGGACGGCGCCGGCGCCAAATACCCGGTCGGTCTCAAGCTCAAGGGCCGCGTCACCAACATCACCGACTACGGCGCCTTCGTGGAGCTGGAGCCGGGGGTCGAGGGCCTGGTCCATGTCAGCGAGATGAGCTGGACCAAGAAGAACGTCCATCCGGGCAAGATCGTCTCGACCTCGCAGGAGGTCGAAGTGATGGTGCTCGACGTCGACATGTCCAAGCGACGCATTTCGCTCGGCCTCAAGCAGTGCATGGCCAACCCGTGGGAGAGCTTCGCCGAGAAGTACCCGGCCGGCACCGAGCTCGATGGCGAGGTCCGCAACATCACCGAGTTCGGCCTGTTCGTCGGCCTGCCCGGCGACATCGACGGCATGGTGCACTTGAGCGACCTCAGCTGGGACAAGGCCGGCGACGAGGCGATCCGCGACTACAAGAAGGGCGACGAGGTCAAGGTCAAGGTCCTCGACGTCGACATCGACAAGGAGCGTATTTCGCTCGGCGTCAAGCAGCTGGAGAACGACCCGTTCGAGAAGGTCGGCACCGTCGCCAAGAAGGGCGACGTGGTCACCGTCCTCGTGGCGGGCATCCAGGACAACGGCATCGACGTCACCGTGGCCGACGGCATCCCGGGCTTCATCCGCAAGTCCGAGCTGAGCCGCGACCGCTCCGAGCAGCGTCCCGACCGGTATGCCATCGGCGACAAGCTCGACGCCAAGATCACCAACATCGACCGCGCCTCGCGGCGGGTGGTCCTGTCGGTCAAGGCGCGCGAGCTCGACGAGGAGAAGAAGGCGATGGCCGACTTCGGCTCGTCCGACTCGGGTGCCAGCCTGGGAGACATCCTGGGCGCCGCGCTGAGCCGGGCCCAGAAGAAGGGCGAAGAGAAGGCCGAATAGGGCAGCTCGCCCTGACCGTTCGAAAGGGCCGGTCCGAAAGGACCGGCCCTTTTTGTTTCCTGCCTCCCGGTCATCCGACCGCAGTGCCTGTCATCCCGTAGCAAGGGATCCTTCCGGCTCGGGAAAGATCCCTCACCTCGTTCGGGATGACAGCCGGTGCCCTCGGACTGGGGGAGAGGAAGCGCTTTCCTTTCTGATTCAATGGCTTAGCCTTGAAGGGGGGATTTTTTTGCTCTATTGTCACGGGGATGACCAAGTCGGAGCTCATTGCTCGCCTTGCGGCCAAGAATCCCCATCTCTATCAACGGGATGTGGAGCGGATCGTGGCCACGGTCTTCGATGAAATCTCCAAGGCCTTGGCAAGCGGACATCGGGTCGAATTGCGCGGCTTCGGTGCGTTCTCGGTGAAGAAGCGCGAACCGCGCACCGGCCGCAACCCGCGCACCGGAGAGCAAGTGGCGGTGGCGTCCAAGCGAGTGCCCTATTTCAAGACCGGCAAGGACCTGCGTGATCGCCTGAACAAGGAAGCTGTGCGCGCCGCCGGCCTCGCTCCAGCCGAGCAAACCGAGGCAGCCGAGCCGTTCGGCGACAAGAAGTAGCGCCGCCTCGCCTGTCCCGAAGGCGATATGCGATGCTCATCGCAGCATGAAGATCCTCTCGCGCCTCCTGTTTGTGGTGTTCGTCCTTGTGGCCGTGCTGATCGGCGTCAGCAACACCCAGCCCGTGGAACTGGCGCTGTGGCCGCTGCCGCATCAGCTCGTGGTGCCCGTGTACCTGCTGGTGATCGTCGTCCTGCTGCTGGGTGTGCTGGCCGGCCTGGGGCTCGGTTGGTGGGGCGGGCGCCACCATCGCCGCCACGCCCGACACGCCCGCCGCGAGTCCGAACGCCTCGAGCGCGAGGTGCAGCGGCTGCGCGACGCGCACGCCGCAGCGGCGACGGCACCAGGCGCCACCGCTCCGGCGCCGCGCGACCAAAGGGCGATCGAGCGCCAGAGGTCGCTGGTCGCGCCGCAGCTGTCGCCGCAGGCGCCGCCGCGATTACCACCGACGGGCCGCAGTTCGTCGTGAGGATCCTTTCGGCCGCCGAAGTCGACGCAAGCCTTGATGACCTTGCGCTGATCGATCGCCTCGAAGCGCTCTTTCGCAGCGGCTGTGAGATGCCGCCCAGGCACCATCACACGATCGCTGCGCCGGCCGGGCCGGGATCGGCTGACGCGACGCTGCTGTTGATGCCGGCTTGGACGCGCGGCGATGCGAGCCATGTTGGCATCAAGCTCGTTTCGGTCTTCCCCGACAATGGAAAGCAAGGCCTTCCCGCGATCTACGGCCAATACCTCCTGCTCGATGGCAAGACGGGCGCCCCGCTGGCCCTGCTCGATGGTTCCGTCCTCACCAAGCGGCGCACGGCCTGCGCCTCGGGACTTGCCTCGCGTTATCTCTCGCAGCCTGGCGCGCGTCGCTTGCTGATGATCGGCACCGGGGCGCTGGCGCCCGAGCTCATCCGCGTGCACGCCAAGGTCCGTCCACTCACCCACGTCTCGATCTGGGGACGCAGACATGAGCGGGCGCAACAGCTTGCGAGCGAGCTGGCCAGCTCGCTTCCTGCCGCGATCGGCCGCGCGGTCGAGGTGAACGCCGTTCGGGATCGTACGGAGGCGGTCGCCGAGGCCGACATCATCTCCTGCGCAACGCTCTCGAGCTCGCCATTGGTGGAAGGCGCGTGGTTGCGCGACGGCCAGCATGTCGACCTGGTCGGCGCCTACACGCCGGGCATGCGTGAAAGCGACGATGCGGCGATCGCACGGGCTCGCCTCTACGTCGATACCCGTGCCGGCGCTCTCAAGGAAGCCGGCGACATCGTGCAGCCGCTGGCCAACGGGGCGATCTCGGAGAAAGACATCGTGGCCGACCTGTTCGAATTGGCACGCAAGGAGCGCGCGGGACGGCGGGACGGCGACCGCACCTCGATCACGCTCTTCAAATCGGTGGGGGCGGCGCTGGAAGACCTGGCGGCGGCCGAGCTGGCGCTCACGGCTCGATGAGCGCGCTCGACTTTTTCAACGCCGCGATCTCCGCTTCCGTCAATCCCGCTTCCGCCAAGACGGCACGCGAATCGGCACCCTGAAGCGGTGCCGGCCGACGGATCGCGGGGGGCGTGCGGCTCATGCGGACCGGCGGCTCGACCATGGTGATCTCGCCCTCGGTGGGATGCGGATACTTCTTGAAGAGCTGGCGCCAGACGAGGTGCGGGTCCTCGAACAGGTCGGCCGGCCGCGACACCGGCGCGTTGGGGATCTGCGCCGCGTCGAGAAGCTTGACCCATTCGGCGGTGGTGCGCGTCGGGGCCAGCGCCTCGACCATGGCATACATGTCGTCGATGTGCAGCGAACGGGCGTTCAGCGTCGCATAGCGCGGATCTTGCAGCACCTCGGGCCGCCCGACGATCTCGAAGAAATTGCGCCAGTGCTTGTCGATGTAGGGCAGGATCGCCATCCAGCCGTCGAGCGTTCGATAGGGCTTGCGGGTGCGGGAGAGCAGCCGCGAGTAGCCGACTTGGCCTTCGTCGCTGAAAGTCCGTTCCCAGAGGTGCTCGACCATCAGCCAGGCGGCCATGGTCTCGAACATCGGCACCTCGACGAATTGGCCCTCGCCGGTGCGTTGACGGTGCATCAAGGCGCTCAAGATGGCGAAGGCGAAGGTGAGACCGACCGTCTTGTCGGCGATAATGGTCGGAGGATAGCGCGGGATGTCGTCGCCGGCGGCCCGGCCCATCAGGTCGGCGATGCCGAAGCGTGCCTGGATGGCGTCGTCGTAGGCGGGCAGTTTTCCGTAAGGACCATCGGCAGAATAACCGTAGGCGCCGACATAGACGAGGTCCGGCTTGATCTTGCGCAGGGTCTCATAGCCGAGATCGAGGCCGGCAATTGCCTGTGGCCGCAAGGCATGGACGAACGCATCGGCGCCGGCTACGACCTTCAACAACGCCTCGCGCGCCGCCGGCTGCTTGAGATCGAGGCAAAGCGATCTTTTGTTGCGGTTCACATAGAGGTAGGTCGGCCCCATGCCGGGCGTCCGGGCCGGCTTGCCGATGTGGCGCACCGCGTCGCCTTCCGGCGCCTCGACCTTGATGACGTCGGCTCCCTGGTCGGCGAGCAGCATGGTGCCATACGGCCCGAGGATAATGTTGGTGAGGTCGACGATCCTGATACCTTGCAGCGCGCCTGCCATTGTCCGTCCCGAAGTCCTTGTCGTTGCCGTCGCCGCCAGACTGCCACCAACCGCCGTCGAGGTCATCGCCGCGCTGCAGCATCGCGGCCGTGATCGGGTGGGTTGTAGTGGTCGGCGCCGTACGCGTGTTGGAGAAGAGTCAAGTCCTCGCGGCAAATCACTATCGACGACGCGTATTATGAGACCGTTGTGAATTGCGCGCCGCCAGTGTACGGAACAGGTAGAGGCGGGGGGCAATGCGCAGCAATGTCGCGAAAAAGCAAGAGCCGAAGCCGGCTACAGGCCCGGCATCATCGAGACCTTACCGCATCGAAGAGCAAATCGGATATCTGTTGAGGTGCGCGCATCAGCGCGCCAGCTCCATCTTCCAGACGACGATCGGCGATCCGACGATCACGCCGACGCAGTACTGCAGCATGGTCAAGCTGAACGAGTACAGGGAGCTTTCGCAGAACCACCTCGGCCGTCTCGTCGGCATGGACAAGGCGACGATGCAAGGAGTCGTGCGGCGTCTCAAGGAACGGCAGTTCGTCGATTCGCGACCTCATCCCGGTGACGCGCGGCGCACCCTGATCAGCCTCACCACCGAAGGCCAGCGGCTGATCAACAAGCTGCTGATCAACGGCCCTGCGGTGTCGCGCGAGACCTTGAAGCCGCTCAGTCAGCCGGAACAGCGCGCGCTGCTCGAACTGCTGTCGAAGATCATCATGTGACGCAGCCAAATCTGACGGAGCCAAATCGGCCGCGCTCCACCATGCGCCCGCGTTGACAGGCACGAGGCCTGTGTCATCGTACGTACACGAACGAATGGGTGCCTACCTCCGTCCTCGTCATCTTGAAGACGCCCTGGCCGCTCTCGGCCGACCGCACACGGTGCTGGCCGGCGGGACCGACTTCTATCCGGCGCGCGTCGGCCAGCCGGTCACGGAGGATGTGCTCGACATCGGCGGCATCGCCTCCCTGCGCGGCATCGTCGCGACCGAGTCGGGGTGGCGGCTGGGCGCAACGACGACGTGGAGCGACCTGATTGAGGCCGAGCTGCCACCGCTGTTCGACGGCTTGAAGCAAGCGGCGCGTGAAGTGGGCGGCCGCCAGATCCAGAATGTCGGGACAGTCGCCGGCAATTTTTGCAATGCCTCACCGGCCGCCGACGGCGTGCCCTGCCTGCTGACGCTCGACGCCGAGATCGAGATCGCGGGGCAGCAGGGACACCGGTCGCTGCCATTGTCCCGCTTCATTGTCGGAGCACGCCGCACGGCTTTGATGCCGGGCGAGTTGGTAGTCGCCATCCATGTGCCGCGCCCGCAGCACGAGGCGCGCAGCGGCTTTCTCAAGCTCGGTGCGCGACGATACCTCGTCATTTCCATCGCCATGGCGGCCGCAACCTTGGAATACGCCGGCGGGGCGGTCACGAGGGCTCGCATCGCGGTCGGCGCGTGCTCGGCGGTGGCCCAGAGGTTGCCGCTGCTCGAGGCCGCGTTGCGGGGAGCGACGGACGCCTCGTCACTGGCCGATCGTGCCCATCCGGCGCATCTCGCCCCGCTGTCGCCGATCGACGACGTGCGCGGCAGCGGTGCCTATCGGATCGATGCGGCGATGACCCTGCTGCGACGTCTGCTGCGGAGCGTCGCGCCGTGAAGGTGGCGTTCAGCTTGAACGGCCGGCCCATCGCCTGGGATGGGTTGCCGACGACACGGTTGGCGACGGCCCTGCGGCAGGATCTCGGACTGACCGGCACGAAGGTCGGTTGTGACGCGGGCGACTGCGGCGCCTGCACCGTTCTGCTCGACGGCCGACAGGTATGTGCTTGCCTGTTGGCCATGGGCCAGCTCACCGGCAAGCAGGTCGAGACCGTCGAAGGGCTGTGCGAGGCTGCCGAGCTCGGGCCGCTGCAGCACTCGTTCCTGGCACACGGTGCGGTCCAATGCGGCATTTGCACGCCCGGAATGCTGATGGCCGCCACCGACCTGCTGCGGCGCAACGCCGCTCCGACCAGACGCGAGATCGAGGACGCGCTGGGCGGCGTGCTGTGTCGCTGCACCGGCTACGGCAAGATCGTCGATGCCGTGCTCGCGGTCGCAAGCCCGCCGTCGATCGCGCCGCCGCCAGCCGGTGCGGCGGTCGGCTCTCGCCTACCGCGCGTCGACGGCGTTGCCAAGGTGACGGGCCGGGACGTCTTCGGGGCCGATGGTATCCCGGCCGACGCCTTGTGGATCCGCGTGGTGCGCTCGCCGCATGCCCGGGCCCAGTTCGAGCTCGGCGACCTCGCGCCGCTGCGCGCGCGTTTGGCCGCCGTGCTGACAGCGGCGGATGTGCCGTTCAACGGCTTCGGCATCTACCCCGAGATCAAGGATCAGCCGGTGCTGGCGGACCGCGAGGTGCGCTATCGCGGCGAAGCGGTGCTGGCGCTGGTCGGCGCGCGCGACGCCGTCCTCGCCGTTGCCGAGGAAGACATTCCCATCCGGTGGATGCCGCAGGAGCCCGTGCTGGGCCTGGATGCGGCGGTGGCGCACGATGCGCCGCTGGTACAGGCCGACAAGCCTGGCAATCTGCTGCTCGACGGGGGTGTTCGCCGCGGCGATCCGCAGGGCGTCTTTGCCTCCTGTGCGGCAGTCGCCGAGGGGATCTTCGAGACGGCGTTCGTCGAGCATGCCTACATCGAGCCCGAAGCCGGCTGGGCGCAACGGGTCGGCGATCGCATCGAGCTGCATGTGACGACCCAGACGCCCTATATGAACCGCGACGAGGTCGCGAACGTCCTGCAGGTCGGCCCCGACGCGGTGCGCATCGTGCCGACCGCCTGCGGCGGCGGTTTCGGCGGCAAACTCGATCTTTCGCTCCATCCGCTGGTCGCGCTCGCCGCCTGGCAGCTCGGGCGCGCCGTCGCCTGCATCTACACCCGGCCCGAGAGCATGGCCGCCACGACCAAACGCCATCCGGCGCGGGTCTCGGCGAAGTTCGGCTGCAATGCCGAGGGCAAGCTCGTCGCCTGCGACGTGCGGGCGACTTTCGACACCGGTGCCTACGCGTCGTGGGGGCCGACTGTGGCCAACCGCGTGCCGGTGCACGCCATGGGTCCCTATGCCGTGCCGCATGTCCGCACCTGGGGCGAAGCCTTCTTCACCCATGCGCCGCCGTCGGGCGCCTTCCGCGGCTTTGGCGTGCCGCAGGCGGCCATCGCACACGAAGCGTTGATGGACGAGCTTGCGGACAAGCTCGACATCGATCGTCTGGAATTCCGCCATCGCAACGCCCTGCGCGTGAGCGACGCGACGGCGACGGGGCAGGTCCTGGGCCACTCCGCCGGGCTGGCGCAGTGTCTCGACGCGTTGCGGCCGCATTGGCGCAAAGCCCACGCAGCGGTCGACGCATTCAACGCGACGGGCAACACCGCGGGTGGGGTCCTGCGGCGCGGCGTCGGTATCGCATGCATGTGGTACGGCATCGGCAACACCTCGATGTCGAACCCCTCGCGGATGCAGATCGGCCTGTCCCCGGCGGGAACGCTGACGCTGTACAACGGCGCGGTCGACATCGGGCAGGGCTCCAACACCATTCTGAGCCAGATCGCCGCCGATGCCGTCGGGCTGCCTGTCCATCAGGTAGCGCTGGTCGCGGGCGATACCGATCTCACGGCCGACGCCGGCAAGACCTCGGCGTCGCGGCAGACTTTCGTTTCCGGCATGGCGGCAGAGCGCGCTGGCCGCGACCTGCGACGGCAGATCCTGCGGCTCGCCAATTCAGGCCCCGACGCTGCGCTTTCGCTCGACGGCGCGACGCTGGTGGTGCGCGAGCGCGAGGAGGTGCGCAGTCTCGATCTTGGCACCATCGGTCCGCTGATTGGCGAGGGGGTGTTCGATCCACCGACCATGCCGCTCGACGCCGACGGACAGGGCGTGCCCTACGCGACGTACGCTTTCGCCGCCCAGATGGCGATGGTCGAGGTCGACATCGAGCTCGGCACGGTGAAGGTGCTGCGCATCGTGGCGGCGCACGACGTCGGCAAGGCAATCAATCCCACCTTGGTCGAAGGCCAGATCCAGGGCGGCATTGCCCAGGGACTGGGGCTCGCCCTGATGGAAGAATATCTACCGGGACGGACTGAGAACCTGCACGACTATCTCATCCCGACCATCGGCGACGTTCCCGAGGTCGAATGCATCCTGATCGAGGATCGCGAGCCGCTCGGTCCTTCGGGCGCCAAGGGCGTCGGCGAGCCGGGGCTCGTGCCGACCGCGCCGGCGATTCTCGGCGCCGTGCATCACGCGACGGGAGTTCGCGTGCATCGCGTGCCGCTGTTGCCGCATCGCCTGCGTGAGGCACTGCTCGCGAGGCGCCCATGAGCGACGAGCTGGCGCTCAGCACGGTGGAACGCGAAGCCGGCATCGTGCGCTGCGACGCCTGCCCGGTGCTGTGCCGCATCCGGCCCGGCCGCGCCGGCGCCTGCGACCGCTATGCCAACGAGGCCGGCAAGCTGGTGCGCGTCGATCCGCTGGTCCTGCTCGCCAAGCCCGACCTTGCGCGCGTCGCCTTCATCGAGGGCAGCGACGCCTGGCGCGGCGAGCTGGGCAAGGGTGAAGGCGCCTTCGTGACCGGAATCGGCGCTACCACGACCTACCCCGACTACAAGCCGGCGCCGTTCATCGTGTCGTCCAAGCCCGAGGGCGCCGACATGGTGACCGTCGTGACGGAAGGCATCTTCAGCTACTGCGGCGTGAAGGTAAAGATCGACACCGACCGCTACCTTGGCCCCGAGCAGGCGACAGTGCGGGTCGCGGGAGAGGCGGTCGGCCACGTCACGACCGCCGAGTACGGCTCGCAGATGCTGTCGCTCGGCGGCGTGCATCACCTGACCGGCGGCAGCAAGAAAGAGGGCGTCGTCACCTGCGCGAGCCTGTTGGCGCTGTGCAATCGCGAGGCTGTCGAGCTCGCGATCGACGGCGGCGCGCGGGTCGTGGTGCAGGCCGACAAGCCGCCAGTCGTCAACGGCGTGCCGGAGGAGCGCATGCGGGTCGGCTGCGGCTCGGCCGCCATCGGCATGTTCGCCCCGCAATGGAAGGACCATGTCGACGAGGTGATCGTCGTCGACGACCACATCACCGGCGTGCTGACCGAGCACCAGGGCGGCCGTTTCCTCGACATGAAGCCGACCGGCATCCGCGTGCGCGGCCGCAAGTCGACGCCCGGCCGCTACTTCCAGGTCGCGGCGCCGGGTCTCGGCTGGGGCGGTACCGAGCTCGCTGATCCGTTGCAGATCATCGAGAAGATCGACGGCAAGCAGGCTTGGCCCGGACTGCGACTATTGATGGTGTCGACCACCGGCGAGCATGCCGCCTGGTTCGAGCTCGACCACCAGCTGAAACCGCAACCCGGCGACATGCCGGCGGCCGTGCGCAAGGTCGTCGAGCGTATCGCCGAGAACTGCGAGCCCGCGCTCAGCACGGTGCTGTTCATGGCCGGTGCCGGCGGCTCGCTGCGCGCCGGCGTCACGGAGAACCCGGTGCGCCTGACGCACTCGGTGCGCGAGTCGCTCACCAAGGTCACGCTGGGCGGCGTGCCGGCCTACGTCTGGCCGGGAGGCGGCATCACCCTGATGGTCGACGTGGCTAAAATGCCCGAGAAGTCGTTCGGCTATGTGCCGACGCCGGCGCTCGTGGCGCCGATCGAGTTCACGCTGCGCGCCGACGACTATGCCGCCCTCGGCGGCTACGCCTCGCGCGCCGTTACACTGGAGGACGTTTTGGCGCGCCATCGCGTGCGCCTGGACGAGACGAACCAATGACGGCGCTCGCGGCGCAATTCCCCGATGGCCGGCTGCATCTGCAGCATGGGCCGATCGACCTGATCATCGAGGCCTTCGGTGCCGCCAGCGAGATCGAGGCCGCCTATCGCCAGGCCATCGCGCGCTTTGGCGACATCCTGCCGACGCTCGTGCGCGAGCTGCCGGCGCTGCGTCGTCCTGTCGGTGAAGCCTATCCGCTGCTGCACGGCCCGGTCGCGCGGCGCATGGCGAGCGCGGTCTGGCCGCATCGCGGGGTCTACATCACGCCCATGGCTGCCGTGGCAGGCGCGGTGGCGGACGAGATGCTGGAGACCATGACGAGAGGGCGTTCACTCGACAAAGCCTACGTCAACGACGGGGGCGACATCGCGATCCACCTGGCGCCTGGCCATGTGCTGCGCGCCGGCATCTTCGTCGCGGCGCTCGATGGCAGGGTGCGCCTGTCGCACGGCCAGCCCGCGCGCGGCATCGCCACGTCGGGCTGGCGCGGCCGGTCCTTCTCGCTCGGCATCGCCGACGCCGCGACGGTTCTGGCGCGAACCGCGGCTGCAGCCGACGCGGCGGCAACCATGATCGCCAATGCCGTGAACATCGAAGATGCCGCCATCGAAAGGCGGCCTGCCCGCGACCTCGATCCCGACAGCGATCTGGGAGAGTTGCCCGTGACGGTCGCGGTTGGCCCGCTTCCCTTGGGCGCGGTCGCTCGCGCGCTCGACAAGGGCGCAGCGGAAGCCCGCCGACTTCGGTTGCTGGGATTGATAGAAGGCGCGGCGCTCTCGTTGAACGGCGTCTGGCGGATCGAAAGCGCGGGCACGTTGCTTGCTCGCGCCGAAGCGGTATGAAACGGGAGCTTCACGGAGGGATCATGTCGACCCGCAATCGTTTTCTCGTCGGCCTCGCCGGCCTAGTTGGGCTGGCGCTGGTTGGGCCGGCGGCAGCGCAGGCGCCGATCAAGCTCGGCGAAATCAACAGCTACAAGGTCTTTCCCGCCTTCCTCGAGCCATACAAGAAGGGCTGGGAGCTCGCGGTCGAGGAAGTCAACGCCGCGGGCGGCGTGCTGGGCCGCAAGATCGAGGTCGTGAGCCGCGACGACAACGGCAATCCGGGCGACGCGGTGCGCGCCGCCGAGGAGCTCTTAAGCCGCGAGGGCGCCTCGATCCTGATCGGCACCTTCCCGTCCAATGTCGGGTTGGCGGTCGCCGACTTCGCCAAGCAGCGCAAGGTGCTGTTCATCGCCGCCGAGCCACTCACCGACAAGATCGTGTGGGACAACGGCAACGCCTACACCTTCCGCCTGCGCACCTCGACCTACATGCAGACGGCGATGCTGGTGCCCGACGCCATCAAGCTCAACAAGAAGCGCTGGGCGATCGTCTATCCCAACTACGAGTACGGCCAGTCGGCGACGGCGGCGTTCAAGAGGCTGATGAGCGAGAAGCAGCCGCGCATCGAGTTCGTCACCGAGCAGGCGACGCCGCTCGGCAAGATCGACGCCGGCGCCGTGGTGCAGGCACTGGCCGACGCCAAGCCCGATGCGATCTTCTCCTCGCTGTTCGGGCCCGACCTCGCGAAGTTCGTGCGCGAAGGCCAGCAGCGCGGTGCCTTCAAGGATGTCGCGGTTTTCAATCTCTTAGGCGGTGAGCCGGAATATCTCGATCCGCTGAAGGACGAGGCCCCCGACGGCTGGTACGTCACCGGCTATCCGTGGAGCGAGATCAAGACGCCCGAGCACACCAAGTTCCTGAACGCCTATCAGGCCAAGTACAAGGACTATCCGCGACTGGGCTCGGTGGTCGGCTATTCGACCATCATGTCGGCGGTGGCCGCCATCAAGAAGGCGGGCTCGCTCGATCAGGACAAGCTGGTCGCCGCGGCAAACGGGCTGGAGGTGCTGACGCCGTTCGGCATGGTGACCTTCCGGCCAATCGATCATCAGTCGACCATGGGCGCCTATGTCGGCCGCATCGGCGTGAAGGACGGCAAAGGCTACATGAAGGAGTGGCGCTTCGTCGACGGCAAGGACTCCCTGCCTTCCGACGCCGAGGTCAAGAAGATGAGGCCGGCCAATTGATGGTGACGAAGTCGCCGTCATCGCGCACCGAAGCTGCCGTCATCCCGAGCGTAGCGAGGCACCTTTGAGGCGACACGAAGGGTCCCTCGCTGCGCTCGGGATGACAGAGTAGTTCGGCAGTGACCCTCCCCTCCCTCCTCATCCAGCTGCTGAACGGGCTGGCAGCCGCATCGTCGTTGTTCCTGGTGTCGGCCGGCCTTTCGCTGATCTTCGGCGTGACGCGCATCGTGAATTTCGCGCACGGCTCGCTCTACATGCTGGGCCTCTACATCGCCTACACCGTGGTCGAGGCGCTGGGCCGCACGCCGCTCGGTTTCTGGGGCGCGGTTGTAATTGCGGCGCTCGCCGCCGGACTGCTCGGCATCCTGATCGAGGTGGTGGTCCTGCGCCGCATCTACCGAGCACCCGAGCTGTTCCAGCTGCTGGCCACCTTTGCGGTCGTGCTGGTGATCAAGGACGCAGCCCTTTGGATCTGGGGGCCGGAGGACCTGGTTGGCCCGCGCGCGCCGGGTTTGTCGATGCCGGTCGATATCGTCGGCCGCCGCATTCCGGCCTACGACCTGCTGCTGATCGCGATCGGTCCCCTGGTCCTGCTCGGCACCTGGTTGCTGTTGAAGCGCACGCGCTGGGGCGCGCTGGTCCGTGCGGCGACGCAGGACCGCGACATGGTGAGTGCGCTGGGCGTAGACCAGGCCAAGCTCTTCACCTCGGTCTTCTTCGTTGGAGCGGTGCTGGCAGGCCTGGGTGGCGCGCTGCAGCTGCCGCGCGAGCCGGCCAACCTCGAGCTCGACCTCTCGGTCATCGCCGACGCCTTCGTCGTCACGGTGGTAGGCGGGCTCGGCAGCATCGGCGGCGCCTATCTCGCGGCGGTCCTGATCGGTGTCGCCAAGGCGCTCTGCATCGGCGTCGGCACGGTGCAGTGGCTGGGTACCGAGATCACCTTCTCCAAGCTCACGCTGGTGGTCGAATTCCTCATCATGGCGGTGGTGCTGGTGGTGCGTCCGTTCGGCCTGCTCGGCAAGCCGCAGGAGGCGCAGCGCCTCGCAATCGAGCCCGCACCGCCGCTCGCCGTGCCATCCTGGACCTTCGTGCTCGTGTGGCTCGTGCTGATGGTCGCGGTTCCGTTTCTCGCCGATCGCTACCTCACCATCCTGCTCACCGACATCCTGTGTTTCGCGTTGTTCGCCGTCAGCCTGCACTTCATCATGGGACCAGCCGGCATGGTGTCGTTCGGCCACGCTGCCTATTTCGGCCTCGGTGCCTATGCCGCCGGCCTGCTGCTGAAGCAGGCCGGCTTGCCGATGGAGGCGGCGCTGGTGCTGGCACCATTCGCCGCCGGGGCTTTCGCGGTGGTCTACGGCTGGTTCTGCGTGCGGCTGAGCGGCGTGTACCTCGCTATGCTGACCTTGGCTTTCGCCCAGATCAGCTGGTCGATCGTCTTCCAATGGGACAGCTTTACCGGCGGCAGCAACGGCATGTTCGGCGTCTGGCCATCGCCTTGGCTTACCGACAAGAACTTTTACTATTTCGCCGCGCTGCTGCTG
>JAFAKN010000302.1 GCA_019235415.1 Alphaproteobacteria bacterium
GTCTCCCCGGAATCCTCCCTGTCGGTCATGATACCGTAACGCCCGCACCATCTCGTTTCGGTAGCTTTTGTGGTTGGCCGAATGCAGGTGCCGGCGATCCGCCGCACCGCTCCGGCTGGCGGGGAGGACTGCCATGGTCAGCGACAAGACGGCGACGGCTTCCAAAACGCCGAGCGTGGCGGAGATCGCCAAGCTCATCGAGCAGTATGAATGCGGCCCCGTGCAGCTCGCCGGGACGGGTGACGCCCTCTACGAGCGGCATCTGATGTTCGACAACGTGACCCATCCTCGAGGCATCGGCCATCGCGAGCGCTACGAAGCCGTCGCCCGCTCGGTGAGGGACATTCTCTCGCAGCGCTGGCTGCGGACCGGCCTGACCTACGAGCGCGAGAACCCCAAGCGCATCTACTATCTCTCCATGGAGTTCCTGATCGGGCGCTCGCTGGCCAACAACATCCTGAACCTCCACCTCGATCCGGTGGCCCGCCAAATTGCCACCGACGAAGGGCTCGACTGGCTCGCGACGCTCGAGTCCGAACCCGACGCCGGGCTGGGCAACGGCGGCCTCGGCCGCCTTGCGGCCTGCTTCCTCGATTCGATGGCGACCCTGCAGCTGCCTGCGATGGGCTACGGACTGCGCTACGAGTACGGCATCTTCAAGCAGGCCATCAATGACGGCTGGCAGGTCGAGCAGCCGGACAACTGGCTGCGACACACCGATCCCTGGGAGGTTCCCCGGCCGTATGACAGGGTGGAAATCAAGCTTGGCTGCTCGTACGAAGTGCGTGGCGGTACCTTGGCCATGGTCGCGGGCCAGCCGTCCAGCCTGTACGGCTTCCCCTTCGACCGCCCGGTGGTGGGCTATGGCGGCAAGACCATCAACTCGCTCAGGCTGTGGTCGGCCGGCGCCCCCGATTTCTTCGACTTCGCGGCATTCAGCCACGGCGAGTTCGTGAGCGCGCTGGCCGAGCGGCTCGCCGCCGAGTCGCTGACGCGGGTGCTCTATCCCGACGATTCGACCAGCATGGGGCAGGCGCTGCGCTTCGTTCAGGAATATTTCCTGGTCGCCTGCTCGCTGGCCGACCTAATTCGGCGCTTCCGGCGCAGCAACGACGACTGGAGCACGCTGCCGGCCAAGGCCGCCATCCAGCTCAACGATACCCATCCGAGCATTTCGGTTGCCGAGCTGATGCGCATCCTGCTCGACGAGGCGAAGCTGGGATGGGACCAGGCCTGGGATATCACGCGACAGACGCTCGCCTATACCAACCACACGCTGTTGCCCGAGGCGCTGGAGAAATGGCCCCTGGCGTGGTTCGAGCTGATGCTGCCGCGCCAGCTGGAAATCATCTTCGAGATCAACCGCCGCCTGCTCGACGAGGTGCGGCGGCGCTTCCCGGGCGACGCGGGCCGCCTCGAGCGCGTGAGCCTCGTCGAGGAAGGCGGCACCCGCAAGATCCGGATGGCCAATCTCGCGATCGTCGGCTCGCACAGCACCAACGGCGTCGCGGCCATTCACTCCGACCTGCTGCGTCGGGTGACGGTCAAGGATCTCGCCGAGCTGTACCCCGAGCGCTTCAGCAACAAGACCAACGGGGTGACGCCGCGGCGCTGGCTGGCGCTCGCCAATCCCGAGCTGGCGCGCGGCATCACCGACGCCATCGGTGACGGCTGGATCAAGGACCTGGCCGAGCTGGAGAAGCTCAAGCCGTTCGCCGACGACGCGGGCTTTCGCGAGGATGTGCGCCACGCCAAGCGCAACGCCAAGATCCGGTTCGTGAACTGGCTCGGCGCGACGTCCGGCGTCATCGTGAACCCGGAGTCGATCTTCGACTGCCAGATCAAGCGCATCCATGAGTACAAGCGCCAGCTGTTGAACGCGCTGCGCATCGTGGTGCTCTATGACCGGCTGCGTGAGTCGCCCGACCAGGAGATGGCGCCGCGCACCTTCTTCTTTGCCGGCAAGGCGGCGCCGGCCTATCACCTGGCCAAGGTGATCATAAAATTCCTCAACAACCTCGCCGGCACCATCGACAACGATCCGGC
>JAFAKN010000568.1 GCA_019235415.1 Alphaproteobacteria bacterium
CATGGGGGCGCTGCATACAGGGGTTCCCGCACTTTTCGCAATTTCGCCACCTGGATCGCCAATCGGAGGGGGAGTTTTTGCGTGCCGTAGAACGCAGAAACTCCCGTTTGCGTTTCGATCTGCAATGCGAAAAGGGCGTTTCTGGTATTAATGGTATTGTTGGCGGTCGAGATCTTCTGGGGCCGAGCGGAACAAATAGGCATCTCCGGCATCTCCCGCTAACCTCCATTGCTGGAGCGCGCCAGCTGCGCGCGGAGTAACCTCCGCGCGAGTGGCGCTCTTCCTCGCCGCGACACTCCAGGCGGCGCCACTGGGGTGGCGCACTAAGTTGGTGCGCTTCCGGCGATGAGTGACTTTAGCTTATCCTTAAGAGAAAATCAAATGCTTAAGCGATTCGCGTGGGTCCTCCTTGTCGGCTTCGCGGTGGCGCTGCCGGCGGGCGCCCAGACTCGTCCCGGGACCCCAGCCGCTGCCGCCCAGATCGACCTGAACTCGGCCAGCCGCGACGACCTCATGACCTTGGACGGGATCGGCGAGGTGCGGGCCGACGCCATCATCCGGGCGCGGCCGTTCCGGATGAAGGGCGAGCTGGTCGAGCGCCGGCTGATCCCGGAGTCTCTGTACGACAAGCTTTCCGACAAGGTGACGGTCCGCCCGATCCCGGGCACCGCGCCAGTGCCGACCACCCGGCCGGCGACGGTGCCGCAACGCAAGTCGTGATGGACGACGCCACGATCTATGCCCTGGGCACGCCCACCCCGTCGCGGGCGCGTCCCGGCGCCCTTTCCGTCATCCGCCTGAGCGGCCCGCGCGCCGGCGATGCGCTGGCCCGCCTGACAGGCCGGGCGTTGCCGCCGGCGCGGCGCATGGCGTTGCGCAGCCTAAAACATCCCGAAAGCGGCGAGGTGATCGACCGCGGCCTGGCGGTGTGGTTCGAGGCGCCGCACACCGAGACCGGCGAGAGCATGGCCGAGCTGCACCTGCATGGCGGGCGCGCGATCGTCGGCGGCGCGCTCGAGGCCATCGGCGCTCTGGGTTTCTGTCGGCTGGCCGAGCCCGGCGAGTTCACGCGCCGGGCATTCGAGAACGGCAAGCTCGACCTCACCCAGGCCGAGGCTATCGCCGACCTCGTCGCCGCCGAGACCGGTGAGCAGCGCAAGCTCGCGTTGAAGCAGATGGATGGCGCGCTGGGCAGGCTCTACGAGGATTGGCGGCGGCTCGGCGTAGCGACGTTGGCGCACCTGGAAGCGGTCATCGATTTTCCCGACGAGGACCTGCCGGAAGGCCTCGGCGAGGAAGTGCGCGCCAACATCGAACGGCTGCAAGCCGAGATCGGGCAACACCTGAATGACCGCCGCGGCGAGCGGCTGCACGACGGGCTCAGCATCGCCATCATCGGTCCGCCGAACGCCGGCAAATCATCGTTGCTCAACCTTTTGGCGCGCCGCGAGGCGGCCATCGTGGCGGAGACCGCCGGCACGACGCGCGACGTGATCGAGGTCCATCTCGACCTCGGCGGCTGGCCGGTGGTGCTGGCCGACACCGCAGGCTTGCGCGACTCGGACGACAAGATCGAGCAGGAAGGCGTGCGGCGCGCCCGTGCCCGTGCCGCTGCTGCGGACCTGCGGCTGCTGGTGCTGGATGCGTCCAGCGACTGGCAGGGCGAGATGAAGACCGTTGTCGAGGGCACCACGACCTGGAATGCGGCGACCGACGTCGTGGTCGTGAACAAGATCGACCTGGCGCCGACCAAGGCACCAAATGTCGTGGCGGTCTCGGCGACGACGGGAGCCGGCGTTCCGCAATTGCTGGTCCAGCTGGAGCGCTCGGCCGTCGCTCTGATGGGAGAAGGAGCTGGCGCTGTCCCGCTGACGCGGGCGCGTCATCGGGGGGCCCTGCAGGAATGCCAGGACTCCCTGGCCCGCGCCCTCGTGGCGCCCGAGGTGGCGCTCGCGGCCGAGGACCTGCGGCTCGCGCTGCGCGCCCTGGGCCGAATCACCGGCACGGTGCGGGTCGAGGAGCTGCTCGACGTGATCTTCCGCGACTTCTGCATCGGGAAGTAGCGCACTCTCTGTCATTCCGAGCCTGGCAAGGAATCTTTGAGGCCCCACGAAGGATCCCTCGCTCCGCTCGGGATGACAGATGGCCTGGCGTCGGCTCGAAAACGTACAGATCGTGGTAACAATTCGTACAGTGCGGCGTTGCTGGGGAATGGCACAGCGCACACCCTACGGCGATCGAACCCCCGAATACTGGCGGGCACATGCCGAGGAAGCCCGTGCGCGGGCCGACGAAATGTGCGACCCCGAAGGCAAGACGGTCATGCTCCACGTGGCGTCGCTGTACGACGACATGGCCGTCCGCGTGGAGCGGGAGGCCCGTTATTCAACGATCCTGAGCCACTCCGTCCCGCGCGATGGGAAGAAGGCGGACGGCGAGCAGTGACCGGCACTGGATCGAAGTCCCTCGCCCGCTCCGCGACATGGCTCGCCCGCTGGCGCGCTGACTTTGTAGCGGGTGAACTCATGAGGAGCGCGGACCTCCTCAGGGCGGAGACTACTCCGCCCGAGTCCGCTCAATCTCGTGACGCGGACCAGGAGGTCCGCGCTCCAATGAGTTACCAGCGCGGCAGCACCGGCAGGACCTTCTCGAGTGTGATCGGCGCGGACCGAGGAGCCCTCTATGCCCCGGAGGCCGCCCTGACCCAGAGGTAGATCTTCTCCCCCGCCATGATCGGTCCGCTGGCCCGGTCGCGATCGATGGCGGTGCAGAACCAGAGCTTGCCGTCGATGCGCACAGTCCTCTTCATCAGGCCGCTGCCGTTCGCGGGGCGCTGACGATCGCACTTGACGATCGCCATCCGCTGCCCTTTTGCGTTCGCCCAAGCCAAGGCGGCGAAGATCGGCACGCTTTCCGACGGCACCCCATAACCCCCCTCTTACCTTGCGGGCGGAGAGCCTATTCGCCGGAGAACCTTGCTCCAAATGAATGTACCGTTGCAGCGCCTCGAACCGCGAAGCCGGGGGCACTCGGCTGCGGTCAACCGCGCAGCAGCACCGGCAGCACCTTGTCGAGCGTGATCGGGTAGTCGCGGACGCGCGCGCCGCAGGCGTTGTAGACGGCGTTGGCGACCGCGGCGCCGGCGCCGCAGATGCCGAGCTCGCCCAGGCCCTTGGAGCCCAGCACGTTGGCGTGGCGATCGAACTCGTCGAGCATCACCGCCTCAACCTCGGGCACGTCGGCGTGCACCGGCACGTGGTAGTTGGCGAGGTCCTGGGTGATGAAGTTGCCGAAGCGAGGGTCGACCACGGCGTCCTCGTGGAGCGCGGCGCTGGCGCCCCAGACCATGCCGCCGATCAGTTGCGAGCGCGCCGTCTTGGCGTTGAGGATGCGGCCGGCGGCGAACACGCCCAGCATGCGGCGCAGGCGGATCTCGCCGGTGGTGCCATCGACGCCGACCTCGACGAAGTGCGCGCCGTAGGAGAATTGCGAGAATTTCTTGTACTCGTCGCCCGGCGTCACCTTGCCGGTGGCCGACAGGCCCTGCGCGCCCATCCCTGACTGGAGCATCGCCTCGAGCTTGGTGCAGGCGTCGTGCAGCGCGGCGCCGCAGCTCGAGGCGCCGAACGAGCCGCCCGAGCCCGGCGTGTCAGGATAGGAGCTGTGGCCAAGCTTCACCTCGACGTTCTCGACCGGCAGCGCGAGCCGCTCGGCGGCGATCTGGGCGAACACCGTGTACGAGCCCGTGCCGATGTCGGTCATGTCCATCTCGACCACGGCATGGCGGGCATCGCGCATCGTGACGCGCGCCTCGGCCGGCCGCAGGTAGTTGCCGCGGATCGCTGCCGCGACGCCCATGCCTAAAAGCCATTGGCCGTCGCGCAGCTGCCCGGGCTTCGGGTTGCGCTTGTCCCAGCCGAAGCGCCGCGCACCCTCCCGCAGGCAGGGCACCAGGGCGCGGGTCGAGAACGGCACGTGCCTCTCGGGATCCTCCTTGGGCTCGTTTCTGACGCGCAGCTCGACCGGGTCGATGCCGAGCTTGCTCGCGAGCTCGTCCATCGCCTGCTCGACCGCGATCGAGCCGGTGGCATCGCCCGGCGCACGCATCGAATCGGGTGCCGGCAGGTCCAACGCCGCGACCAACATCCTGGTCATGCGATTGTCGGCGGCATAGAGCGAGCGCGTCGAGGAGACGATCGGCTCGACGAACGGATCGGCACGGGTGACTTGCGCGAGCGATTCGTGCGCCAGCGCCGTGAGCGTGCCATCGCTTTCGGCCGCCAAGCGCACCCGCTGGATCGCGGCGGGACGATGGGACGCGACGTGGAACACCTGCTGGCGCGTCAGCACGACACGCACCGGCCGGCCGAGCACGCGCGCCGCCAGCGCGGCGAAGATCGCGTCGGCGTAGACCAGCAGCTTGCCGCCGAAGCCGCCGCCGACGAATTCGGAGATCACCTCGACCTTGTCGGGCTCGAGCTCGAGGGTGCTGGCGATGGCATGGCGGGCGGCTTCGACCAGCTGGGCCGAGCAGATCACGGTGAGCTTGCCGTCCTGCCACGCAGCGACGCTGGCGTGCGGCTCCATCATGGCGTGGTTCTGGTAGGGCGTCCGGTAGAGGGCGTCGATGCGGACCGGCGCGGCCTGGAAGGCCTGGTCGAAGTCGCCCAGCGTGCTCTTGGCAGGCAGGCCCGTGGCCGTCTTGCCAGGGTCGTAGGCCTTGTCGCTGTTGGCGTCGAGCGCGAATGCGCCGTCGCGCTTCTGGTAGGTGACGCGCACGACGGTCGCCGCGGCACGAGCGATCTCGGGCGTCTCGGCGACGACCAGGGCGACGGGCTGACCGAAGTGCTTGATCTCGTCGTCGGCCAGCACCGGCCGTGGCTGCGCATGGCGCTCGGCGTGCTCGTCGGAAAGCGCTTGATGTGGGACGTTTTCATGCGTCATCACCAGCAGCACGCCGGGCATGCGCTTGGCCGCAGTCACGTCGATGCTCGTGATGTGGCCGCAGGCGATGGTCGCGGGCACGATCCAGCCGTGCGCCATGCGGTCGAGCCAGTTGTCGCCGGCGTACTTGGCCGTGCCGCCGACCTTGAGGGGGCCGTCGATGCGGTCGATCGGCACGCCGAGCACATGCGCCATGGCTAGCCTCCGCTGCTCGCGAGCTCGGCGAGCGTATGGGTGATCAGTGCCCGCGCGAGCGGCACCTTGAACTCGTTGGCCTCGTGCGGATGCGCCTCCCCGAGCACGCTGTCGGCGGCTGCGGCGAAGGTCTCCGGCACGGCCCGCGCGCCGACCAGGGCGCGCTCGGCATCGATCGGCACCCAGGGCTTGTGAGCGACACCGCCCAAGGCGAGATGAGCGCCGCGCACCGTACCCTGGCCGACCTCGAGCACGGCGGCGAGCGACACCAGCGCAAAGGCGAAGGACGCGCGATCGCGCACCTTGCGATAGATTTGCCGGCCCGCGGGCGGCGGCGGCAGGATCACCGCGGTGATCAG
>JAFAKN010000516.1 GCA_019235415.1 Alphaproteobacteria bacterium
CACGTCGCGCGCCACCTGGTAGTGCTCCTCGCCGACGACGCGCGGGTCGAGCATGCGCGAGGTCGAGTCGAGCGGGTCGACCGCCGGGAAGATCGCCATCTCGGCGATCGAACGGCTGAGCACCGTGGTCGCGTCCAGATGCGCGAACGAGGTCGCGGGTGCGGGGTCGGTCAAGTCGTCGGCCGGCACGTAGATCGCCTGCACCGAGGTGATCGAGCCCTTCTTGGTCGAGGTGATGCGCTCCTGCAGCGCGCCCATGTCGGTCGACAGTGTCGGCTGATAGCCCACCGCCGAGGGGATGCGGCCCAAGAGCGCCGACACTTCCGAGCCCGCCTGGGTGAAGCGGAAGATGTTGTCGACGAAGAACAGCACGTCCTGGCCCTCGGCGTCGCGGAAGTACTCGGCGACGGTGAGGCCCGACAGGCCGACGCGGGCGCGCGCGCCCGGCGGCTCGTTCATCTGGCCATAGACCAGCGCCACCTTGGAGCCCGGACCATCGAGCTTGATGACGCCCGATTCGATCATCTCGTGATAGAGGTCGTTGCCCTCGCGGGTGCGCTCGCCGACGCCCGCGAACACCGACACGCCGCCGTGCGCCTTGGCGACGTTGTTGATCAGCTCCATGATGGTCACGGTCTTGCCGACGCCGGCGCCACCGAACAGGCCGATCTTGCCGCCCTTGGCGTAGGGTGCCAGCAGGTCGACGACCTTGATGCCGGTGGCCAGGATCTGCGCCTCGGTCGACTGCTCGACGAACTCCGGCGCGTTGCGATGGATCGGCAACGTCTCCTTGTTGTTGACCGGACCGCGCTCGTCGACCGGCTCGCCGATCACGTTCAGGATGCGGCCGAGCGTCTCGGGCCCGACCGGCATGGCGATCGGCCCGCCGGTGTCGACCGCCTTCTCGCCGCGCACCAGGCCGTCGGTCGTGTCCATGGCGACGGTGCGCACTTCGGACTCGCCCAGATGCTGGGCCACTTCGAGCACCAGCTTGCGGCCGGCAGTCTCGACATGCAGCGCGTTCAGGATCTTCGGCAGATCGGCATCGAAGTGCACGTCGACGACGGCGCCGGTGATCTGGGTGATCGTGCCGATGTTGTTGGTGGCCATTTCGAATCCCTTTCGTTCGATTGCTGTCGGCGCGGGCTAGACCGCCTCGGCGCCGGAGATGATCTCGATGAGCTCTTTGGTGATCGACGCCTGGCGCGAGCGGTTCATCTGCAAGGTCAACCGCTTGATCATGTCGCCGGCATTCTTGGTCGCGCTGTCCATCGCCGTCATCTGCGAGCCGAAGAAGCTCGCGGCGTTCTCCAGCAGAACGCGGAAGATCTGGACGGTGAGGTTGCGCGGCAGCAGGTCGGCCAGGATCTCGCCCTCGTCGGGCTCGAACTCGTAGACGGCGCCTCCGGCCGATGCGGCAGCGCCCGGGGCGCTTTCGGGCGGTGGCGGCGGGATGAGCTGCTGGCGCGTGACGACCTGCGTCATCGCCGACTTGAAGCGATTGAACACCACCGAGGCGACATCGAACTCGCCGGCATCGAACATCTGCATGACGCGCCCCGCGACTTTCTGGGCATCGCCATAGCCGAGCCGCGGACGGCCGAGATCGGTGATCGTCTCGACGATGAACGGCGCGAAGTCCCGCCGCAACTGGTCACGGCCCTTGCGGCCGACCGCCAGGATCTTGACCGTCTTGCCTTCGGCCACCAGCTGGCGCACGACGCGCCGCGCCTCGCGCACGATCGAGCTGTTGAACGCGCCGCACAGGCCGCGGTCGGACGTGGCGACGATCAGGAGATGCACGCGATCGGAACCGGTGCCGGCCAGCAGGCGCGGACCCGTGCCTGACTTGAAGCTGGTGGCGAGCGAGGCGAGGATCTTGTCCATCGCCTCGGCATAGGGTCGCGCCGCCGTCGCCTGCTCCTGCGCTCGGCGCAGCTTGGCGGCGGCCACCATCTTCATCGCCTTGGTGATCTTTTGCGTCGACTGGACGCTTCGGATCCTGAGACGGAACGTTTTGAGACTGGGCATCTAGCGCTCGAGCCCTCAGGCGAACTTCTTGGCGAAGTCGGTGAGGAAGGCCTTCAGCTTGTCGTCGGTCTCCTTGACGATCTCGCGCTTCTCGCGGATCGACGCCAGGATCGAGCCTTCGGCGCGCAGCGCGTCGAGCATGTGCCGCTCGAATTCGCCGATGCGGTTGACCGGCAGGCTGTCGAGGAAGCCGCGGGTGCCGGAGTAGATCGAGGCCACCTGCTCCTCGACCGGCATGGGCTGGTACTGGTCCTGCTTCAAGAGCTCGGTCAGGCGCTGGCCGCGCGACAACAGGCGCTGGGTCGAGGCATCGAGGTCGGAGGCGAACTGGGCGAACGCCGCCATCTCGCGATACTGGGCCAGCTCGAGCTTCATGGTGCCGGCGACCTGCTTCATCGCCTTGATCTGCGCTGCCGAGCCGACGCGGCTGACCGACAGGCCGACGTTGATGGCCGGCTTGATGCCCGCGTAGAACAACTCGGCCTCGAGGTAGATCTGGCCGTCGGTGATCGAGATGACGTTGGTCGGGATATAGGCCGACACGTCGCCGGCCTGGGTCTCGATGACCGGCAGTGCAGTGAGCGAACCCGCGCCGTTCTTCTCGTTCAGCTTGGCGGCGCGCTCCAGAAGCCGCGAGTGCAGGTAGAACACGTCGCCCGGATAGGCTTCGCGGCCCGGCGGGCGGCGCAGCAGCAGCGACATCTGGCGATAGGAGACGGCCTGCTTGGAGAGATCGTCGTACACGATCAGGGCATGCATGCCGTTGTCGCGGAAGAACTCGCCCATGGCGCAGCCGGCATAGGGCGCCAGGAACTGCATGGGTGCCGGATCCGACGCCGTCGCGGCGATGACGATGGAGTATTCCATCGCGCCATTGTCTTCGAGCGTCTTGACGATCTGGGCCACGGTCGAGCGCTTCTGCCCGACGGCGACGTAGATGCAGTAGAGCTTGCGGCTCTCGTCGGTGCCCTGGTTGATCGGCTTCTGGTTGATGAAGGTGTCGATCGCGACCGCGGTCTTGCCGGTCTGGCGGTCGCCGATGATCAGCTCGCGCTGGCCGCGGCCGACCGGCACCAGCGAATCCAGCGCCTTCAACCCGGTCTGCATCGGCTCGTTGACCGACTTGCGCGGAATGATGCCCGGCGCCTTGACCTCGACGAGGCGGCGCTCGGTCGTCGCGAGCGGGCCCTTGCCGTCGATCGGATTGCCGAGACCATCGACGACACGGCCGAGCAGGCCCTTGCCGACCGGCACGTCGACAATGGCGCCGGTGCGCTTGACGGTATCGCCTTCGCGGATGTTGCGGTCCTCGCCGAAGATCACGATGCCGACGTTGTCGCGCTCGAGGTTGAGCGCCATGCCTTTGATGCCGCCCGGGAACTCGACCATCTCGCCGGCCTTGACGCTGTCGAGGCCATAGACGCGAGCGATGCCGTCGCCGACCGACAGCACCTGGCCGACTTCGGCGACTTCGGCCTCGGTGCCGAAGCTCGCGATCTGCTGCTTGAGGATGGCCGAGATTTCAGCGGCGCGGATATCCATTTAGGCAACCCCTTTCATGGCGAGCTGCAGGCGCTGCAGCTTGCTGCGGATGGACGAATCGAACAGGCGCGAGCCGACCTTGACGACCAGGCCGCCCAGGATGTCGGGCTCGACGCGGGCATCGATGGAGACCTTGGCGCCACCCAGCACGCCGCGCAGCGTGTCGCTGAGCTGCTGCACCTGCTGCGGCGAGAGCGGCACCGCCGACGTCACCGTCGCCGTGGTCTCGCCGCGACGGCTCGCCAGCTCGGCAAGGAACGCGCTCGCCATGGCGACGAGATCGCGGGCGCGACCGTTGGCGGCGACGGCACCGACGAAATTGCGGGTCAGTCCGGCGATGCCGGCGGCATCGAGCAGGGCCAGCAGAGCCTTGCCTTGCGCCTCGCGGCCGATCACCGGATTGGCCAGCATGCGCACGAGATCGGGGCTCTCGTCGACCATCGTGCGAAATGTGGTGAGGTCTTGGGCGACCTGGTCCAGGGAACGGGCATTGTCGGCCAGCTCGAACAGGGCGCTGGCATAGCGGCCGGCTACAGTTGAATTGGCCGAAGTAGACACGTCGATGGCCTTTCCCGAACCCGGCTGAGGACCGGCAAGCTGTTGAATCCCCGGTGCTTTCCAGGCGAACAGGCGCGCCCCAGCCCGCAAAAGCGCGCGTTGCTACCATGCGGCATGGAGCGACGCAAGGTTGCCAAAGTCCTGTATTACCGCGGTTTTTCAGCGCGGTAGGGCTACAGGAAGGAATACGGATCGACGTCGATCTGCAGCCGAACTGAGCCCGGCAAGCCGATGCGCTCGAGCCAGGTGTGAAGGAGCGGCTGCACGGCAATCTCGCGCGTCGCCTTCAGCAGGAAGCGTCGGCGATGGCGCCCGCGCAACAGAGCGAGCGGCGCCACCGAAGGCCCCAGCACCGTGACGCCGTCGCGATGCGGAGCCCGGCGTGCCAACGCTGCGCAAACGTTGTCGACCGCGGCGGGATCGGGTCCCGAGACGACCAGCGCCGCCAACCGGCCGAACGGCGGCATGCCGGCCGCCCTTCGATCGGCGAGCTCGGCGGTCACGAAGCGGTCGCGATCACCCGACACCAGGGCCTGCATCACCGGATGCTCTGGCATATGGGTCTGGACCAGCGCCCGGCCGGGCCGGTCTTCGCGCCCGGCCCGGCCTGCCACCTGGTAGAGCAGCTGGAAGGTGCGCTCGGCGGCCCGCAGGTCGCCGCCGTTGAGGCCAAGGTCGGCGTCCACGACGGCGACCAGCGTGAGATTGGGAAAATGGTGGCCTTTGGCCGCCATTTGCGTGCCGATCAAGATATCGATCTCGCCCCGGATCATGCGCTCGATAGCGGCGGTCGCCTCGTCGCGATTGAACAGCGAGTCGGACGTGAACAGCTCCAGGCGCGCCTGCGGGAACAGGGCGAGGGCCTCCTCGGCCAGCCGCTCGACGCCGGGACCGCAGGCCACGAACTGGTCGACCGCGCCGCAATACCTGCAGGCTTGCGGCGGCGGCTCGAGATGGCCGCAGTGATGGCAGACCAGCGTGCGGCGGAAGCGATGCTCGACCAGCCAGGCGGAGCATTGCGGACACTCGATGCCGTGGCCGCAGCCGCGGCACAGCGTCAGCGGCGCATAACCGCGGCGATTGAGGAACAGCAGCGTCTGCTCGCCGGCTTCCAGCGTGCGGGTCATCGCCTCGACCACCGGCGGCGACAGCCATCGACCGCGCGACGGCGCCTGCTTGCGCAGATCGATCGCCGACAAGGTGGCGAGCTTGCGGCCGCCATGACGATCGGGCAGGTGCAGCATGCCGTAGCGGCCCGACGTGACGTTGACGATGGTCTCCAGCGACGGTGTCGCCGAGGCCAGCACGATCGGCGCCGACACCAGCCGGGCGCGCACGACCGCCATGTCGCGCGCGTTGTAGATGACGCCGTCCTCCTGTTTGAAGGAGCTGTCGTGCTCCTCGTCGACGACGATCAGGCCGAGATTGGCGAACGGCAGGAACAGCGCCGAGCGCGCGCCGACCACCACCGGCACGCGGGCTTCCGCAATGGCGCGCCAGGTCTCGCGCCGCTCGATGCTTGTAAGACCGGAGTGCCAGGGGGCAGGCAGAGCGCCGAAACGATCCTCGAAGCGTTTCAGCCATTGCGCCGTGAGCGCGATTTCCGGCAGCAGCACCAGCACCTGCCGCCCCGATGCCAGGGCGGCCGCGACGGCCTCGAAGTAGACCTCGGTCTTGCCGGCGCCAGGGACGCCGTCGAGCAAGCTGGCGGAAAAGGCGTGGGCCAAGACCTTTTCCACCAGGGTCTCCGCCGCGATCGCCTGCTCGGGCGACAACGCCGGTCCCTGCCGCTTGCCATCGGGCTGGGTAAAGGAGCGGCGCACGGTGCGCTCAACCGGTTCGAGCAGGCCGATCGCGGCCATGGCCTTCACCACGGATGTGCCGACACCGGCGAGATGCGCCAGCTCCGCAAGCGGCAACGCCGGGCCATCGTGCAACTGCTCCAGCACGCGCCGCCGTGCTGCCGTCAGCTTGAGCGGCGCATCGTCGACCCGCGCCGCCGCACGATAGACGGTCCCCAGCTTGGGCGCGGCGAGCGCGGCGGGCACGCTCATCGCCATGCGCAGCACGGCGCCGGGCGGGCTGAGGGTATAGGCAGCCACCCAGTCGACGAAACGGCGCAGCGCTTCGGCCATGGGCAGGGCCGGCAGGACCTCGGCGATGTCGCGCAGCTTCTCCGGCGCCACGTCGCCTGTCCCCTCGCCCCACACCACGCCGACGGTCAACCGCTTCCCGAGCGGCACGACCACGAACTGGCCCAGGCCGACCTCGAACCCGGCGGGAACCCGATAGTCGTAGGCATCGCCCAGCGGCAGCGGAAGCAGCACGCGCACTGTCGGGCCGGCGCTGTTTTCCACCGGTCCCGGTGCGGGAGGCGATGCCGCCCCGGCTTGTCGCTCCGAGAGGGAATCGCTAGAAATTGTGGCGGCGGGCATGTCCGGACCACTGCATTGAGGCAGTTTATCTTATGTTCTGCTACCATACCGCCCGTATCGACTTCCTTTGATCTCGGAGATCTGAATGGGCAGCGACGGCACCATTACGGCGCCCGATGGTTCGGGACGGCAGGTCAAGCTGATCACGGCCGACGACGTCGTCGCCTACCTCAAGACCCATCCGGACTTTTTCGAGAAGCATCCCCAGTTCGTCGAGACCCTGGCGCTGGCGCCGCGGCTGCAGGGCCCCGGGGTGATCGATATGCAGCAGGCGATCCTGAAGCGCCTGCGGAGCGAGATCGACCGGCTGAAGAACGAGCGCACCGAGATAATCGCCAATTCACGGCAGAACCAGATCGTCCAGAACCGCATCCAGGCCGCGGTCATCAGCATCATCCAGGCGACGACCTTCGAGAAGATGATCCACGTCGTCACCCATGAGCTGCCCGAGCTGCTGGACGTCGATTTCATCACGCTGGCCATCGAGGCCAACGCCGAGGCGCCCAAGCGCGCGCCCGTGCGTGGCGTCTACGTCCTCGCCCCTGGCGCGATCGATGCTGCCCTCGGACCCGACAAGCAAGTGCGGCTGCGCGCCAGCATCGCCGGCGAAGAGGCCTTCTTCGGCGACATCGCCCGATTCGTGAAGTCCGACGTGCTGATGCGCCTAAAGGTGTCGTCGGGGTCACCGGATGGGGTGATGTGCTTCGGCGCGCGCGATCCGGAGCAATTCGGGCCCGACCAGTCGACCGAGCTCCTGTTCTTCCTCGCCAAGGTGCTCGAGAACACCATCCGCGCCTGGCTCGACCTGCCGGAATGACCCTCGACGCGGCGCGCGAGGCGTGGCGTGACTGGCTGAAGAGCGAGCGCCGGCTCGCAGCTCACACCCTCGTCGCCTACGAGCACGACGTCGCGGGTTTCCTGGGCTTCCTCACGGGCTATCTCGGCGCGCCGCCGACTTTGGACGCGCTGGCACGGCTGAAGCCCGCCGAGTTCCGCGCCTGGCTGACCGAACGGGCGCGGCAGGGCATGGCGCGAACGTCGACCGCGCGGGCGTTTTCCTCGGTGCGTTCCTTCTTCGCCTTCCTCGACAAGCGCGGCCTCGCCCACACCGCAAGCATCCAGTCGGTGCAGACGCCGAAGCTGCCCCGCTCGGTGCCTAAGGCGCTGAGCGAGCGCGATATGGAGGACGTCCTGGACGCGGCCCCCGAGCAGGAGCGCGCCGCCTGGATCGACTTGCGCGACAGCGCAATCTTCCTGCTGCTCTATGGCGCGGGC
>JAFAKN010000005.1 GCA_019235415.1 Alphaproteobacteria bacterium
ACGTCACCGACCACGAGGCAGGCCGCGAGCCGTTCTACTCGGCGGCCAAGCGATGACCGATCCCGCGCGCCATCCCGCCGATCCCGGCCAGGCGCAGAGCGCAGCGTTCGAGGGAGTGGCGGGCAAGCGCGTCCTGCTCCTGGTGCCGCCGGTCACCTACCGGGCGACGGACTTCGTGCTGGCCGCCAATCGTTTGCAGCTCGACATGATCATCGGCAGCGACGGCGCGCTGCCCTTGGGCGGCAATCCCGTCGTGCGAGTCGATCCCGACGACCTGCAGGGCAACGCCTCGCGGGTGTTGAACGAGGTCGGCGACGTCGATGCGGTGGTCGCTGTCGATGCGCAAATGCTGCCCTTGGCGGCGCGGCTGGCTGCCGAGCTTGGACTCGCCCACAACGCGGTCGATGCCATCACCGCCGCTGCCGATAAAACCCAACAGCGACGGCTGTGGGACGAGTTCGGCGTGCCTCAGCCGACGTTTCGCGTTCTTGACCATGACGCTGATGCGGATGCGATTCGTGCGGCGGCACGGGCCGTCGTCTTTCCCTGCATTGCGAAGCCGGTGTCGCTGAGCGGCAGCCGCGGTGTGCTGCGTGCCGAAGACGAAGCTGGGCTCGACAGTGCCATCGCGGAAATTCGCGGGATCCTGCGCGAAGCGCAGCGCGAGGGGGAGCCGGTTCTGCTCGAGGAATACGTGCCCGGCTGGGAGCTGAGCATCGACGGTCTTCTTTTCGATGGTGCCCTGGCCGTCATGGCGATCTTCGACAAGCCCGATACGCCGGAGGGCCCGACCTTCGAGGAGACGCTGCTCGTCACGCCATCGCGACTACCGGAATCGACGCTGGCCGCGGCGACGTGCATCGCCGAGCGCGCCGCCCGGGCACTTGGACTGCGCCAGGGTCCGATCCATGCCGAGCTGCGGATCGACGCAAGGGCGGGAACCGCGAGGCCGGTGATGCTGGAGCTCGCCGCCCGTTCGATCGGCGGGCTGTGCTCCCGCTCCCTGCGGTTCGCCGCCGGCATGAGCCTGGAGATGATGATCCTGTTGAATGCGCTCGGCGCTCCTGTCGAGGCATCCGCATCGGCGGAGGCGGCCGGCGTGCTCATGCTGCCGGTCGAGCGGGCCGGCGTGCTGGAAAGGATCGAGGGGCAGGCCGATGCTCGGGCAGTACCGGGCGTCACCGGACTGTCGATCACGATTCCGCTCGGGCAGAACGTGCGGCCTTTGCCCTGGGGCGATCGCTATCTCGGTTTCATCTTCGCTCGGGGAGGCGACCCAGAGGGAGTCGAACGAGCACTGCGTGCAGCTCGCACACGCCTGCGAGTCCATATCGCCTAGCGCGCTCAATCCCGTCATCCCGACCGGAGCGCGAAGTGGAGGGACCTTTCACGCGTCTAGCGACATAAAAAGGTCCCTCCACTTCGCCTCGCTTCGCGCGGCTCCGGTCGGGATGACGAATGGATTTGATCGACGATCAGCGTTTGCCGGCATGGCCGACCGCCCAGACGTAGGCCGTCACCGCGTCGAGATCTTCCTTCGACATCGGACTGCCGCCCATCGGCGGCATCACGCCCTCGTAGCGCTTGGGCTTGGCGACGCCCTTGGCGATGGCATCGCGCAGGCTCGCGAGGCTGCCGTCGCCCCACAGCCAGTGTCCGGTGTTGAGTGGCGGCCCGACCGGGCTGCCGCCGGCGTCCGAGCCGTGACAGCCGCTGCACGCGCCGTTGTCGGCCTCGCCGTGGAAGATGCGATCGCCCAGCGCCACCTGCTGTGGCGTCGCGCCGGGAGGTGTCGCCAGCGGTGCGGGCGCCCGACCGGCATCGGGATGGATGCCCTCGGGGGGGACCGCGGTCGACTGCGCCGCGGTCGGCGGCGCCGACGCGGTGGCGGCGGCCACCTTGTCGGAGCCGTCGCCATTATAGGTGATGCGCCAGATCCGGCCATGGACATCGTCGGAGACGTAGAGCGCCCCGTTGGGGAGCGCACCGTCGGGCGCTACCGCGAGACCGGACGGCCGGAAGGCGGCGCGACCCGGTTCCTTGTGCTTGCCCGCGAAGCCATCGGCGAAAACCACGAACGGACCGGAGGCCTTGCCGTTGGCGATCGGCTGGAAGACGACGTTGTATCCGCCTTGCGGCAGCGGAGCGCGGTTCCAGGAACCGTGGAAGGCGATGAACGCACCGCCGCGATAGCCCTGCGGCAACTTGTTGCCGAGATAGATCGCGAGCGCGTTGGGCGCCCAATGACCGGGAAAGGCCGCGATCGGTCCCTGCCGGTTTGCGCAGAGCCCGACGGCCTTGCCGCCATCGCCGCCATACTCGGGCGCCAGCACCAGCCTCTGCTGATTCTGGTCGTAGTAGCATTCCGGCCAGCCGTAGTCGGCGCCCGCCTTCAGCTCGACCAGTTCCTCGGCCGGCAGGTCGGCGCTCTGCTCGGCGGTGTAGAGCTTCGGCCAGTT
>JAFAKN010000049.1 GCA_019235415.1 Alphaproteobacteria bacterium
GGTCTGCTCGACCGGATGACCAACGAAATCGAGAGTTGGGGAAACCGCATTACCGCGCTCAACGCGGGCGCGCCCTATCGAGGAGCCGACGGCGCCGCTGCCGCTCCACCCCCGGCCGAACCGGATGGTCCCGGCATGATCCGCGCCTGACGGGCGCGATGGAGGACTGACATGGTCTTCGGAGTTGAGCGCTACCAGCAGGTCAAGGGCCCGATTACCTTGAATCAGCAAGGCCAGGTGGTCGCGGCGGCGCCGCGCAGCGGCAGTCCGGGTCCGCAAGAGGCGCTGCGCATCAAGAACGAAGATGCCGCCCTCGCGCAGGCGTTCCTGTCCGACCTCGAGCGCTCTGGTCGGCAGATAGCCCACGACGCAATGCGCAACGTGCTGGGATACTACGGCGAGAGAGGTGTCCTACAGGGGACCCAGCGGCTGAAGCATGGTGACCGCGCAGCCATACTGGAGAAAGCGCAGCAGTTGCGCGCAGGTATGATGCGGTCGAACGAGCGGGCGGCATGGGACTATCTGGGGACGACCAGTACTAGCCAAAGCTTTCTCGCGCGGCACGTGGCGCTCGCGCCACCAGGCGTCGACACGGTGACCCCAGCCTTGAAGCGTGCAGTGCTTGTGGCCGTTCGCCGGCATCAGGACTTCGCACAGGCCCCGATGAACCGGCAGACGATCCGGCAGGTTGCCGACGATGCGATCCGGGAGTTCTACATCAAGGAGAATGCGCGCTTCGCTGAGGCTTTCCCGGGTCTCGCGAGCGTGCGGGACGGGCAACAAGGCAATCAGGCGCTGCTCGACCGTCTCGAAGCCGAACTGGACCGCAACGCGCCGAACCCGAACCCCGGAGCGGGGTCCGTGCGCCGCGAGGCGGCGAACTTCCTGGACGATGGGTTGGAAGCCCTGCGGCGCGTTCGCAGCAGCCAGGGCCAACTTGGCAGGATGGAATTCAATCCGGCGACGACGCCGATCACGCTCCTTCGCCAGCAACTGGTGCAGCATGTGCAAGATCTCGGCACGAGCCAACTGAATCTTGGCCAAGCCAACCCAGCGACGCAGCGCGGACAGGATCTGCGGAATGCTCTCATGGTGGATCTGCAGCATCAAAGCCAATTGCTCACCAGTCGGATTCAGTTTCTCGACGCCTTCATCGCCAACGACCCACTCTCGAACGCAGCGGTTGCCCACAACGACCTGGTATGGGCGCACGCGCAGGGCGTGGTGATCGACGACTTGATCGCAGAAGTGCTACTGGCACAACCGCCACTGCCGAACGCGGCGACACTTATCAATGGTGATCCGGGCGCAACCCCTGGCTCGCTGGCGCACCGCGGTCTGCTTGGCTGGAAGAATGACCTGGCGCACCAGGCGACGCAGGTACTGACCAACGCAATAGCGAACCCGCAGCGCAGTGCCGTGCCGCCGAGTTTCAGCGTCGGCGAGAAGACCCAGGTCTTTTTCGGGACGAAGCAACCACATCCCTTCGATATCGCGGCTTCGAACGCAAAACAGGCGCTGAGGGCTGGGCTCGCGACGCTGGGCTTCAACCCGACGGACGTGCAAAGGGCATCCGAGTCACTCGAGAAAGCGCGGGTGAAGGCTCTCGATACTGCCCAAGCCTGGCAGCCCGTCTCGCAGGCGATGCCAGTGACGCGCAACAACCTCACCCGTACCTACACCAGCGAGATCGTTCCAGCCCGGCAGCTGGGAGGTGCGGTTGGCCGAAGCTATGTGAACGCCGGCCTGCACGGTGTCAGCGCCGCGAACCGAGATGATGCGAACCACGCCCGCAACCTGCAGGTCAGCCGCCTCACCCGCCCCGACCCGGTGACCAATCAGCCGAAAGTCTTGAGCCAGTCGGTCCGGCACGGCGTGATCGACGCCTGGATGATTCCGACTGCGACAGCCCGGACACAAGCAAACCAGCGCGCGGCAACGGAGGTGCTGACGACGGCCGTGGAGCACACCACACCGAGGGCCTTCAAAGACGCACTGCTGGCCAAGGCGGCGGCCGGGATCGTCAATCAGCCGGGCAAGCTGACCCATGTCAATTTCAACCTGACGACGCCTTCCCCCACGCGCGAGTTCGGCACCTATATTTCACGCAGTAAGGATTATCGCGAGTGGACGTTCACGGACAGCCAATTCCGGGCCTTCGAGGCGCTGCAGGGCGCGCAAACTTTTACCATCGATGACGACCGGAACCCCGTGGCTGTCGTACAGAATCAGCCGGTCCGGGTCGACGTCGATACCATCACCTTTTCTTTCGGCGTCAACGACTTCGCGATGGGCAACTACTCCGCCGCATTCGTCGTCGTCGACGCGCACAATACCGAAAACATGCGCAAGCTCGTCGGCGACCTCGCCGTGAAGACGCCTCCCAACGGCGTCGTCGGCGAGACGATCCGCAAGATCGACGCGGCGCTCCAGGTGCAGCCGGCGCCTGTCAACGCAAGCGAGCTCGAGCGGCTGCGCCAGGCGCTGGTCGACCAGACCGACGTCGTGCGCGAGATATTCAACAAGGGCGGTTACAAGAGCAGTCACGGCGACCCCTACCAGATGGTCCGCCATACCATGCGCCTCGTCGACACATCGGCCCTCGCGCTTGCAGCACTCGGCGATCCGGACGCGGCCATTACGGTGTCGCAAGGCTGCAAGTCCGGCAAGGACCGCGGCGGCATGGCCGACGTCGAGAACAAGGCACAAGCCATCATCGAGGACATGGGCGGCACGATGGTGCCCGAGGTCGCCCCGACCGGCGAGGACGGCGTCATCTACCGCACCGTCGGCGCGATGTCCGGCCAGAGCAGGGTGCAACAGCAGAATACCGGGCTGCCCGGCAGCAAGAACGCGAGCGAAGTGGAAGCCCGCATCGGCGATGCCGACGCGCTCGCCTACATGAAGGGTTACGCCGACCAAGCCAAGGCGTGAGGGCGAGACAGACGGACTGGCGTAGGCCTCAATCCCGGCGCTGCCTTATGGCTTGGATATCCGGGCGATCGCTTCGGCATGGGTCGATTGGCCCTTGGTTCCGAGCATGAATGTGCCAGCCGCGGCGGCGACCGGATCCTTGGGATCTCCCTGATGGGCGAAGGCGCGCGTGAAGGCGACCGAGCGTGTGATACGATAGCACTCCGCTTCCGCGATCACGGGCTGTCGAGGGATGGCCGGCTTGGCATAATCGATCCTCAAATCGAGCGTCGCAAATGGCTGGGGCTCCTTGAGCAAGGTCGCTACAGCCATGCCGCAACAGGAGTCCAACATCGCCGTGATCGGGCCGCCGGCCAGCACACCGGTTTCGGGATTGCCGACCAAGTCCTCGCGCCAGTCGAGCCGCATGGAGGCAAGGCCTCGGGCGACGGCGACGACCTTGAGGCCCAATGCCTTGTTGTGCGGGATGTTGTCGCTAAAGAATTGCTGAAAGAACGCGACCCGCTCGGCCGGCGTCGTCAGGGGAGGCGTGGCCATGCTCTCCATCTGGCTGATGGCCGGTCCGGGCCGCAAGCCTTTTCGCCCAACCGGCCGCGCTTTCCTGCTAGTACTGAGCTAGTACCAGCCCCCGCTCGGGAAGCGTAAAATGCCGATGATATCGGACTTCTACAGCGGTGACGCCGGCATCGACTACGCCCTTGCCCACCAGGAC
The DNA here is from genome assembly GCA_019235415.1 of Alphaproteobacteria bacterium. GTDB lineage: Bacteria > Pseudomonadota > Alphaproteobacteria > Reyranellales > Reyranellaceae > Reyranella. The sequence continues at coordinate 3,647 of JAFAKN010000049.1, forward strand.
GATCCCAAGGACCCGGTCGCCGCGACCGCCGGGATGGCCAAGACATGAGTCGCCTGCTGAAACGCCTCGCCCAGGTGCGCAAGACCGGCGACGTCGGCCGGCTTGCCGAGGCCATTCCCTATGCCCGATGGATGGGCATCGCCCCGGAGAACAGCACCGGCGAGCTGCTGACCCGCATGCGCTATCACGCCGACCTCATCGGCAACACCTTCTTGCCAGCCATCCATGGCGGCACACTCGGCGCCGTGCTCGAGATGGCGGCGATCTTCCATCTCTTGTGGGAGACCGAGACCGAGACGGTGCCCAAGATCGTCAATATCACGGTCGACTATCTGCGCTCGGCGCGGCCGCGCGACGTGATCGCCGCCGCCAAGGTGACCAAGCAAGGGCGGCGCATGGTCAATGTGTTCGTCGAAGCCTGGCAGGATGACCGTGCCAAGCCCGTCGCCACGGCCAACGCCCACTTCCTGGTAGCGGCGGCCGCCGACGAGCCCTCGGTCTTGTAACTATGGGCATCACTCGCGGCGACGGGACGGCGGCGCGGTTGCATCGAGCGTGCGCGGCAGGCGACTGCCGACGACGAGAGCGGCCACGCCGGCCACCGCGGCGACGAGGTGGACATTCTGGAGGGCCGCCGCCATCGCTTGCGTCAGCGCGACGAGCTCGTCGGCGGGAAGGCCGCGGCGCAGCGCCGGGTCCATCAAGTTCTCGGCTGCGTCTCGCGCCTCGGGGACGATGAGCATGACGCCGAGATTCACGAGGCCGCCGAACAGGGCAGCGCCGACCGACTGGCCAACCAGACGGGAGAATATATTGGACGCGGTGCCTGTGCCGCGCTGCGTTCGCTCCACGGCGGCCTGGACCGAGACGAGAAAGGTGGTGTTGCAAAAGCCCATGCCGATGCCGACCAGCATCGTGCCGGCCCCGACCCATAGGGGGCCTCGTGCCGGCGTCACCGCCACCAACACGATGCTGCCTATTGCCAAGGCTGCGCCGCCGATCATTGCCGTCGTGCGATAGCCGGTATGGACCAAGATACGGCCGGCGATGGCGCCGGAGAGCGCCCAGCTGACCGACATGGTGCCGAGCACCGCGCCGGTCGCCGTCGCACTGCGGCCCATCACACCCTGCACGTACAACGGCACGAAGGCGGTGACGCTCAGCATGACCATGCCCATGGCGAAGCAGCCGCCGTTGGTCAATGCGACGACACGATTGCGCCAGAGGCGGATCGGCAGCATCGGCGCCTCGGTGTGGCGTTCGCGGACGACGAGGCTGGCCAACGCGGCGACGCCAATTGCCACGCAGCCTACGAGCGCCGGCCGGCTGAGCGTGCCGCCCTGGATCAGGGCCGCCATCAACGCGCTGCCACCCAGCATCAGCAGGAGCGGTGCGAGGTAGTTGATTCGCGGCGGCTTTGGATGCGCGGGCTCGCGATAGAACGTCGCCAGCATCGCGATGGCGA
>JAFAKN010000116.1 GCA_019235415.1 Alphaproteobacteria bacterium
GGCTGCGCGCCGGAGATGGCCAAGGACCTCTTGCGCAAGGCCAACGAGTGGGGGCTCGACGCCTACGGCATCTCCTTCCACGTCGGCAGCCAGCAGACCGACCTCGACCAGTGGGACAGGGCGCTCGCCCAAGTCTCGCAGATGTTCTTCGCGCTCGCCGAGGAGGGCGTCGACCTGCGCATGGTCAACCTGGGCGGCGGCTTTCCGGCGCGCTACCGGGCCGAGGTCAACGGCATCGAGGCCTACTGCGAGGCGGTGACCCGCGCGCTGGTGCGCCACTTCGGCAACCACATGCCCGAGGTGATCATCGAGCCCGGCCGCTCCATGGTGGGCGATGCCGGCGTGCTCCAGAGCGAGGTCGTGCTGGTGTCGCGCAAGGCGGTCAGCGACCGCAAGCGCTGGGTCTACCTCGACGTCGGCAAGTTCTCGGGCTTGGCCGAGACCATGGGCGAGAGCATCAAGTACCGCCTGCGCACCGGCCGCGACGGCACGCGGGCAGGGCCGGTGGTGCTGGCCGGCCCGACCTGCGACTCCGCCGATATCCTGTATGAAAAGACGGAGTACAAGCTGCCTTTATCGTTAAAGGCCGGTGACAAGGTCGAGATTCTCTCGACAGGCGCCTACACGACGACGTACTCGTCCGTTGCGTTCAACGGTTTTGCGCCGCTCAGGGCGGTTTGCATCTAAGCTCTCCTCCCCAGCTTGCTGGGGAGGTGTCGGCCTCATAGGCCGACGCAGGGGTCACGACTCTGACTCTTGGGATTTCGACCCCTCCGTCGCCGTAAGACGGCGACACCTCCCCTTCGCGGACTCCGCGAAGGGGAGGAGCGACGGGCCTTGAGGAAGGCCGCGTCGTTGTTTACGACCACTCACCACAAATGCGGGGGCGCTTAAATGGCGAAGAAGGTACACGCGCGCGGCAAGCACATCGAGTTCACGGGGCGCATGGTTATGGTGGGCTTCGGCTCGATCGGCCACGGCACGCTGCCGCTGATCTTGAAGCACATCGGCATCAAGCCCAGCCAGATCACCATCATCGCCAAGGACGCACGCGGCGGCCTGCCCGAGATCAAGCGCTATGGCGTCGAGTTCATCCAGAAGAGCCTGACCCAGGCCAACCACCGCCGGCTGCTGGCCGGGAAGCTGGGCAAGGGCGACTTCCTGGTCAACCTGTCGGTCGAGGTGGCGTCCACCGCGCTCGTCGAATACTGCCAGGAGGTCGGCGCCTTCTACCTCGACACCTGCATCGAGCCGTGGCCGGGCGGTTACACCGACCCGCACCTCTCGGTGTCGCTGCGCTCCAACTATGCGCTGCGCGAGAACATGCTGAAGCTGCGCTCGAAGCACCAGGGCGGGCCGACGGCGGTGATCGCGCACGGCGCCAATCCCGGCCTGGTGTCGCACTTCGTGAAGCAGGCGATGCTCAACATCGCCAAGGACACCGGCGTGAAGGCGGCGGTGCCGGCGACGCGCGAGGGCTGGGGCCAGCTGGCGCGGCGGCTCGGCATCAAGGTGATCCACGTCGCCGAGCGCGACACCCAGGTGTCGCCCAAGCCGAAGGAGGTGGGCGAGTTCGTCAACACCTGGTCGATCGACGGCTTCGTGTCGGAAGGCAGCCAGCCGGCCGAGATGGGCTGGGGCACGCACGAGAAGGGCCTGCCGCCGGACGGCGCGCAGCACAAGTTCGGCTGCGGCGCGGCGATCTACCTCAACCAGCCGGGGCTGTTCACCCGCGTGCGCACCTGGACGCCGATCGAGGGGCCGTTCCACGGCTTCATCATCACCCACAACGAGGCGATCTCGCTCGCCGACTACTTCACGCTGAGCGAGGGGCGGCGGGTCGTCTACCGGCCGACCGTGCACTACGCCTACCACCCGTGCGACCAGGCGATCATGTCCATGCACGAGGTTTCCGGAAAGAACCTGCACCAGCAGAAGCGCCAGCGCCTGATGGTCGACGAGATCACGTCGGGCCGTGACGAGCTCGGCGTGCTCTTGATGGGCCACAAGAAAGGCGCCTACTGGTACGGCTCGCAGCTCGACATAAACGAGGCGCGCAAGCTCGCGCCTTACAACAACGCGACCTCGCTGCAGGTCTGCGCGCCGGTGCTGTCGGGCATCGTCTGGGCGCTCGAGAACCCCGACCGCGGCATCGTCGAGGCCGACGAGATGGACTTCGCCCGCAACCTCGAGATCTGCATGCCCTATCTCGGGCCGGTGGTCGGCAAGTACAGCGACTGGACGCCGCTCTTCGATCGCGGCGGCCTGTTCCCCGAGGACCTCGACAAGAAGGATCCGTGGCAGTTCAAGAATTTCCGCGTGACTTGAGGCCTAACTAGCCCGTCATCACGACCGGAGCGCGAAGCGCGCAGTGGAGGGACCATTCATGCGGTGGCACACCAAAAAGGTCCCTCCGCTACGCCTCGCTCCGCTCGGCTCCAGTCGGGATGACGGCTTTGGTTTCCTAAATCAGCCGGATGCGGCGCAGGATGATCAGCATCACGACCACCGACGCGCCCATCATCCCGCTGGCGATCAGGAAGCCGAGCGGGTCGCGGAGCAGGGGCTGGCCGCCGACGTTCATGCCCAGGATCCCCGAGATGACGCTGGGCGGCAGCAGCAAGGCGGACAGGACGGTCAGCACCGTGAGCCGCCGATTGGTCCGCTCCGATTCCCGGGCCTGGAAGTCGGCCTCCAGCGTATGGGCGCGCTCGCGCAACAGCTCGATCTCGTCGTGCAGGTTGTCCAGACGCTCGGCGATGCGCCGGTACTCCAGCCGGGCGGTCTCGTCGAACCAGTCCGGCCGCTGCGGCAGCATGAAGGTTATCACGCCGTTCACCGGGATCACCTGGCGATGCAGATACAGCAGGCGACGGCGGATGCGGCCGGGGACTTCCGCGGCGGGCGCCGCCGCGTCGTCCAGCATCCGTTCCTCGCTTTCGTTGATGTGGTTGCCGATCTCGACCAACATCGAGTAGCTCGCGATGGCGAATTCGTTGAGCAGTGCGCCCATGAGGTGGACCGGATCACGGAAGTGCCGGCCGGCCGGGATGTCGGCCTGGACCTGGGACAAGGCGTGGCCGAGGCGTGGCCGCACCGTCACCAGAAGCTGGGGAAGCAGGGCAAAGCGCCATCGCACGCCGTACTTGGCATCCAGGGGTTTGCGCATTTCGTAGTCGTTGGCGATGCCGACGATCGCCTTGCCGAAGGTGTCGGTCCGGACCTTGTCGTCCGTCGACAGGAGCAATTCCAGGACTCGCGGCGTGAGCCCCGGCAACGTCGCGAGCATGGCCGCCAGCCGTTCTTCGCCAAGCTGGAAGTCGAGCCACAGCCAGCTATCGCGATCGCCGAGCGCTTCGCCGAGGTCCCCGCCGTGCAGCGCTCGGGCGCCCGACGGGCCGAAGCGAAAGCCGCTGGCAAACCCAGCGGCCGCCATCTTGGCCTGCGCCGGTTGCTCCCCGGGTGGATTGTCGGTCGTCGTCGTGGCCATCGCCCCCTTCGGCAGAGCCGATCCCGCTCGGCAAGCTTTACCGCAGGCTGCTTTACCGGAAAAGCCGGTTGCGTCGATGGCCGCGGTGCGCGGCGGGTGGAAGGATGTCATCTTGGGCATGTTACCTTCGGCCGTTCGGCAGCGACTGAGGCACCAACCAATGCAGAGGGAGCGACTGGGCCGGCTCGGCCGGCGCGGGCTGTTGCAGGGCGCCCTGGTATCCGGACTAGCATCCGGGTTGGCAGGCGGCCTCGCCGGTTGTGCAACCGCGCCCAGGCGCGGAGCAGAGGCAGCGAATCTGGTGCCGATCGACGCGCGCGTCGACCGCATCGCCGACGTCTCGGTCTGCGTGCGGCCGTTCCGGCCGGCCGGCCCGCGCGTCGAGCCCGAAAGCCTGGGCGACACGCTGGTGGTGCACAACTACGGCCACGGCGGCAGCGGCTGGTCGCTCTCCTGGGGCTCCAGCACCCGGGCGGTGCGGCTTGCCATGCAGGGGAGCCCTCGCGACGTGGCGGTGATCGGCTGCGGGGTCCTCGGGCTCACCTCGGCGATCCTGGCGCAGCGCGCTGGCGCGCGGGTGACGATCTACGCCCGCGAGCAGCTGCCGCTCACCACGTCGTTCCGCGCGACCGGTGAATGGACCCCCGATTCACGGATCGCGCTGGCCCACGTCGCGGCACCCGACTTCGCGGACGTCTGGGAGGACATGGCGCGCACCGCGTTCGCCACTCACCGCGGCTACATCGGCAAGCCGGGTACGCCGGTCGAGATGGTCGACCAGTACGCGGTGTCCGACGAGTCGTCGTTCGGCTCGAGGATCCTGAACGGCCCGTCGATCGATTTCGCCTCCTACGGCCGGCGAATCGCCGACCTGATGCCGCCCTGGCAGCCGGTGTCGCCGGATGCATCGCCGTTCGAGGCGACATCGGTCTCGCGCGGCGAGATCATGATGTTCAACATCACCGAGTACACCCAGACCTTGATGAGCCAGTTCCACCAGGCCGGCGGTCAAATCCAGCGCGCCGACTTCCAATCGCCGGCGGAGATCGCGGCGCTGGGCAAGAAGGTGGTCATCAACTGCACGGGCTACGGCGCCCGTGCGCTGTGGCAGGACGACACGCTGGTCCCCGTGCGCGGCCAGATCGCCCATCTCATCCCACAGCCGAACGTGCACTACGGCGTGGTCTACCAGCGGGTGCTGGCGGTGCCGCGCCGAGACGGCATCGTCGTGCAGTCCTTCGAGGGCGGCGAGGCGCAGGGCTACGGCATCGCCGCCGAGACGATCGACCGCGACGAATCGGTGCGCGCGGTGATGATCCTGGCGGAGCTGTTCGCGCCGGGCCGCTGGCGCGGCTCGGGACTGCAGGCGTTCCTGACACCGACCGGCCGCCATTCAATGCGTCACGCGTAGAGCACGCTCCGGCTGGACGAAATCCTTCATCGCTGGGAGCGCGCCACTCCAGTGGCGCTCTTCGTCGGCGTCGCAGCACCCTATGAGGCGCCACTGGAGTTGTCCATCGGCGAAGCCGACCCTCGAGGATGAAACGGTGGCGAGGCTTGATGATATGATGGAGGA
>JAFAKN010000119.1 GCA_019235415.1 Alphaproteobacteria bacterium
CCCGGCCTCGCCGCGGCCGCGATCCGCGAAGTCGAGCTCGAACGCCGCGTCGTGCTGGCCTGGCGCGAGGCGGCGGACGGCGAGCTCGTCGCGGGCTTTCGCGAAGCCGCCCTGGCCCATCCCTGGCCCGGCCGCAACGGCGTGCGGGACGATCGACTGGCGTATGCGCGCTGACGTGGAATCCGAACGAAGAACGCTCGACCATGGCTACTTCGGGGTCGATTCCAAATATGGACAGGCTGGGCGTTCTGTCCGAGTTTGAGGCGGAAGGATGGGTGAATACGGACCGCAAGCGGTGAAGGCATTCGAGCAAAAGTTGGCTGAACTGAAAAACGTCGGCATCGAGGTTGCCGCCGACAATACGCCCGATGATCAGGGAACGGCTGGCATAACCATAACCTTTTCGGACGGTACAGTATTGGCGGGCGCCTACTGGCGCTTGATCCATGATGGACGCGCCGTGTTGAGCAGCTTCGATCACAAGAAGAGATATGGTCTCCCCGCGCCCATCGACGCGAAAGAACAAATTGCGAGGCTGCTCGCGAGAAGGATCTGTCAAAACGTGCAATTCGATCGCGTAACGGCGGATCTGATCCTGGTCTTCGACGGGACGACAAAGCTGCAGGTCTTCAACTTCACCGCGTTTGAAATGTGGGCATTGCGATTTCCTGATGGAACCGGAGAATATTCAAACTACGCTCTCGAGTAGCGTCGTCGCAGCTGCCGCAAGCAACGAAGTCAACCTCAGGCGTCGCATCGTGCTGGGCTGGCGCGACGCAGTATACGGTGAACCCGTTCCCAGCTTTTTCGGCCAACCTGACGTCGGAGGATCAAATGCGTTCGTTGACCTGGTTGTTCCTCGGCGTGGCCGGGTCGGCCGCGATTTTCGCCAGCGCGCACGCCGGCGACCTCAATCCCGCGGCGGTGACCTACACGCTCCCGGACAAGATCGAGTGGAAGCAGGGATCGGCGCGCAACCAGCAGGCGATCCTGGCGGGCGATCCGTCGAAGCCCGGCCTCTATATCGTGATGGTCAAGTGGCTGCCGGGCGGGATGAGCCATCCGCATTTCCATCCCAATGACCGCTTCATCACCGTGCTCAAAGGGACATGGTGGGTGGGCACCGGCACCAAGTTCGATCCCGAAAGCACGGTCCCGATGCGGGCCGGCACCTTCGTGACCCATTTCGGCAAGCAGGTGCACTATGACGGCGCCAAGGATGAAGAGGCCGTACTGCTGATCACCGGCGAAGGACCCGCCACCTCCACACCGGCGGAAGAGAAGTAGCCTGACCCAAAGACCAGACCAGCCTAATAGGCCGAGAAGCCGCCTTCGGCCGGGATTGCTGCGCCGTTCACCATGCGCGATTCGTCGGAGGCGAGGAACAGGGCGACGTTTGCGATATCCTCCGGCTGGCCGACGCTGAACGGGTATCGCTCGGCCATGTTGTCGAGACCGCCGAAGCGAATCTGGTTGCCGCCGACAAAGCGGCTCTTGACCCGGTCGGTCAGCACCACGCCGGGGCAGATGGCGTTGACGCGGATGCCCCTGGGGGAATAGGCGCCCGCCAGGGCTTGCGTGAAGGAGATCAAGGCACCCTTGGCCATGACGTAGACATGCGCGATGTGGTTGCCGCGCAGCGCCACCACCGAAGAGAAGTTGACCACGCTGCCCTTGCCCTGCTCGACCATCAGCGGGATCACGTGCCGGCAGCACAGGAACGGCCCCTTCATGTCGAGGTCGATGGTGTGGTCCCAGACCGAGAGATCGACTTCGGTCACCGGCTTGTCCTCGCGCAGCGACCCGCCGGCGCAATTCAGCAGCACGTCGACGCGGCCGAAGGCTTGCTTGGCCTGTTGCACCATCTGCTTGACGCTGTCTTCGTCGGTCACGTCGGTCGCCACGAAGCGGGCGCCGGGGCCGGCGTCGCGCGCGCTCGCCTCGCCCAGCGCCTCGTCGATCTCCGCCACGACGACCTGGGCGCCCTCGGCGACGAACATCCTGGCCGATGCCCGACCGATGCCGGAGCCCGCGCCGGTGATCACCGCAACTTTGCCTGCAAGGCGATTCATCAGTTTCTCCCCGGCTTGATCCTACGAAGGTGGAGCGCGGACCTCCTGATCCGCCCAGCTCATCCCGACGCTCGGCGGAGGGATCTTTCGTGCCGCCGAAGGATCCCTCGCTGTGCCCAGGATGACAAAATGCGGACCGGGAGGTCCGCGGTCCAATGAATCATGGCCCCTCCGTCCGCTTCGCGGACTCCTCCCCTTCGCGGGTTACCGCGAAGGGGAGGAGAAAGGGTCAGAGCAGGAAGATCGTCGCCAGGCCGAGGAAGGCGAGGAAGCCTACGACGTCGGTGACGGTGGTCAGGAAGACCGTCGACGATACGGCGGGATCGACGCCGGCCTTCTGCAGGCCGAGCGGGATCAGCGTGCCGGCGAGGGCGGCGGCCAGCAGGTTGCAGATCATGGCGGCGCCGATCACCGCGCCCAGCCGCCAGTCGCCATACCAGGCGACCACGGCCACGCCCATGACCAGCGCGAACAGGAAGCCGTTCAGGCCGCCCACCGCGGCCTCCTTGGCGATGAAGCGCAAGGCGTTGGCCGCCGTAAGCTCGCCCATGGCGAGCGCGCGCACAGCCACCGTCACGGTCTGCGTGCCGGCATTGCCACCCATCGAAGCGACGATCGGCATCAGCACGGCAAGCGCCACGATCTTCTCGATCGAGTGCTCGAACTCGCCGATCACCAGCGAGGCGAGGATGGCGGTGAGCAGGTTGACCGCGAGCCAGGCCGCGCGCAGTCGCGCGGTGCGGAGCGGCGCGGCGTGCATGTCGTCGACACCGACGCCGGCCATGTTCAAGAGCTCGGCTTGGGCCTCCTCGTCGATCACGTCGACCACGTCGTCGACCATGATCACGCCGAGCAGCCGGCGATCCGCGTCGACCACCGGGCAGGACACCAGGTTCTGGTCGCGAAACACGTGCGCGATCTCGCGCTGCTCCGTGTCAGCCGGTACCGACGGGATGTCGGGGTCGACGATGTCGAGAATGCGCACCGGGCGCTTGCTGCGCAGCATGCGGCCGAGCGGCACCGAGCCGCGCAGTCGCCCCGCGCCATCGACGACGAACATGTCGTAGACGTCGTCGGGCAGGTCGGTCGCCTCGCGGCAATGGTCGATGACCTGGCCGACCGTCCAGTCGTCCGGCACCTTGACCAGCGAGCGCTGCATGAGGCGGCCGGCGGTGCCTTCGGGGTAGGCCAGCGCGCTCTCGATGTCGGCCCGCTCCTCGGCCGGAAGCTCGGCCAGGACCTCGCGGCGCTCGTCCTCCGGCAGCTCCTCGAGGATGGTGGCCGCGTCGTCCTCCTCGAGCTCCTGTGCCGCCGCCGCGATGTCCTTGCTGTCGAGCTGGTCGAGGACCTCCTCAAGCACGACCTCGTCGAGCTCGGTCAGCGCCTCGGGATCGAGATCGCGCTTGAGGAAGGCGATGAGCTTCTCGCGCTCGGGCTCGGACACCTGCTCGATGACCGAGGCCTGGCCGCTGGCGCTGAGGTCGGCCAGCAGCGCCCTCACTTCGGATCCGCGGTCGTCGGCGAGGGCCGCCTCGACTCGCCGGACGAGCTCCGGCGTCACTTCGTCGAGGACGTCGGGCTCGCCGCTCATGCCTAGGTCTTCGCCTCGGCCTTTGCGCCGCGCGCCTCGGCCAGGCGCTGCGCCTCGACAGCGGCCAGCGCCGTCATGTTGAGAATGCCGCGGGCCGTGACCGACGGCGTCAGCACGTGCGCCGGCAGACCGGTGCCGAGCAGCATGGGACCGATGTGCAGCCCGTCGGCCGCCGTCTTCAGGAGATTGAAGGCGATGTTGGCGGCATCGATCGAGGGGCAGACGACGAGATTGGCCGCCTCCTTGAGCCGCGAGCGCGGGAAGGTGCCGCGGCGGATCTCCGGATCGAGCGCCTGGTCGCCGTGCATCTCGCCGTCGACCTCGAGCGTGGGCGCGCGCTGGTGCAGGATCCGGACGGCTTCGGCCATCTTGCGGGCCTGCGGATGGTCGGAGCTGCCGAAGCTCGAATGCGAGATCAGCGCCACCTTGGGCTGGATGCCGAAGCGCAGCACCTCGTCGGCAGCCAACAGCGTGATGTCGGCCAAGGTTTCGGGGTCAGGGTCGGAATTGACGTAGGTGTCGGCGATGAACAGCGAGCGCGTCGGCATGACCAGCAGGCTGAGCCCCGCCATGTTGCGCACGCCGGGGCGCGTGCCGATCACGTCGCGCACGTGGTTGAAGTGGGTGCGGAAGCGGCCGTAGGCGCCGGCGATCATGGCGTCGGCGTCGCCCAGGCGGACCGCCAGCGCGGCGATCAGCGTCGGGCTGGTGCGCACCAGGTTGCGCGCCGTGGGCTCGGTGACGCCGCGCCGCTCCATCAGCTGATGGTAGGCGCTCCAATAATGGTCGTAGCGCGGATCGTCGGACGGATCGACCAGGGCGGCATCGATGCCCGGCTTGAAGCTCAGCCCCAGCCGCTGGGCGCGGCGGCGGATGATTTCCGGGCGGCCGATCAGGATCGGCCGGGCGATGCCCTCGTCGAGGATGATCTGGGCGGCGCGCAGGACGCGGTCGTCCTCGCCGGCGCTGAAGATGACCCGCTGCGGCGTGCGCCGCGCCTCCTCGAACACCGGGCGCATGATGAGGCCCGACTTGAAGACGAACTGGCTGAGCTGCTGGCGATAGGCGTCGAAGTCGGCGACGGGCCGCGTCGCCACGCCCGAGTCCATGGCGGCCTTGGCGACGGCCGGCGCCAGCTCGACGATCAGGCGCGGGTCGAACGGCTTGGGGATGATCTGGTTGGGACCGAAGCCGCCGCCGGCCTGCTCGCCGAAAGCGCGCGCCACGACCTCCGACGGCTCCTTGCGGGCGAGCGCTGCCAGCGCGCGCACGCAGGCGATCTTCATCTCGTCGTTGACCGTGCTGGCGCCGGCGTCGAGCGCGCCGCGGAAGATGTAGGGAAAGCACAGGACGTTGTTGACCTGGTTGGGATAGTCGCTGCGGCCGGTGGCGACGATGGCGTCCTGGCGCGCCTCGGCCACCTCTTCCGGCCGGATCTCGGGGTCGGGATTGGCCAGCGCCAGGATCAGCGGCTTCGGTGCCATGCGCGCCACCATGTCCTTCTTGAGCACGCCGGCAGCCGAAAGCCCGAGGAAGATGTCGGCCTCGCCGATCACCTCGCCGAGCGTGCGTGCCGAGGTGTCACGCGCGTAGCGCTCCTTCCACGGGTCCATCAGCTCGTTGCGGCCCTTCCAGACGACCCCCTTGATGTCGCTGACCCACATGTTTTCGCGCGGCAGGCCGAGCCTCTCGAGCAGGCCGAGGCAGGAGAGCGCGGCGGCGCCGGCGCCGGAGGCCACCAGCTTCACCTTGGCGATGTCCTTGCCGACCAGCGACAGGCCGTTGAGGATCGCCGCGCCGACGATGATCGCCGTGCCGTGCTGGTCGTCGTGGAAGACCGGGATGCTGAGGCGCGCCCGGAGCTTCTGCTCGACGTAGAAGCACTCCGGCGCCTTGATGTCCTCGAGGTTGATGCCGCCGAAGGTGGGCTCGAGTGCCGCGACGATGTCCACCAGCTTTTCCTGGTCGGCCTCGGCGAGCTCGAGGTCGAAGACGTCGATGCCGGCAAACTTCTTGAACAGGACGCCCTTGCCCTCCATCACGGGCTTGGCGGCCAGCGGGCCGATCGCGCCCAGGCCGAGAACGGCGGTGCCGTTGGTGACGACCGCCACCAGGTTGGCGCGGCCGGTGAGATCGGCCGCGGTCCGCGGATCGCGCACGATCTCGTTGCAGGCCGCGGCGACGCTCGGCGAATAGGCAAGCGACAGGTCGCGCTGGGTGGCGAGCGGCTTGGTCGGCACGACCTCGATCTTCCCGGGTCGGGGCAGGCGATGGTACCGGAGCGCGCTTTCGGTGAATTCGTCCGCCAAGCTCGCCTCCCCCGGCCTCGCCATGTCGCCGCCGCTTGGGGGTCCAAACGGCGGCGTTCCCTACGCCCGCCAATGTCCAACCGGCTTGTTGATGGTGCGGCCGAGAAGACTCGAACTTCCACGCCTCGCGGCACTAGCACCTCAAGCTAGCGCGTCTACCAATTCCGCCACGGCCGCGCCGATTGCGACGGCGGGGGATAGCAAATAGGGTCCCCAGTGGCAAGGCAACTGGCGAGGCAACTGGCGAAGCAGTTGGGCGATCGGCGGCGCCCTTGCGCAAGCCCGACAAAGTGCCGATTTTGCCGCCATGAAGATCGTGCCGCCATGAGGCCGCAATGGCGCATCTCCGATCAGCCGGTGCCCTATGCCGAGGCGCTGGCCGAGATGGAGGCGCGGGTCGCCGACATCCGCGCCGGGCGCGCGCCCGAGCTCGTCTGGCTGCTGGAACATCCGCCGATCTACACCGCCGGCACCAGCGCCAGGCCGCGCGACCTGTTGCAACCGCTGCGCTTTCCCGTGCATGCCGCGGGACGCGGCGGCCAGTACACCTATCACGGGCCCGGCCAGCGGGTGGTCTACGTCGTGCTCGACCTGCGCGCGCGGCGCCAGGACGTGCGCCGCTTCGTGTCCGATCTCGAGGACTGGATCATCCGCACGCTGGCCCGCTTCGGCGTGATCGCCGAGCGGCGCGCCGGCCGGGTCGGCGTCTGGGTCACGCGCCCCGACAAGCCGCGGCTCCTCGACGGCAGCATGGCCGAGGACAAGATCGCCGCCATCGGCGTGCGCATCCGCCACTGGGTGTCGTTCCACGGGCTGTCGATCAACGTCGAGCCCGACTTGTCGCACTACGCGGGAATCGTCCCCTGCGGCATCGCCCAGCACGGCGTGACGTCGCTGGTCGACCTCGGCCTGCCGGTGACGATGGCCGATCTCGATGCAGCGCTCGCGGCGACGTTCGACGAGGTGTTTGGTGCGGACATCGCGACGACAGAGGCGGCATAACCTGTCATCCCGAGCGCAGCGAGGGATCCTTCGCGTTTCCCAAGGATCCCTCGCTTCGCTCGGGATGACAGCCAACGCGTCTCGAGCTCACGCCGTCGGTCTGCGCGCGAAGCCTTCGGGCAGGATGTCGAGGTCGAGCGGCTCGACGTCGACGGCATCGACGCGGGCGGCCGGCGGACCACGGCGGCAGGCTTCGACCATGCGGCCGACGGCGTCATCCTCGCCGACGATCACCGCCTCGACCGAACCGTCGATCCGGTTGCGCACCCAGCCGCTCAGGCCAAGGCGCTCGGCCCTCTCCATGACCCAGTCGCGGTAGCCCACGCCCTGGACGCGGCCCGTGACGACGAGGCGGGCCTGCAGCGCCATCGCAGGACCTCAGGCGAACTCGAGGATCTTCTGGTCGACGCGCAGGCTGTCGCCGGCCTTGGCATGCAGCGTCTTCACCGTACCGTCGTGCACCGCTCGCAGCACGTTCTCCATCTTCATCGCCTCGACCACGGCCAGTGCTTCCCCGGCCTTGACTTCCTGCCCTTCACTGACCGCAAGCGATGCCAGCAGGCCCGGCATGGGCGACAGCAAGAACTTCGAGGTGTCGGGGGCGGCCTTCACCGGCATCAGCGCGTAGAGCTCGGCCTGTCGCGGCGTCAACACCAGCGCCTCGGCCTGGCCGCCTTCGTGGACCAAACGCCAACCCGACCCCACGGCGTCGATCTGCACCACGACGTGCCGCCCATCCACCCGCGCGCGCAACAGCGGCTCGCCCGCAATCCAGTTGGTCTCGAGGCGCAGATGCCGCTCGGCGGCATCGACCTGGTAATCGGACCCGCTGCCGGTCAGCGTGAGTGCGATCGGCTGACGATTGAGCATCACCACCCGCTCGGCGGTCACCTTGCCGACGCGCGCATTGCGGACGGTCTCGGCGATTGACGCCAGGCTCGCCAGCATGACCGGGTCGGCGGGCGGCAGATGCGCCGCCGTGAAGCCACCCTTGAATTCCTCGGCAATGAAGTTGGTGGTGAGTCGCCCTTCGCGAAAGCGCGGATGCGCCATCAAAGCCGCGAGGAACGGCACGTTGTGAGAAACGCCGCGCACATAAAACTCGTCGAGCGCGCGACGCATGCGCTCGATGGCGTCGAGCCGCGTCGCCCCGTAGGCGCACAGCTTGGCGATCATCGGGTCGTAGAACATCGAGATCTCGCCGCCCTCGTAGACGCCGGAATCGACGCGCACGTCCGGCCCCGGCTCCGGCTCGCGGTACTTCACCAGCCGGCCGGTCGACGGCAGGAAATTGCGGAACGGATCCTCGGCATAAAGCCGCGCCTCGACCGCCCAGCCGTCGAGCTTGAGGTCCTTCTGCTGCAACGGCAGCTTCTCGCCGGCGGCGACGCGGATCATCAGCTCGACGAGATCGAGGCCGGTGACGAGCTCGGTCACCGGATGCTCGACCTGCAGGCGCGTGTTCATCTCGAGGAAGTAGAAGTTGCGGTTCTTGTCGACGATGAACTCGACGGTGCCGGCACTCTTGTAGTTGACCGCCTTGGCCAGCGCCACCGCCTCCTCGCCCATCGCCTTGCGCGTCGCGGCATCGAGGAACGGGCTCGGCGCCTCCTCGATCACCTTCTGATGGCGGCGCTGGATCGAGCACTCGCGCTCCCAGAGATAGAGGCAGTTGCCGTGGCCATCCGCCATGACCTGGATCTCGATATGGCGCGGCTCCTCGACGTATTTCTCGATGAACACGCGATCGTCGGCGAACGAGGCCTTGGCCTCGTTGGTCGCCGAACCGAATCCCTCGCGCGCCTCCTCGTCGTTGTAGGCGATGCGCATGCCCTTGCCGCCGCCGCCGGCCGAGGCCTTGATCATCACCGGATAGCCGATGTCGCGCGCGACCTTCACGGCCTCGTTGGCGTCGGCGAGCGCGTGCAGATAACCCGGCACCGTGCTGACCCCGGCCTTCTGCGCGAGCTTCTTGGACTCGATCTTGTCGCCCATGGCATGCATGGCGAAGGCGTCGGGTCCGATGAAGACGATGCCCGCCTCGGCGAGTGCCTTCTGGAATTCCGGCTTCTCGGACAAAAAGCCATAGCCGGGATGGACGGCCTCGGCACCGGTCGCCTTGCAGGCGTCGACGATCCTGTCGATCTGCAGGTAGGACTGCGCCGAGGGGGGCGGGCCGATCAATACCTTCTCGTCGGCCTCGCGCACGTGCAGGGCGTCGGCGTCGGCCTCGGAGTAGACCGCCACCGTCTTGATGCCGAGCTTGCGGCAAGTGCGCATCACCCGGCAGGCGATTTCACCCCGGTTGGCGATCAGGATCTTGGCGAACGGCGGCTTGCCGGACGCGGACAGGGCCGGTGTGACGGCTGCAGACTTGGTCGCGGCCTTCTTCTTGGCGGCCATGCTCACGATCCTTCGTTGTTATGGTCGAACAGGCCCCGGGCCCAGGCCGTGTGTAGAACGATCAGCGGCGCCCATCCGGTGAGCACCCAGGGCCACCAGGGGTACCGGGAGCTCAAGAGACCGTTGATGGCGATCAGCACCATCAAGGTCAATAAGGCGACGATCAAATGCAGACGCACGAACCGTGCCCGACGCATCCGTTCCTGCGGCATCAACCTCACAGAAGGGCCTCGCAGAGGGGCCTCACAGCGGAATGTTGCCATGCTTGCGCCAGGGATTGTCGAGCTTCTTGGTCTCGAGCATGGCGAGCGCGCGGCAGATCCGGCGGCGGGTGCCGTGCGGCATGATCACGTCGTCGACGAAGCCGCGGTTGGCGGCGATGAACGGATTGGCGAACTTCTCGCGGTATTCCTCCGTCCGCTTGACGATCTTCTCGGCGTCACCCAGGTCGGAGCGGAAGATGATCTCGACGGCGCCCTTGGCACCCATCACGGCGATCTCCGCGCTCGGCCAAGCATAGTTGATGTCGCCGCGCAGGTGCTTCGACGACATGACGTCATAGGCCCCACCATAGGCCTTGCGGGTGATCACCGTGACCTTGGGCACCGTGGCCTCGGCATAGGCGTAGAGCAGCTTGGCACCATGCTTGATGATGGCGCCGTATTCCTGCGCGGTGCCCGGCAGGAAGCCCGGCACGTCGACGAAGGTCACGATCGGGATGTTGAAGGCGTCGCAGAAGCGCACGAAGCGCGCCGCCTTGCGCGAGCTGTCGATGTCGAGGCAGCCGGCCAGGACCATCGGCTGGTTGGCGACGAAGCCCACGCTGCGGCCGCTCATGCGGCCGAAGCCGACCACGATGTTGCCCGCCCATTCCGGCGACAGCTCGAAGAAGTCGCCCTCGTCGACCACCTTCAGGATCAGCTCCTTGATGTCGTAGGGCTTGTTGGGATTGTCCGGCACCAAAGTGTCGAGCGAGAAGTCGTCGCGCTCGACCGGATCGTGGGTTGGCCGGGCCGGCGCCTTGTCGCGGTTGCTCGGCGGCAGGAAGCCAACGAATCGGCGCAGCTGGAGCAGCGCCTCGACGTCGTTCTCGCAGGCGAGATCGGCAACGCCCGACTTTTGCGCGTGGGTGAGCGCGCCCCCCAATTCCTCCTGGGTCACCGTCTCGTGGGTCACGGTCTTCACCACGTCGGGGCCGGTGACGAACATGTAGGAGCTGTCCTTCACCATGAAGATGAAGTCGGTCATGGCCGGCGAGTAGACCGCGCCGCCCGCGCATGGGCCCATGACCATCGAGATCTGCGGGATGACGCCCGAGGCCAGCACGTTGCGCTGGAAGACATCGGCGTAGCCGGCCAACGAATCGACGCCTTCCTGGATGCGCGCGCCGCCGGAATCGTTCAGCCCCAGCACCGGCGCGCCGACCTTCATGGCCATGTCCATGACCTTGCAGATCTTGGCCGCGTGCATGGCCGACAATGCGCCGCCGAACACGGTGAAGTCCTGGCTGAAGACATAGACGAGCCGGCCGTTGATGGTGCCGTGGCCGCTCACCACGCCGTCGCCCGGGATCTTCTGGTGCTCCATGCCGAAGTCGATCGAGCGGTGCTCGACGAACATGTCGTATTCCTCGAACGAGCCGGGATCGAGCAGCACGTCGATGCGCTCGCGCGCCGTCAGCTTGCCCTTGGCGTGCTGCGCCTCGATGCGGCGCTCGCCGCCGCCCAGTCGGGCCGCCTCGCGCCGCCGCTCGAGTTCCTTCAACATGTGCTGCATTGCGGTCTCCGGCCCCTCTTACATTCCTCCCCTTCGCGGAGTCCGCGAAGGGGAGGTGTCACCGTCATACGGTGACGGAGGGGTCAAGGCTACAGAGCATGTCGCCCCATGACCCCTCCGGCCGCTGCGCGGCCACCTCCCCAGCTTCGCTAACAGCTTCGCTAGGGAGGAAGAAAATCTATCTAGCGCAGGAAGCGCTTCTCGTCGTGCTTGACCCGGGCCATGCCCTGCAGGTCGAACACGTCCTCGACCGACGCGATCCGCCGGTCGACGCCCGCGATGCCGCCTTCCTCGCGGATCTGCGCAAAGGTCTCGCGCATGGCCTGCACCGACGCGCGGATGGCGTGGTTGCCCCAGATCAGCAGCCCGATCTTGTCCAGGGCGCGTACCCGCGCCACCGTCATCTGCGGATAGGCGGTGGGCACGATCGCGATCGGCGCCTTGCCGTCCCACGCCTTGACGAAGGCCTCGACCTCGTCCGGCGTCTTCTGCTTGGAATGGACCAGGATCATGTCGGCGCCGGCCGCCTCGTAAGCGCGGGCGCGCTTCAGCGCCTCGCCCTGCCCCAGGCCGGCGATCAGCGCCTCGGTGCGTGCCACGATCAGAAAGTCCGGGTCGCGTCGTGCCGCACGCGCCGCTTCGATCTTGCCCTGGAACTCTTCGATGCGGACCATCTCCTGCCGGCCGTCGGCAATCAGGCTGGTGACCTTGGGAAAGCTCTTGTCCTCGATCACGACCGCGGCGGCGCCGGCGCGCTCGTACTGCGCAACGGCGTAGAGCACGTTGATGGCATTGCCGAAGCCGGTGTCGATGTCGGCGACCACGGGCAGGCCCGAGCGCTCGGCCATGGCGCGGGTCATGTCGAGGTGCTGGGTCATCGACACCACGCTGACGTCGGGCACGCCGTACAGGGCAGACAGCTCGAACCCCGAAGCCCAGATCGCATCGAAGCCCGCTTCCGCCACCAGCATGGCCGATAGCGGCGAGTGCGCCGCCATCGCTTCGATCAGTCCGTTTTGCGCCAGAATCTGCCGCAGCTTCGTTCCCGCCCCCATCGTCACCCTTTCAGCCGCCCGCTTTCAGGCGCCCGCCTTCAGGCGCCCCGTCTTCAGGCGCTTGTCCTCCAGCAGCGCGAGGAAGCGCGTGCCGGCCTCGATGTCCTTGCGGATCCCGGCGTGCCGCTGGGCGGCGATCGGATCCTCTCCCCAGCGCTCGATCTGGAAGATCTCGTCGAGCTGGGCGGCGGTGAACGCATCGGCCGCCGACAGCCGCTGCTCCGACACGGCGAGCGCGATGATCAGCGAGCCCGAAATGTGCGTGAGATTGAAGAGCGCCGACAGGGCCAGGTCGCCATGCGCCGCCACGGCCGCGCGCAACTGCGCAACCGCATCGGGCGGCTGGTCGAGAAAGGTCGTGCCCGCGGTCGGCAGCAGCCGCGCACCGTAGCGCTCGGCCGCCCAGTCGAGCAGCGGCTGCCAGGTGCGGTGCTGGCGCTCGACCAGGCTGGCCGGATCGGGGGCGCGGTAGCACAGCAGGTCCGAGGCGGCGTACTTGGCGGTGTCGCCGATCACCCGTTCGCGCTGCGCCGGCACGCGATCGAGGCCGCTGGCCGCCAGCCGCGTCAGAAGAAGCTGCGAGGGTTGCAGGTCCTCCTTCTCGGGCACGTCGCGCCATTCGGCGGCGATCGCCTCGCCCAGCGCGCGGGTGGGCACGACCAGCACCGACTTGGCGGGCGTACGCACCGGCCGGCCGTCGAGCACGACGCGATAGCCTCCCTCGGCCTCATCCGTCCCGGTGTCCTTGTAGAACCGCTTCATCGCACCTTGCGAAACGCTGGCGGCAGGGGCCGCCCTGGGAGTTGCAGCGGCTTATACGCCAGCAAGGCCAGCGACAAGTGCGCCCAATTCACTTGCTGGGGGCGCGCGACTCCTCGGGCGAAGTAAACTTCGCCGTGAGTCGCGCGATCTTCTGTGGCCACAACACTGACGCGCCACTGGAGTGGCGCGGCTTCCAGCGGGCTCAAGGCTGCGACTGCGCCTGATGCCCGCGGCTGTGCGTCGGCGCCGGCGCGTGCGATTGCGGACGCGGCGCGCGCCGCTGGTCGGTCGGGGGCACCGGCAGCTGCCCGCGCAGGCCCGGCCGCAGCGCCTCGACCCGCGGCGCCACGACGGCGCAGGGGTTGGCGCCGGCCTGGCGGGCTGCGAGATTGAGCTGCCCGGCGATGTTCGGCACGGCGCCTGCGCCAACCAGCAGGCGGGCGACGCCCGCGTCCACGGCGCTCGTCGTGGCGTGGCTGCCCGAGCCCTTCAGGCGTGCCGGCAAGGCAAGCGCGGCGGTCTGGTTGTCGCGCGCCTCGGGCGCGAACAGGAACTCCCAGCCCTCGCTACGCATCTGGACGTAGCCGCCGCCGACCAGAACCGCCCGCGGCGTATCGATCACCAGGCGGCGCAGGAAAGCGACGCCGCCCGTGATGTCGAAGTGGCCGGCAACGCAGTTGAACGCCACAGGATCGGCCGGCGCCAACAGGCGTTGGGTCTCCGCCGGCCAGCTCGCGAGCTGGTCGCGCGGCCACGTGCCCTTGGCAATGCTGACATCGAGCGAGCCGCTCGCCCCGTTCAACGCATCGCGCGTCGTGCGCCCGCCGCCGCGCAGGCGCAGGTCGACGTCGGCCAAGCCCTCGTGTGCGCCCCAATCGAAGCCCAACAGCGCGCCGATGTCGCCCACCGGCACGCGGTTGGCCGACGCCGTCACCGTCGCCTGGCCGAAGCGGCCGGCCGGATCGTAGGCGAGGTCGAACGCCGCGGACCCGCCGCCGATGGTGGCGGCGGCGCGGAAAGCGAAGCGGCTCTCGCTCGAAGTCAGGCTGAGCGAGGCGTTTTGCATCTTGCTGCTGCCCAACCCGAGCACCTCGCCGAACTGGGCGTTGAGCGAAAGGGTCGAGCGACCGAGCCATTTGGCGGCGAACGGCTGGCTCGGCACCAACCTGGGCTGGGCCGGCGAGTTGTTCGCCTCGGGCGCCGCCGGCGCCGCGTGCAGATCGCGCAGGTCGAGGCGCGTGACATCGGCGTTGATCGTCGCTGTGGCGACGCCTTTGCGGTCGACCTTGAACAGGGCGTCGCCGGTCGCTTCGCTGCCGCCGACTTTCAGGCTGGCGAGCTCGACCTTGAAGGCGTTGCGCTGCGTGCCGGCCTTCACTGCCATGGCGTAAGGCCCGCCGGCCGGCACGGGCAGCTGGACGTAGGGGCCGAGGACGGAAAGATCCGGCCCCTCGGCATTCACCTGTACCGCCGTGCCCTTTACGCCGACGCCGCCCTTGATGGCGATCTTGCCGCCGCCGAAGCCGCCCTGCAGGTCGACGTTGCCGGGCAGGCTCCTCATCCAGCCCTCGAAGGTGCCGGCCGTTCCGGTGAGCTCCATGGGGGTGCCCTTGGGGGCGGCAAAGCGGCCCTCGACCTGCACCGGTTGGTTGGGGGCGGACGAGCGGAAGGTGGCGCTGGGGATCTCCACCACGACCGCCGGGCGGCCGCTGCCGCCGGCGATCGTCACCACCGAATCGCGCACCTCGATGGTGCCGATCCAAGGGAAGGTCGTCGTCGCGCGCAAACGCAAGGAGCGATTCTCCCCGGCGTGCGGGCCCGAGCCGTCGGGCGGAGGCAGCATGTCGAGATTGGTGTCGCCGACCTCGTTCTGCTCGACCAGGATGTCGGCGCCCTCCAGCACCACGCGTCCGATCCTGATTTCTCCCAGGAGCAGCGACACCGGATCGATGTAGACGGTGACCTTGCGGACACGTGCCAGCTCGGGACGCGAAGCCCAGGTTGCGTTGGACAGGGTGACACCCTCGGCGACCATCGCCGGGTCGCGGCTGAGCTTGACCGCCAGCGGCACCTTTGCCGCCAGCTCGCGGCCGGTGACCTTGTGCACCTGCTCCGCGAGCCGCGCCTGATAGTGCGACAGGTCGCGGGTGCTGAGCCAGATGACGCCGGCGACCGCCGCAAGCGGAACGGTCGCAGCAAGGACCCACTTGAGACGCCTCCAGGGAATGCGCAGCTTCACGCGTCAAGCACCCGCGGTGGCGAAGCCGAAGGCATCGACGGTGCGCCGGAAGTGCGGCGGCACCTCCGCCTCGACGCTGAGCTGCCCCTTGCCCGAAGGATGCGGCAGGCTGAGCCGCCGAGCATGCAGGTGCAATCGACCTGCATCGGCGACCGCCGATAGCAAGGCGGCCTCCCCGCCATACTTGGCGTCGCCCAGGATCGGGCAGCCGATGGCGGCGCAATGCACGCGCAGCTGATGGGTGCGACCGGTGCGCGGCCACAGCGCCAGCAGGCTCGCGCGCGTGCCGGCGCGATCGAGCACCTTGAAATGCGTCAGCGCCTTCTGGCCTTCCTCACGGTCGACCTGCACCAACTCGCGATCGCCGCGCACGCCCGGTTGCTTGGCCAGCGGCAGGTCGATGGCGCCCTCGGCGCGCTCGGGCACGCCGACCACGACCGCCCAGTAGAGCTTCTCGGTCTCGCGATCGCGAAACGCCTCGCCCAGCCGCTTGGCCGCCGTGGACGTGCGGGCGATCAACAAGACGCCGGAGGTGTCCTTATCGAGGCGATGAACCAAGCGCGGTCGCTCCTCCCGTCCGAAGCGCAGCGCATCGAGCATGCCGTCGACGTGCCGCCCTGTCCCCGTGCCTCCTTGTACAGCGAGGCCGGGCGGTTTGTTCAGCATGATGACGAGGTCGTCCCTGTGGATGACCATGCGCTGCATGTCTGCTGCATCGCGCTCGGAGAGGGCGGGCTTTGCTGCCGTGTCGGGCGGAATCGACGCGGTCACGCCCGGCGGCAGGCGAATCGCCTGGCCCGCTGCGATGCGATCGTTGGCCTCTGCCCGCCGACCGTCGACGCGCACCTGGCCGGTGCGCAGGAGCTTCTGCAAGGCGCCGTGCCCGAGTGCCGGGTAGTGCCGCCTGAACCAGCGGTCCAGCCGCAGCCCGGCCTCGTCGGCCGCAACGGCGCGCATTTCGACCCGTCCGCTCATGGCGGCGACCGTACGGGAGGAGCTACAAACGGTCCATGGAGACGCTGTCTTTCGACACCCTGACGTTCGACCATCCGACCGCCTGTCAGCCGGCGCGCATCGAAGCCGAGCTGTGGATGCCTCAGCGTGCCGCGCCGCCGTCGCCCTGCATGGTCCTGCTGACCAGCAGTGCCGGCGTGCAACACCATCGCGAGCGCTACTACGCGCAGGCGCTCACTTCGGTGGGCGTAGCGGCCCTGATCGTCGACAGCTTTCGCGGTCGTGGGGTGCGGCGCACCGTGGCCGACCAGAGCCTGGTGTCGGCCGCGCAGATGGAGGGCGACGCCTTCGCCGCTCTCGCGCTGCTGCGCACCGACCGCCGCATCGATGCCGACCGGATCGGCGTCATGGGTGTCTCCAAAGGCGGCGTCGCCACGCTCAATGCCGCCATCGCCGTGCGCCAACGCTGGCGCAACGGGTTTCCTCACCTGTTCGACCTTCACGTCGCCATCTGTCCCGGCGCCACGGCACAGCATCGCGACGCCACGACGCAGGGGCGGCCGATGTTCCTCATGCTTGCGGCTCGCGACGACTACACGCCCGCGACGCTCGCCATCGAGTATGCCGAGCGCATGCGAGCGGCTGGCAACAGCCATATCCGGGTGAAGGTCTACGGCAGCGCGCATCACGGCTGGGAGTCGATCGGCCCGGTGATGGATATCCGCGATGCCGAGAACTGGTCGGCCTGCCGCAACCTCATCGAGGACGACGGCCGCCACTTCGTGCCCTGCCTCGGCAGGGCGCTGAGCGAGCCTGACTATCAGGCCTGGGCACGCCACAACTGCGTCCAGAGAGGCGCTCGCGCGGGCGGCGGCACGCCCCAGCTGAAGCAACGGGCGACGGCTGACCTGTTGGCCTTCCTGGTGGCCCATGGTTTTGCGCGGCATTGGACGAATTCCTCGACCGAAGGTACACTTACCGCGTGATCTTCGCACGACTTCTCATCTTTTTTCCGGCACTCGCTCTCCCTTTCCTGATCTCGCTCGGGAACGCCGCGGCCGAGCCGCTGTGGACCGGTTCGCCGGCCGCGAAAGGGCGCACCGAAGCCTTCCTGGCCGCCCTTCGCCGCGCTGGCGACCACGGCCTGGAGCCCGGCTGGTACGGGCTTGCGGAGCTCGAAAAGGCGGTAGCGTCCGGCACCGATCCCGACGCCCAGGAGGCCAGGATCAGCGCGGCTTTCCTAGCCTACGCCAGCGACGTCTCGACGGGACGGGTCCGCGCCAACCAAGTCGACAAGGACATCGATATCGTCCAGCGCCGTGTCGATCGCGCCGCGCTCCTCAAGGCTGCCGCCGACGCAGGCGACTTCTCGGCCTATTTGGCCGACCTGCCGCCCAAAGGCGACTACCCTCTGCTGCAGCGGTCGTTGGCGAAGTGGCGCGAGAAACGCGGCCGCTCGAGCGACACGCCGCTGCCCGAGGGCGGCGCGCTGCGGCCGGGCGAAACCGATGCTCGGGTACCGCTTTTGCGCAAGCGGCTGGCCGAGCTCGATCTCGTGGTGCCGGAGCCTGCGTCGGTCCCGGAGCTCTACGACGACGCACTCGCGGCCGTGGTCAAGCGCTACCAGGAGACCAAAGGTTTGACCGTCGACGGCATCATCGGCGTCAAGACCACGCAATCCCTCAACACGACCGTCGACCAGCGCATCGACCAGATCATTGCCAACCTCGAGCGGCGGCGATGGCTTCCTGAAAATCTCGGCAGCCGCTACGTGCTGGTGAATGCCGGCGACTATTCGATGGTGTTCGTCGACCGGGACAAGGTGGTCTTTGCGAGCGAGGTGATCGTCGGCACGCCCAAGGATCCGACGCCCGAGATCCAGTCCGTCATGAATGGCTTTGAGACCAATCCCTACTGGACGGTGCCGCAATCGATTGCCGGCGAAGAGTACCTGCCCATGCTGCGGCGCGACCCCAATTCGCTGCGCAGCGCCGGCTTTCGCATCTTCGAGAACTGGACCGACGACACCGAGCTCGATCCGGCGAGCGTCGACTGGCAGGCGATCCATCCCAAGGCGTTCCCCTACCGCCTGCGGCAGGAACCGGGCGCCGCCAACGCGCTCGGCTACATCTTCTTCCCGTTCGCCAATCGCTACGGCATCTACATGCACGACACGGCGACCCGCTGGCTGTTCAGCGAAGGCAGCCGCAACTTCAGCCACGGCTGCATCCGCCTGCAGAACCCGCTCGACTTCGTCGAAAAGGTCTTCGCCGGACGCAATGGCTTCAGCAAGGACCGCGTCGGCAAGGCGATCGCGGCAGGTGAACAGCTGCACTTCGCCTTTCCCGAGTCGGTTGTACTCCACGTGACCTACCGGACGGTCACCGTGGACACCGACGGCAGCGCTGTCTTCCGCGACGACGTCTACGGCCGCGACGCCCGCGTCGTGCGCCAGATGGCCAAGCCTCGCAGCTAGGCTAGCCGGCGCAGGCGCCGGCGCGCGCCTGTCATCCCGAGCGCAGCAAGGGACCTTTCGTGTGGCCTCAAAGGTCCCTCGGCCGTTGGCCTCGGGATGACAGGCGAGTCGGACCGCGAGGTCCGCGCGCAAAAACACCCGCCCCGCGCGCCATTGCTTGATCACAGGCACTGTCATGAGGCGGGTGGTACCGTTCAGCCGTGGGGCACAGTTGGCGGCGGCTGAAGGTGTCGAGTCATGGCTGAGCGTATCGGCGTTCGAAGTCCGGCGCAGCGTCCCGCACTGCAACATCTCATCTCCGGTCTGCCGAAGGGCGGCGTCATCGGGCAGATCGCGGCCAACGCGTTGCTACACCCAACGGCCATCGCCGTGGCGAGCGACGAGGGGGAGACGAGTTACGCCCGCCTGATGGCCGCGGTAAGCGACCTTGCGGTCGAAATGACCACTGCCGGCGCCGGCCCGGAGGTCCTGGTGGGCATCTGCATGCCACGGTGCCGTGATCTGATCGTGGCCATGCTGGCTGCGCTGCGGACCGGCGGCGCTTTCCTGCCGCTCGATCCTGGCTGGCCTCTGGAGCGCATCCGTCGCGTGCTCGAGGATGCCGGCTGCCCCGTTGTCGTTGCTCCCCCGGCCCGGGCTGCCGACCTGGCCGCGCCTGGGCGGCACGTCCTCGGTGACGAGCCCGACGGCCGTCGCGTGATCGGTGAGCACGGCGACGCGGTCGCCACCGGCGAGCACCTCGCCTACGTCATCTACACCTCGGGTTCGACCGGCGAACCCAAGGGCATCGAGATCAACAAGGCCAGCCTTGCGAACCTCGTCGACTGGCATGTCGACACGTTCGGCGTGGGGCCGGCCGATCGCGTGAGCTGCCTGTCCGGGCTGAGCTTCGATGCCCTGGTGTGGGAGCTGCTGCCGGCGTTGGCCGCCGGCGCCACGATCTGCCTCACCCCGGAGGCGGTGCGCAGCTCCGCCGCCGGCCTGCAGCAATGGCTGATCGATCAAGAGATCACCATCGCCTATGTGCCGACGACACTGGCGGAAACGCTGATCGCGACCGAATGGCCGGCCACGACGGCACTGCGCACCATGCTGACCGGCGGCGATGCGCTTCATGTCTGGCCCAAACCCAATCTCCCTTTCACCGTCGTCAACAACTATGGGCCAAGCGAATGCACGGTCGTGGCGACCTCCGGTGTCGTGCCATGCCGACCGGTGAACGGCGCCGCCCCGACCATCGGCCGGCCCATCGCCAATTGCCGCGTCTACATCCTGGGCGATGACGGCGCCCCGGTGCGCCCCGGCGAGGTTGGCGAGATCCATCTCGCCGGCGCCAATGTCGGCCGCGGCTATCGCGGTCGTCCGGCACTGACGGCGGAGAAGTTTTTTGCCAACGAGGCGAACGAGCGGCTGTACCGGACCGGCGATCTCGGCAGCTGGACCGCAGAAGGCGACATCGCCTTCCATGGCCGGCGCGACGAGCAGCTCAAGATCCGCGGCTATCGCGTCGAGCCCAACGAGATCTCGGCGGCGCTCGACGGCCATCCTTCGGTCGGCCAGAGCGCCGTGGTGCTGCGCGACGAGGGCGACACCCGGCGCCTGGTCGCCTATGTCGTGCCGACATCGCCCGGGCAAGCGAGCGCGGTCGAGTTGCGCAAGTTCCTGGCCGGATGCCTGCCGGTCTACATGCTGCCCGACCTGTTCGTGCGCCTGGACGCGCTGCCGCTCACAGCCAACGGCAAGCTCGACAGGCTCGCCCTGCCTCGACCAACCCCTGACAACACGCTGAGCGGCGCGCTTTATCGCGAACCGTCCTCGGATGTCGAGCGCCAGATCGCGCAGCTGATCCGGGATCTGCTGCGGCTCGAACGGGTTGGAGCGGACGACAATTTCTTCCTGTTGGGAGGCCATTCGTTGCTGGGAACCCAGCTCGTGCTGGGGATTCGCGAGCGGTTCGGCGCCGAGCTGATGCTGCGCGACCTGTTCGAAGGCCCGACCGTCGCGCAGCTTGCGCACAAGGTCGAGGAAGCGGTGTTCAAGTTGGTGTCCTCGATGGGCGAGGAAGAGGTTCGGCGTCGTCTGACGCATTAGGTGTCGCATGGGCGAAGTCGCGGACGGATCCTCTGCAGCCTTCTCGGCGGCAGAGGCACCGCCCAGCCTGTATCGGTTGCTCGATCCGGAGGTCCTGGCCGACCCCTATCCGCTCTATCGCACGTTGCGCGAGCACGACCCGGTGATGTGGGATCCCTTTCTCCACTCATGGGTCGTCACGAGCTATCGCGAGGTCGTCAGCGTCCTGCACAGGTTCTCGGCCGATCGCACGCCGACCCCCGAGCAGCTCAAGGCCATGGGCCTGAAGGCGCTCGAGCCGATCGCGGCCGTCATGGTTCGGCAGATGCTGTTCATGGACGCCCCGGCGCACACCCGGCTGCGCGGCCTGTGCTCGCACGCCTTCACGTCGCGCCGGGTCGACCACCTTCGCCCGCACATCCAGAACATCGCGGACGGCCTGATCGACGCCGTCGCGGCGCAGGGCCGGATGGACGTCATCGCCGACTTCGCCGCACCGCTGCCCGCCATCGTGACGGCCGAGCTGATGGGCCTGCCGACCAGCGATCACGTGCAGCTGAAGGCCTGGTCGGCCGACTTCGCCGAGATGCTCGGGAACTTCCAGCACAATCCGGATCGCATCGCGCGCGTCCTCAAGAGCCTGGAGGAGATGACCGGCTATTTTCGCGCCGCCGTCCGTGAGCAGCAGCGCCAGCCGCGCCGCGGCCTGATCCGGCTGCTGCTCGAAGCGTGCGAAGGCGATGCCCGGCTGAGCGAGGAGGAGGTCATTGCCAACGTGATCGTCACGATGGTCGGCGGCCAGGAGACCACGACCAACCTGATCGGGAACGGCCTGCTCACCCTGGTCCGCAATCCCCGCGCGCTTGCCCAGCTGCGCGACGATCCCACCATCCTCGAATCGGGCGTCGAGGAGCTCCTGCGCTACGAAAGCCCCAGCCAGCACACCGCACGCCTCGCCCCGGAAGACACCGAGCTTGGCGGCAAGCACATCGCCAAGCGTGACGCCGTGATCGCCGTGATGGCCGCTGCCAATCGCGATCCCGCACGCTTCCCCGATCCCGACCGGCTCGACCTGGTGCGGCCCAACAATCGGCATGTCGCGTTCGGCTGGGCGGCGCATTTCTGCTTCGGCGCGCCGCTCGCCCGGATCGAGGGGCAGGTGGCGTTTTCCACCCTGCTCCGCCGCTTGCCGCGACTCCGCCTGGCGCCAGGTTCGCTGCAGTGGCGCCAGAATCTCGGACTGCGCGGGCTGGTTTCGCTCCCGGTAGTGTTCGACGGGCGGGCTTCATGAACTCGCCAAGCAATACGCTGTCGGCCGACAAGCAGCTCCTGCTGCGCGAGTTCCTGCGCGGCAACGCAGCGCAACATCGTGCAGCGGGCGACAGCGTCCAGCCGCGCGGTCCGAACGAGGCGGTCCCGCTGTCTGCGGAACAGCGGCACGTCTGGCTGCATGCCTCGCTCGCGGCCGAGGTGCCGCTCTACAACGAGGCCTTCACCATCCATCGGCGCGGACCGTTCGATCTGTCGGCCCTGCAACACGCCTTGAACGAATTTATCCGCCGCCACGAGATCTGGCGCACGGCGTTCGAGGAAGAAGCCGGCATGGTCCGCACGCGCGTCCTGACCGAGGTGCGCGTCGAGCTGCCCTTCACCGACCTCGCTCACTTGGCGGAGGCCGACCGGGAGCAGGCCGCGTTACGGCTGGCGACCGACGACGCACGGCGGCCATTCGATCTCGCATCGCCGCCGCTGCTGCGCGGCCGCGTGGTGCGCATGGCCGGCGACGCCCATCGTCTCTACCTCGCACTCCATCACCTGATCTTCGACGGGGTGTCGATCTACCGCGTGCTGATGCCGGAGCTGGCCGCCCTGTACGAAGCTTTCCGGGCGGTAAGGCGCCCAGCACTCCCTGCCCCGCGCCTTCAGTACGCCGACTACACGGCCTGGCGCACGCGAGAGCTGCAAGGTGACGCGATCGCCGGCGCGTTGGACTACTGGCGGCACAAGCTTTCAGGGGAGCTCTCCGAGCTGGATCTTCCCGTCGATCGCCTCGGCAGCGCCCGGCCCAGCTACCGTGGCGACATGGAGACGTTCGCGCTCTCGCCCGAGCTGTCAGCCGCTTTGCGCGATCTGGCGGCGCGACTGGGATGCACGCTGTACGCCGTCCTGCTGGCGGCGTTCAAGGTGCTGCTGCATCGATACAGCGGCCAACGAGACATTGTCATCGGCGGCCTCACCGACATGCGGCGACGACCGGAGCTGCAATCCGTCGTCGGCTATTTCCTCAACGGCCTGGCGCTGCGTACAGAACCTTCGCCGCAGATGGCGTTCGAAGCCTACCTGCTGCGCGTCCAGTCGACGATCGTCGAAGCGCTCGACAATGCCGCCGCGCCGCTCGACCTGGTGATCCGCGAGATCCGCCCACGCCGCGCCGGCAGCCGCAATCCGCTGTTCAATGTGCTGTTCTCCATCCAGCCGCCGACCGGCGAATACGCCGACGGTTGGGACCTGACGCAGATGGACGTGGCGATCGGTACGGCCAAATTCGATCTCTACCTCGAGCTCGAGGAAGCCGCCGACCGCATCCTGGGTCGCTTCCTCTACAGCACCGAACTGTTCGAGCCGGCCACCATTCGCCGCATGATCGGCCATTGGACGAGCCTGCTGGCCGGCGTTACGCGCGATCCACATTGCCGCATCGCCGACTTGCCCCTCCTGACCGAAGGCGAGCAGCGTGAGTTGCTCGGGCGGCTCAACGACACCTGGCAGCCCTATCCGAACACCACGCTGCCCGCCTGGTTCGAGGCCCAGGTGCAGAAGACACCGGACGCCATCGCCATCGAAGGCAACGACCTCACCTGGCGCTACCGCGAGCTCTGGCAGCGCGTTGACGCCCTGACACGGCGCCTGCAGCGGGCAGGCATCGGGTGCGAGACGCTGGTCGGCATCGCCATGGACCGCTCGCCGGCGATGGTGGTGGCATTGCTGGCCATCCTGCGCGCCGGCGGCGCCTACCTCCCGCTCGATCCGGACTTGCCGCCCGCCCGACTCGAGCTGTTGATCAACGATGCCAGCCCGCCGTTCGTCGTCACCGAACTGCCGCTTGTCGGGCGCCTGCCGCGGTCGAAGGCGCGCATCTTGCTCTACGACGACACGCCCGAGTGGAGCGCGGTTTCGGCGCTGGTAGATGCGATCGTCGGCCCGGCAAACCTCGCTTATGTCCTGTACACGTCCGGTTCGACGGGGCGGCCGAAGGCGGTCGAGATCGAGCACCGGGCGGTCGTCAACCTGCTCGCCGCCATGCAGCAAAAGCTCGCACTCGGCGCCGACGATGCGGTGCTGGCGGTCACGACCCTTTCCTTCGACATCGCGGGCCTGGAGCTGTTCCTGCCGCTGGTCTCGGGCGCAAGGCTCGTCATCGCCACGCGCCAAGAGGCGAGCGATCCTGCCAAGCTCGGCCGTCTTCTCGAATATTCCCGATGCACCGTCATGCAGGCGACGCCCGCGACCTGGCGCGGCCTCGTCGCCACAGGGTGGCCGGGCGGCGACCGGTTGAAGATCCTGTGCGGCGGCGAAGCGTTGCAAGCCGACCTCGCGCAGGCGCTGCTGCAGCGTTGTGGCCGGCTATGGAACATGTACGGCCCCACCGAGACGACCATCTGGTCGCTCAGCCACGAGGTGCGGGCCGGCGACAACCCGGTGCCGATCGGCCGGCCGCTGGCCAACACCCGCGTCCACGTCCTCGATCGTAACGGCGCGCCGGTCCCGGCAGGCGTTCCGGGCGAGCTGTTCATCGCCGGCGATGGCTTGGCGAGGGGCTACCGCAATGATCGCAGGCTGACCGACGGCAAGTTCGTGCGCTTGCCGCCGCTTGCCGACGAGCGGCTCTATCGGACCGGCGATGTCGTCAAATACCGCGCCGACGGCGTGATCGAGTTCGTGGGCCGCATCGACAACCAGGTCAAAGTGCGCGGCTTCCGCGTCGGGCTGGAGGAAATCGAGGCCTGTCTCGTCTCGCATCCCGCGGTCCGCGCCTCGGCTGTGTGCGCATTCCCGGATACCAGCGGCGAGCTCGGCCTCGCGGCCTTCGTCGTCCGCCGCGATCCTCACCTCGAGACCGACGACCTCAGGGAGTTTCTGCGACGGCGCCTGCCCGACTACATGGTGCCCAACCGCTTGGCCGTGGTCCGTGCCCTACCTACGACACCCAACGGCAAGATCGACCGCAAGCGGCTCGCCGCGCTCGACGTCGAGCGTGCACCCCGCGCGCATGCCGCGGCACGCGACGCGCTCGAAGCGCGGCTCACCTGCATATGGCAGGACTTGTTCCAAGTCGACGAGATCGGCATCCACGACAACTTCTTCGACCTTGGCGGCCATTCCCTGCTTGCCGTGATGCTTCTGGCACGCATCAAGGAGGCGCTGGGCCGCGATGTGCCGCTCTCCGCGCTGTTCCAGGCGCCGACCATCGCGGGCCTCGCGGATGCGCTGCGCACTGGGTATCGGCAGAGCTTCTCTCATCTGGTGCGCCTGCGCTCCGGCACCAGCGGCCGGCCGCTGTTCATCGTGCACGGCATTTTCGGCAACGTGCTGCAGCTCGAGGCGCTGGCGCGCGCCATGCGGACGGAGCGGCCGCTCTACGCGCTGCAGGCGCGGGGCGCCGATCTCGAGCAGGAGCCGCATGCCACCATCGCCGAGATGGCCGACGCATACATGGCAGCGATCCGCACTGTTCAACCGCAAGGCCCCTATGCGCTCGCCGGATATTCCTTCGGCGGCTTGATCGCCTTCGAGATGGCGCGGCAGTTCCGCCTGCAGAGCGAGGAGATCGAGCTTCTGGCGTTGTTCGAGACCGACCTCTACGACCGCTATCTGCCACTCCTCGATGCCATCGCCTACCGCTGCCGACTGATCGGCAGAGTGGTCGCAAAGGCTCGCGAGATGCCGATGCGCCAACTGCCCGTTTATCTCCAATCCAAGCTGCAGAAGCTCTGGATCAGGATGCTGGTCCGGCTGGGGCTGCGCGACTACCCGGTGACCATCGACGAGGCGCCTGCGGACGGCCCGTTCAAGGACCGGCTCTACGCCATGTACCAGCTGGGCGCGCGCGCGTTCTTCGCCTTCAACCCGAAGCCTTACGACCGCACCATCTGCGTGTTTCGCGTCACGCGGCCACGCTACGAAGTGTGCGACCCGTTGCCGATCTGGCGCCGCATTGCGCGTGCCGTCGAGGTCTACGACATCGAGGGCGACCACGACACGATCATGTACGAGCCGCACGTCCGGTCCCTGGCGGCACAGCTCAGCCGATGCCTGGCCAGCCTGGAAACTCGCGAATAGGCGCAGGCCATGGCGATAGCGGTCGAAGCCTGCCTCGCGGCGCTCGACGTGGGCGCGCCGACGCGGACGAAGCTGGCGGATCTGTTGTCCCCGGACGAGCGCGCACGCGCTTGTGCGTTCCACTCCGAACAGCATCGTAGTCGGTATATCGTCCGTCGCGGGCGGCTTCGCGAGCTGCTTGCCCAACGACTGGGCAAGAAGCCGCAGGCCATCGACCTGACCAACAACGCGTTCGGCAAGCCCTCGCTTGTCGATGGGCCGCTCTGCTTCAACCTGTCTCATTCGAGAGCCACGGCGCTTTACGTAATGGCTCGCGGCGTCGAGGTGGGATGCGACATCGAATGGCGATTGCCTGAGTTGGCGAGCCGCCGCGTAGCCGATTGGCTGTTCTCCGCCGGCGAACGGGCGGCGCTCGATTCGCTGCAGGGCGATGCCTGGCTGGAAGGCTTCTTCAACTGCTGGACCCGCAAGGAGGCGGTGCTGAAGGGCCGCGGCCGCGGCCTGTCCCAGCCGTTCGATTTCGACGTCAGCCTCCGCCCGGGGGAACCGGCGACGATCCTGCGCGGCGCAGGAGGCTGGTCGCTTCGAGCGTTGGAGCCGATGCCCGGTCTGCACGCCGCCATCGCGGTACAGGCGGAGGATTGGCAGCTGCTTTCGTCATGCTGAGCGCAGCGGAGGATCTGATCCCGTTTCGACGAGCATGCCGTCCGCATGCCATGAGATCCTTCGCTGCGCTCAGGATGACAAACGGTGTCACGATGACAGAGCGACTTATCGCCGCTTGTCGCGCAGCTTTTTCCAGTAGTCGAGCCGCTTCAGAATCTCGCGTTCGAAGCCGCGCTCGACAGGGCGATAATATTCCTCGCGTGCCATGCCGTCGGGGAAATAGTTCTGGCCTGAGAAGCCGTCCTCGGCATCGTGGTCGTATTCGTAGCCGCGGCCGTAGCCGATCTCCTTCATGAGCCTGGTCGGCGCATTCAGGATGTGCATGGGCGGCGCCAGCGAGCCATGCGTCTTCGCCGCGCGCCGCGCCGCACCAAACGCCGTGTAGCCCGAGTTCGACTTGGGTGCCGTGGCGAGATAGATCACCGCCTGCGCGATGGCGAGCTCGCCTTCCGGAGAGCCGAGACGATCGTAGGTGTCCCACGCTGCCAGCGTCTGCGTCAGCGCGTTCGGATCGGCCATGCCGACATCCTCGACCGCGAACCGCACCAGTCGACGCGCGATGTATTTGGGGTCTTCGCCGCCATCCAGCATGCGCGCAAACCAGTAGAGCGCTGCATCGACATCCGATCCGCGCAATGACTTGTGCAGGGCGCTGATCAGGTTGTAGTGCGCTTCCTGCGCCTTGTCGTAGAGCGGCGCGCGCTTCTGCAGGAGCGCGGCGAGGCGCGCCGGTGGGACCGGACCCTTCTCCTTCAGGCCGGCCAGCTGCTCGGCGAGACCGATGAGGTAACGGCCATCACCGTCGGCCATGGCGAACAGCGCCTCGCGGCCCTGCTCGTCGATCGGCAGCTTGTGGCCGAGCGCCTTCTCGGCGCGCTCGAGCAGGGTCGACAGCGCAGCGTCGTCGAGCCGGCGCAGCACGAGCACCTGACAGCGGGACAGCAAGGCAGCGTTGAGCTCGAAGGAAGGATTCTCGGTCGTGGCGCCGATCAGGGTGACGGTGCCGTCCTCGACGTAAGGCAGGAAACCGTCCTGCTGGGCGCGGTTGAAGCGATGGATCTCGTCGACGAACAAGAGCGTGCCCTTGCCATCGCGCCGCCGCTGGCGGGCCGCCTCGAAGATGCGGCGCAGATCGGCGACGCCGGAAAACACGGCGGACAGCGGCTCGAAGTGCAGCTCCGTCGCTTGCGCCAGGAGGCGGGCGATCGTCGTCTTGCCGCAGCCGGGCGGGCCCCACAGGATCAACGAGTTGAGTTTGCGGCTGGCCAGCATCCGGCCCAGCGGGCCTTCCGGCCCCAGCAGGTGATCCTGGCCCAGAATCTCGTCGAGCGACTTCGGACGCAGCTGCTCGGCAAGCGGCGTCGGGGCGAGCGAAGCGAACAGTTCAGCCGGCACGCGACACCCTCACCAGGGCTAGCGGAACTGGACGGTGGAGACCATGCCCTCGCGGCCGATGCTCACGCTCGCGACGCCGTTGGCGATCCGCTTCTTGAGCTCGGCGACGTTGTGCACCTCCTGGCCGTTGACGCCCAGGATCATGTCGCCCGCGCGCACGAAGCGGCCGGCATAGGAGCCAGGCTTCACGTCCATGACGATGACGCCCGACCGCCATTCCACCAGGCCGAGCTCGTCGGCTACGGCCGGCGACATGTTGGCCACCGATGCACCGCTCAGCGGCTGACGCCCGTCGAGGTTGGCGAGATCGCGCGGCGGATCCTCCGGCGGCGGCGCGAGCTTCATGGTGAACACGAATTCCTTGCCGCCACGGATCACCTTGACCGGCACCGTGGTGCCGACCTGCAGCGTGGCCAGCCGAAATCGCAGGCTCGCCTCGTCATCGATCGGCTGGTCCTTTATGCCGATGATGACATCGTTGCGCTTGAAGCCTGCACTTGCGCCTGGACCGCCCGGGAACACATCCTTGACCACCAGGCCGGCGGGCCGGTTGAGGTTGAGGCCGGCCGCGATGTCGCTGGTGACCCGCTGCATGTTCATGCCCATCCACGGGCGCACGATGCGGCCACCATGCTCGCCCAGCACGATCATGCGGGCAACGATGTTGGACGGCGTGGCGAAGCCGATGCCGACCGAGCCGCCGCTCTGCGAGTAGATCGCCGTGTTGATGCCGATCAGCCGGCCATCCAGGCTGACTAATGCACCGCCGGAGTTGCCGGGATTGATGGCGGCGTCGGTCTGGATGAAGAAGCTCGAATCGTTTACACCGCCCGCGCTGCGCGCCAACGCCGAAATGATGCCGCTGGTCACCGTCTGGTTCAGCCCGAACGGGTTGCCGATCGCCAGCACGATGTCGCCCACCTCGATCGAATCGGAATCGCGCAGCTCGAGGAAGGGGAACTTCTCGTCGCTCTCGATGCGCAGCAAGGCGAGGTCGTAGCGCTCGTCCTGGGTCACGACCTTGGCGTCGAATTCGCGCCGGTCGGCCAGCACCACGTGGATCTCGTCGGCACCCTTCACGACGTGAGCATTGGTGACGATCAGTCCGTCGGGCCGCACCAGTACACCCGAGCCCAGCGAGTTCTGCACGCGCTCGCCGGCCTGCGGCGTGCCGGGAAATGGGAACAGCAGCCGCCGCTGAACACGGGCGGTGGTGGTGGTGTAGATGTTCACCACCGCTGGCGAGACGCGCTTGACCAGAGGGGCGTAGGAAAAGGCAAACTCGCTACGGTCCGAGGGCAGCGGTTGGGCGACGACCGGCGCCGCGCCCGTCGCCAGCGCGGCAAGCAACGCCATCCCCAGCACAAGTGGCCGCCCATTCATTTGCCCGTCTCCACTACCCTGGATCGGATTTGCGGTTTCCCGGTTGTCAAATCAAGAGTTGATCGCTTCGGCGAGATCGCCGACGCTTCAGTTTATCAGCTGCAGCGCGAATAGCCGCAATTTAGACAGACGTCGCAGCCTTCCTGGTGGCTGAGCGCGCCCGCCCCGCAGTTCGGGCACTGCGTCAGACCCGCCGCGGCGGATGTCCCCTGAGGCGGCGGGGTCCGCGGGGCACCGGCCGCCAGCCGCAGCCGCTGGTCGGCCGCCTGAGCGGGCCGCGGTTGGTCCGCCGAGGTGAGAAAGCCGATCTCGAGCAGATGGCGCTCGATCACGCCCCCGATCGCCGCCAGCAGCGAGGGTACGTAGCGGCCCTC
The DNA here is from genome assembly GCA_019235415.1 of Alphaproteobacteria bacterium. Lineage (GTDB taxonomy): Bacteria > Pseudomonadota > Alphaproteobacteria > Reyranellales > Reyranellaceae > Reyranella. The sequence goes on from JAFAKN010000119.1 coordinate 29,868, forward strand.
CATCCATTGCCCGCCGCGTGGATCGAAGACCGCCTTCAGCTCCTCGACCACGAAGGAGACGTCGCCGCCCCGGCGGAACACCGCCGAAATCATGCGGGTCAGCGCCACGGTCCAGGCGTAGTGCTCCATGTTCTTGGAATTGATGAAGATCTCGAACGGGCGGCGGCGCCCGTCCTGCACCACGTCGTTGATGGTGATGTAGATCGCGTGATCGCTGCCCGGCCATTTGATCTTGTAGGTCCGGCCCGGCAATTCGTCGGGCCGGTCGAGCGGTTGGGCAATGTAGACGACGCCCGCCTCGCGGGCCGCCGGCACGAGCGCCGCGGTAGCCGTCAACGCGGTGGCCGTCGGCGGGGCGGTTGCCGGCGCCGCCACGGCGCCCGAGTGAGTGGTCCTGACCTCGAGCACGGCCCCGGTCACCTCGTTCGGCCGGTACGTTGTGCAGCCCTTGCAGCCCAGCTGATAAGCCTCCTCGTAGACGTCCTTGAAGGCCTCGAAAGAGATGTCCCGCGGCAAGTTGATGGTCTTGGAGATCGAACTGTCGACGAACTCCTGGGCTGCCGCCTGCATTGCCAGGTGATCGGCGGGGCTGAGCGTCTGGGCGTCGACGAAAACTTCCGAAGGAGGCGCCTCGTCGCCGCGCAGCTGCCGCCACACCCGCAGTGCGTGATCCTCGACGTTTTCTTCGCGCTTCGACCCGTCGGGCTGCAGCACGTTCCTGACATGGCTGAAGGCGAACACCGGCTCGATGCCGGACGAGACGTTGTTGGCCAGGAGCGAGATCGTGCCGGTCGGGGCGATGGAATTCAGCAGCGCATTGCGGATGCCATAGCGGCCGATCGCCGTGCGCACCTCCTCCGACAAGCCACGCACGGTCTCGCCCGCCAGATAGCGCCCGCGGTCGTACATCGGGAAACTGCCCTTTTCCGCGGCCATGTCGGCCGATGCCAGATAGGAGAGCCGCTGCACCATGCCGAGCCATTCGCGCGTCAGCCGGACGGCCTCGGCGGATCCGTATCGGGTGCCGCAGAGGATCAGCGCGTCGGCGAGACCGGTCACGCCGAGCCCGATGCGACGCTTGGCCTTCGCTTCCTCCGCCTGCTGGGCCAGGGGGTAGCGCGAGACGTCGATCACGTTGTCCAGCATGCGAATGGCAACCGGAACCAGCTTCTCCAGCGCCTCGGCATCGAGCCGAGCCCGCGCCGTGAACGGCTCGGCGATCAGTGCCGCAAGATTGATCGAGCCAAGCAGACAAGCACCGTACGGCGGCAACGGCTGCTCACCGCAAGGATTGGTTGCATTGATCGATTCGCAGTAGTGCAGATTGTTGCGCCGGTTGACCCGATCGATGAAGATGACGCCAGGCTCGGCATAGTCGTAGGTGGCGCGCATGATGCGCTCCCACAGGCCGCGCGCCCGCACGGTGCGATAGACCTTGCCGGCGAACACCAGATCCCAGTCAGCGTCTTCCCTCACGGCGTTCATGAAGGCGTCGGTCGCCAATACCGAGACGTTGAACATGCGCAGGCGCCGGGGATCGCGCTTGGCGTCGACGAAGGCTTCGATGTCTCGGTGGTCGCCACGCAAGGACGCAATCAACGCGCCACGGCGCGAGCCCGCGCTCATGATGGTGCGGCACATCGAATCCCAGACGTCCATGAAGGACAGCGGCCCCGAAGCGTCGGCGCCGACGCCCTTCACCGGCGCGCCCTGCGGACGCAGCGTCGAGAAGTCGTGGCCGATGCCGCCTCCCTGCTGCATGGTGAGCGCCGCCTCGCGCAACTGCTCGAAGATGCCCGACATGTCGTCGGGGATCGCGCCCATCACGAAGCAGTTGAAGAGGGTGACGCTGCGCCCGGTACCGGCACCGGCCAGCACCCTACCGGCTGGGAGGAACTTGAATCCGCGCAGCGCCTCGTGAAAGCGGCCGACCCACAGGTCCGGGTTGGCTTCCGGGGCAGCCAAGGCTCTGGCGACGCGCCACCAAGTCGCGTCCAGATCGGCGTCGGCTTGGTCGGACGCATCGCGAAAGCGGTACTTCATGTCCCAGATGCGCTGCGAGACCGGCGACCAATCCATCTCCTAGGCGCTCCGACTTTCCACATCAACAAGATCGTTCTTTATTTGTTCCGACCGAGCTTGTGTCAAGAGCCTATCCGTCGCGCTTTCGATGCGCTGATGCAACAGCGCCATGAAGGCCTTGCGGTCGAGCCCGGGCAGGATTGGCGGCAGCACCTCCACGTCGATGAGACCTGGCCGCTTGATGAATTGGCGTCGGCCCCAGAACAGCCCCGAGTTCAACGCCACCGGAACGACAGGGATGCCGAGCTGGCGGTAGAGCGCGGCGATGCCGACGTGGTAGGGGCGCTCCATCCCGATCGCGACCCGGGTGCCCTCCGGGAAGATCACGATCGACCGGCCGTCGGCGACGACGGCCTGCGACTGGCGCACGAGGCCGCGCAAGGCGGACGGCCCCTCGCCCCGGTCGACCGCGATGTTGCCGGCACGCGCCATGGCCCAACCGACGATGGGAATGGACAGCAGCTCGCGTTTGAGCACGATCGCCGCATCGGGAAAAACAAGCGTGTAGGCGAGCGTCTCCCAGGACGACTGATGCTTGGAGGCGATGATCACCGGGCCGGCCGGCAAGTGCTCCAGGCCGCGCACCCGATGCGTCAAGCCGACCGTCAGCCGGAGCCACCACAGGACGAAGCGAATCCAGAACTGCGCCCAGCGGACGACCATGCGCCGCGGCAACAGCAGGATCGGCGCGCCACCAAGCGCGATCAGTGTCGTGCCGGCGTACCAGCCGACATTGAAGCAAAACGACCGCAGCCAAAGGGAAAGATCTGTCATGCTTGTAAGCCCAGTGTCGGGGCCCTAATGTCCGGCCGCAAGCACATCCGGTTGGGACTTTTCGTTCGTCAGCATGCAGGTCACTTGTCCCAATTGCAGGGCGCGATACGCCGTCGATCCGCTGGCGATCGGCGCCTCAGGACGCACCGTCCAGTGCGCGCGCTGCAGCCAGCGCTGGTTCGAGACGATGAAGCTCTCGGACAATCCTGCTCCGCCTCCCCCTCCCGCGGTCGAGCCGACGCCGGCAGCGCAGGCCGGCTACACCGCGAACCTGCCCGCGGTGATCGCACCGCCGCCGAAGGTTCATTGGGGTCGTTGGATCTCGGCCGCCGCGGTTCTTCTGCTGGCGGCAGGTGCCGCCGTGTTCGCGTATCGCGACGAGCTGAGCAGCCGCCTACCGATTCAATGGCGGAGCTTGCTGGGCGATCGCAGCACGCCCAAGCCGACGCAAGGCCCACGCCTCGAGCTCGACATGACCGCGAGCAGTGTCGAGCTGGCCGACGGCCGCTACGTTGTGCGGGGCGAGTTGTTGAACGCAGGGACCGCTCCCGGCTCGGCGACTGCCCTCAAGCTGATCTTCCGTAACGGCGACGACGTCCTGGGCGAGCGGACCTATCCTTTGGTCGAGGGGCCGATCGGCCCCGGCCAGCGGCTGTCCTTCAGCCGGCCGTTGGACGACCCGCCGGACGGCACGACCAATGTCGTGCCCAGCGTCGAATGACCCTGTTGAATGACCCTGTCGAACGACGAGCTTGCCATGCCCGACCGTCCCACCGTCTCGATCCGCTTCTCGGCCCAGCAGATCGCCGAGCGCGTCGACGCCATGGCAGGGGAACTCGCCGCCAAGCTTCCGGCCGACACGCTGGTCGTGTCGGTGCTGAAAGGTAGTTTCGTGTTCGCCGCCGACCTGATCCGCGCCCTGAGCCGCGCCGGCGCCGACTGGTCGATGGATTTCGTCACCCTGTCGAGCTACGGCACCGGCACCGAGACGACCGGCCGCGTGCGCATCGTGCGCGACATCGTCGACGACGTGCGCCATCGCGAGGTCCTGCTGGTCGACGACATCCTGGAGTCGGGCTACACGCTGAGCTTCGCCAAGAATCTGCTGATCGAACGCGGCGCGCGCCACGTCTCCGTCTGCACCCTGCTCGACAAGACCGGCAAGCGCCGCACCAAGCTCGAGGCGGATTTCGTGGGCTTCCAGGTCGGCGATGAGTTTTTGGTCGGCTACGGCCTCGACTGGGCGCACCGCTTCAGGGGGCTGCCGTATATCGGCGTGGTGGAGAAGAAGTCCTAGCCCGGATATCTCAAGAGTGAGAGGTGCATCGGAGTCCCGAGTCTGCGAAAAGTGTTTTGCGACGACATTTTTCGAGACCAGAGGAGGGACGTCCGATGCCGACAGAGTGTAATGCGGATTTGTTTGGCTTTGCACCTGTTGAAAGGCGCCGTGTGGTTGCGTCGTTCGGCGGCGGGTCGATCACGTCGGATGCGGGCGGTCTGCTGTTGGGAGCGACGGATCGAGCGATTGGTCTGGTGGAGCGGTTCGCCGGGTGCTTTGTGGATCGGCGGGCGCGGACGCTGATCGAGCATGAGGTTCGTACGCTTGTGGGACAGCGTGTGTTCGGGCTGGCTCTGGGCTACGAGGACGTCAACGACCACGACCACCTTCGGCACGACCGGCTGTTTGCGGTGCTGGCGGGCAAGCTCGAGGCGCGGCGCGAAGACTGCGCGCCTGTTGCGGGCAAGAGCACGTTGAACCGGCTGGAGCTTAGCCGGCCCGAGCCTTCGAAGTATCACAAGATCAGCCACGATCCCGAGGCGATCGAGGGGCTGTTGGTGGATCTGTTCATGGAGGCACATCAACGGGCTCCGTCGCAGATCGTGCTGGACCTGGACGCCACCGACGATCCGCTGCACGGCAAGCAGGAGGGCCGCTTCTTCCACGGCTACTACGACTGCTACTGCTACATGCCGCTGTACATCTTCTGCGGCCGGCATCTGCTGGCGGCCAAGCTGCGGCGGTCCAACATCGACGGCGCGGCCGGATCGGTCGAGGAGGTGGCGCGGATCGTGGGGCAGATTCGCCAGCGCTGGCAGCGGGTGCGCATCCTGCTGCGCGCCGATTCGGGCTTTGCCCGCGAGGCGCTGATGGCGTGGTGCGAAAGCAATGGCGTGGACTACGCATTCGGCCTGCAGCGCAATGATCGCCTGGCCGAGGAGATCGACGCTGAGCTGGCTGAGGCGCAGGTCGAGAGCCAGCGCACCGGCCGGCCGGCGCGCCGCTTCAAGGACTTCCAGTGGACGACGCGCAAGAGCTGGAGCCGCAGGCGGCGGGTGATCGCCAAGGCCGAATGGACCCAGGGCGAAGCCAACCCACGCTTCATCGTCACCTCGCTGGGCCGCCACGAGGTCAAGGGTCGGCACCTCTACGAGAAGATCTACTGCGCCCGCGGCGACATGGAGAACCGCATCAAGGAGTGCCAGGGCGAGCTGTTCGCCGATCGCACGTCGAGCGCCACCATGCGCGCCAACCAGCTACGCCTGTGGTTCGCCTCGATGGCCTATGTGCTGCTCTGCGCGCTGCGCCGCATCGCCCTGGGCCGCACCCGCTTCGCCAAGGCAAGCTGCGGCTCCATCCGTCTGGCCTTGCTCAAGATCGGCGCGCTGGTCACCATCAGTGTCAGGCGCATCAAGTTCGCCATGGCATCGGGCTATCCCTACCAGGACGACTTCCGAAAGGCCCATGTCTTGCTCACCGCGGCGGTCCGCTGACGAACCAGACAGCGCATAGCCGACAACATCGCCGCCCCACCCACCGCATCGCGGCTCGCGGCCGCGCGTCCGAACAGGACCTATCACGACACAAGAACTTACTATGCACTAATCAACTTATAGTGGCAAGCCATCTGACCTACCCAACGGCCGCGTTTGAGAAATCCGGGCTAGAACTCGACGACCAAGCCGTCGTGTGCCGCCTCGAGCTTGAGTTCATCCTGGCGATGATCAGCTGGGCGTCGAGCAGGAACCACGATGGTCGAGATCACGTTCGGGTCGACCTGCCACTTGCGGATGGCGATCATCGACGACGCGCCGCAATCGATAAGCACGTTGCCGTGCAGCGAGCGCTCGAGGTGAAAGCAGGTGTTGAACCGACCGCCGCAAGGCATCGCCGGACCCGAGGAACTTTAGGCGCATGAACTGTCACCCCGAGCGGAGGCCTTTGAGGCAACAGGAAAGGCCCCTCGCTGCGGTCGGGGTGACAGGAGTGCAGATCACGGCGCCTGTTCCAGGCTCGACACCTCGTTGGTGAGCGTCGTGCGGCGCATGTCGCGCACCTCGGTGTGGTCGTAGCGGCGGGCGCGGTGCATGGTGACGCGATTGTCCCACATCACGAGGTCATTGAGGCGCCAGACGTGTGCATAGACGAACCGGCGCTGCGTGGCATGCTCGGTGAGATCGCGCAGGAAGGCGCGGGCCTCGGGCACCGGCCAGCCCTCGATGCCGCCGGCATGGCTCGCAAGGTAGAGCGACAGACGGCCGGTGGTCGGATGGCGGCGCACCAGTCGCTGCCGCACCGGCGCCCATTTGACGCGCTCCTCGTCGGTGAAGTCGGTGAACCCCAGGATGCCACGAGAAAAGATCTGGCTGTGCAGGCAGATGAGGTCGTGCACCTCGCGCTTGGTCGCCTCGTCGAGCGCGTCGTAGGCGGCGCGCATGTCGGCGAACTCGGTGTTGCCGCCGGCGGGCGGGATGTGGCGTGCCGAGAGCAGCGAGTACTTGGCGGGGATCGGCTTGAAAGAGCTGTCCGAGTGCCAGAGCTGGTTGCCGAGGCCGAACAGCCGGCGGCGATCGTCGCGCGCCAGGATCTTGTTGTTCTTGTCGAGGTTGGAGATGTCGTTGAGGTCCATGCTCATGCGACGGTCTTCGGGGGCGGAGATGTCCCCGGTCGCCTGCTCGAGCGGCCCCAGCGCGCGGCTGAAGACCAGCTGCTGGTCGTCGTCGATCTTCTGGTCGTGGAACACCAGCACGCCGAACTCGTCCATGCCGGCATGCACCGCGGCCACCTGCTGCGGCGCGAGCGGCTGCGAAAGATCGAGGCCCGAGACCACACCCGCGAAGAACGGGCGGCCCGCCGGGTCGATGGGTCGGATGTCGATGGTCATGCGTCGAAGCCTAGCTCAGTGGGCGGCGCGGCGGAACCGTCAAGCCGAGGGCAGCTTATAATCCTCGAAGTGCTTGCGCAGGGCGGTCTTCAGGATCTTGCCCGTCGCGCCGTGGGGAATGGCGTCGATGAACTGCACGTCGTCGGGCAGCCACCACTTGGCAACCTTGCCCTCGAGGAACTTCATCAGGTCGTCCTTGGTGACGTCCGCCTCCGGCCGGCGCACCACGATCAGAAGCGGCCGCTCGTCCCACTTGGGATGGCGGACGCCGATCACGGCGGCCTCGGCGACGCCGGGGCAGCCCATGGCGGCGTTCTCGAGATCGATCGAGCTGATCCATTCGCCGCCCGACTTGATCACGTCCTTGGACCGGTCGGTGATCACCACCGATCCGTCGGCCTCGATCTTGCAGACATCGCCGGTCATGAACCAGTCCTCGTCGAGAAACTGGGCGCGGCCCTCGCCCTTCATGTAGCCCTTGACGATCCACGGACCGCGCACCACGAGGTTGCCCGAGACCGAACCGTCGCTCGGCAGATCGTTGCCGGCATCGTCGATGATCTTCATCTCGCAGCCGAACACCGGGCGGCCG
>JAFAKN010000757.1 GCA_019235415.1 Alphaproteobacteria bacterium
GCAACGTGCGGCCACCGAGGCGGAGATCGCCAAGATGGCCGACCTGGTACGCGAAGCAATGAAGGCCGGCGCCGTCGGCTTCGCCTCGAGCACGGCGGAGGCGCACAACGGCGAAGGCGGGCTGCCGATGCCCTCGCGCTTGGCCGACGATCGCGAACTGCGCACCTTGGTGAAGGCAATGGGCGAGGGCGGCAAGGGCGTCTACATGCTCACGCGCGGCCGCCTGACCTCGATCCCGTACCTGGAGGAGATCGCGGCGGAGTCTGGCCGGCCAGTGGTGATCGCCGCGCTATTCCACTCCAACACCAATCCCGAGGGCGCGTTCAAGACCCTGGAGCAGGTCAACGAAGCGCGCGCCCGCGGCCACAAGCTGACGGCGCAGACCTCGGCCTGTCCGCTCAGCATGGATTTCACGTTCCGCAGCCCGTACGTGTTCGAGAGCATGCAGGCGTGGAAGCCGGCGATGGCGGCGCACGGCAAGGAAGCGCTGAAGAAGGTGTACAGCGACCCGGCCTGGCGCGAGGCGGTGCGCCGCGAGCTGCAGGCGGCGCGCGGACGGCTGGTGTTCAACAGCGAATGGGACAAGCTGTTCGTGGTCGAGACCACCAAGCCCGAGCACCGCAGCCTCGAGGGCGCAACTCTGGCCGAGCTGGCGAGGAAGGCCGGCAAGGATCCGCTCGACTGCATTCTCGACTTCGCGCTCGAAGAAGACCTCGAGACCATGTTCGTGGCCCAGCTGCTGCACAACGACGAGAAGGCGGTCGCCCGGATCCTGGCCGATCCCGGCACGCACATCTCGCTGAGCGACGCGGGCGCTCATCTCACCTTCTTCTGCGATGCGGCGTTCGGGTTGCATCTGCTCGGCCATTGGAGTCGCGACCTCGGCGTGCTCGACCTGCCGCAAGCCGTGCATCGGCTCACCGGCCAGCCGGCGCAGTTGTTCGGCCTGAAGGGCCGCGGGCTGTTGCGCGAGGGTTATGCCGCCGACCTGATGCTGTTCGATCCCAAGACCGTGGCGCGCGGCGCCAACCGGCGGGCGCAGGATCTGCCCTCGGGCGCGGCTCGGCTCACGACCAGCGCCATCGGCCTGCACGGCGTATGGATCAACGGCACCAAGGTCGCCGACGACAAGGGCCTCAGCGCCGACCCGAAGGCGCGGCCGGGTGCGGTGCTGCGCGATTTCGCGGCCTGACTGGGCAACGCGCCGCGCACCACGAGCCGACTTTTTGCGCTCCGGTGCCGGGCACTCGTTTCGCAGGCGGCCGCGGGAATTAGGGCAAATAGGGCTACCAGCTGCCCTGGCCCCGGCGCCCTGCAAGTGCAGGCGCTGCTGGCGTGATCCCGGATGCATGCACTGCGTCGTCAATTCAGCGAATTTCTTGGCACCACATGGCAAGGAACTCGGGAATGGCGCTGGCACTGACAGCAACCCTGTCCGCATTTTTGCTGTCTCACCCATGGGGGGCGCTGCACGACGGGGTTTTCGCAGTTTTGGCAGCTGACTCGCCAATCACAGGTTCCACTCCCCGTTCGGCCAGACGGAAGCCGGTCGTGCCGCCAGACGCCAAGACGCGTCTGTCCAGATTGCCCGGATTGCTTCAGAATGTCAAGTAATGCTTTGAAGTAATACTGGGAGCGCGCCGCATCAGGCGGATGCCCGCGCTAGAGCCAGCATCGAGGCGGGCGGCCGGCCGAAGCTCAGCAGCCGGACGCCGAGCGCGAAACCGCGCGCTCGCTGCAGCGCCCGTCGCAGGGCGGCATCGATCCACGCATCGTCGTTGCCGAACGCGCCGCCGCCCACTCGAGTGAGCAGCACCGTCGCGGAGGTGCCGCGGCGGGCGTTGAGGACGGCCGCCCACAGGGTCGCCTCGTAGGCGGCCTCGAGGACCAGTGTCGCGAAGCCTACCCACTTGCTGCGCGTCACGCGGCCATAGGCGACCGGCAGCGCCGAGCAGAAGGCCTGCGAGACCAGCGGGCCCGAAACGCCGGCGCCATCGGTGACCTCGACGTCGCGGTGGATGCCGATGCGCAGCAGGCTGCGCAGGGCCTCGACCTCACCGGACAATGCCGTCGCGAGCGTTCCAAGTCGCCTCGCAGGTTCAACCTCGGTGAACGACTTCCAACTTGAGCGAGATTATAAAATTTATCGATCCTTGATAAATTCGCTAATTTCCCGATATTTTCACCGTGGACCCTGTCACAAACCCTTTTGCTCCCGGTGCCGGCACCCCGCCGCCGGAGCTTGCCGGGCGCGGCGAGCTGCGCGAAACGATGCGCGTCGCTCTTGAACGGTCCCGCCGGATGCTGCCCGCTCGTAGCCTGCTCATGGTCGGCCTGCGCGGGGTCGGCAAGACGGTGTTGCTGGACCGCATGCGCGACGATGCAGAAGCGGCAGGCATCCACACGCTGCGCATGGAGGCGCCGGAAGGGCGCTCGCTGCCCGCCCTGCTCGCGCCCCAGCTTCGACAAGCTCTGCTTCGGTTGTCGCGCGTCGAGCGCGCCCGGGACTTGTCCACGCGTGCGCTGCGGGCACTGTCCGGATTTGCCAGGAGCCTGAAGGTAAAATATGCGGACATAGAGGTCGGCCTCGACTTCGATCCCGAGCCCGGCCTTGCCGACAACGGCGACCTTGAGCACGACCTGCTGGCGCTGCTCGAGTCTGCGGGCGAAGCGGCGCGCGAAGCCGGGACTGCGCTCGCGCTCTTCATCGACGAGCTGCAATACGTCGAGGAGGACGAGCTGGCGGCGCTCATCACGGCACTGCACCGGACGGCGCAGCGGAAGCTCCCGGTCATACTGATCGGAGCGGGCTTGCCACAACTGCGCGGCCGGATGGGCCATGCCAAGTCGTACGCCGAGCGCCTGTTCGAGTTTCCCGAGATCGGCGCCCTGCCGGGCGACGCTGCCCGCGTCGCGATCACCAAACCCCTGCACGATCAGCACGTCGACATCACGCCCGAGGCGCTCGACCGCATCGTCGGCGAAACCCATGGCTATCCCTATTTCCTCCAAGAATGGGGCAAGCACTCCTGGGAAACGGCTCCTGCTTCGCCGATCGCAGAGTCGGACGTCGAGACCGCATCGGCGGGCGCCGTCGCCGCATTGGACGAGAGCTTCTTTCGCGTTCGTTTCGATCGCCTAACCCCGGCTGAAAGAAGGTATCTGAGGGCCATGGCGGAACTCGGCCCCGGTCCGCACCGCTCGGGCGACATCGCAGCCGAGCTGGATCGCAACGTGACGTCGCTCGGCCCGACGCGCAGCCAACTCATCGTCAAGGGCATGATCTGGAGTCCCAATCATGGCGACACGGCCTTCACCGTGCCCTTGTTCGACGAATTCATGCGACGGATCATGCCGGGCAATGCCTGGCGCGACTAGAACGGCCGCGCGTGGAATTCAGCGCCGTCGATACCTTCAACTGACTGCCGCGCTCAGCGGACGGGTGACGAGCCGAAGGCGGTCACGACCGCGGCGTTCGATCTCCAGGTCAATCCCGCGCATCCCAGCCTGCAGCTCCACAGGCTCGACCAGACCGCGTCCGACGGCGTGCAGTTCATGCCGATATGAGGGAAGATCAGTCGCGCGTGCGGCGTCGAGCGGCTAGCGTTGTGTCATGGCCAAGCCGACCCGACCCGCCTTCGATCCGCTCGACGTCGCCGAGAGCAACTTCACCACCTATCCCGAGGCGTTCCGCGCCGACAACAGCCGGCGCTGGAACCGTCGGCTGGGCGAGCATGCGGGCTTGAAGAACTTCGGTGTGAACCTCACGCGCCTCGTGCCGGGCGCGCAATCGTCGGCGCGGCACGCGCACGCCAGCCAGGACGAGTTCATCTGGGTCGTCTCGGGCGAGGTCGTGCTGGAGACCGACGAGGGGGCGCAGACGCTGCAGGCCGGCATGTGCGCGGGCTTCCCGGCCGGCAGCGGCAACGCCCATCGTTTCGTCAACCGCTCGCCGAGCGATGCGCTGCTGCTGGTGGTCGGCGACAAGACGACGCCGGAGGAGATCACCTATCCCGACATCGACCTGCACGGCCGGACCAATGCCGAGGGACGGCTGGTGTTCTCGCGCAAGGACGGCACGCCGTATTGAACCAGGAGGCGGTGGCTTACGCGCCACCGCACATGTGCTGTGAGTCCGGCAGCGTCCAGGATTCGAGCGTGCGCAAGTTCGTGACGGTATAGATGCGCCCGCGCGTGTCGCCGGGAGGGCATTTGTCCGGGTCGGGAATGTGCATCAGGCAAATCATGACGTGATCGCCGACCCGCGAATTCTTGATGGCATCGACAGTGTCGTAGCTGACATTGTAGCCGCCGTTGGTGAAGCCGACGCTCGAGCCATTGGAGCGCGGCGCGCCGATCGGGCCGCCGAAGCGGTCGCTGACTTGCTTGATGACGGAACCGCCGCAATCCAACACCCGTACCGGCAGTGGATCGTTGGTCGTGACATTCGGATTGACCGGCACGGGGCGCGCCAAAGCCGCGGAACTCACAAGCAGGCCTGCCAGGGTGAAAAGGTATTTCACGGTGCTCCCCCTGTTCGGAGCTGCGAAGCTGATCTGCGGGCCCTGACTTCGCAACTGCATTTTGGCGGCCCTCGGCGTGCTCAATATCACGGCCAGGTCGTCACCGCTCTGGCGGCACGACGCAGCGCGCGGTCGAGTTCGTGCGCTGGCCTTCGCCTCGGAAGCTGGGCCAGATGTAGACCACCATGTTGACGTCGATGTCGCCCAGGCGGACGGCGCGACCGGCGTGCATGACGGCAAGTCCGCCGGACGTGCCCTGCCACACCATCCACGTCCGCCACACCTGCTCGATAGCTTCCACGGACTGCGAGCGCGCCGGGGAGAGCGGGTCCGCGATCAGCAGCAAGGCCAAAGCCGCCAATCGGCGCCTTCCCGACACTTTGTGCCTCAACCGCCCGTTGACGTTGGCCATGCGATTCTCCCTTGCCGGACATGGTCGCGAGCGCGAGTATTGGCGATTACAACCAAGCAGGCATGCACGAGCAGCGGGCATCGGGGGGGGGAACATGTGCTGGAACAGGCTAACGCAGGTCGTTCGAAACTGCCTGCGCAATTCGGATCCAATACCGGCACCCGGCCACGAGAATGCGGAATACTCGGCGCAGGTCCAACGCGCGTCGACGCTGCTGATGTTTCTCATAGAGGAAAGCGGGTCGCAGGCGATCCGCAACGAGATCATCGACGACATCGAGACCGCGCGCCAGATCCTGAGAGACGGGGGCCAGCCCACGAAGGCCGACAGGGCCGCGCTGGTCAAGGCCTATCGCGACCTGGTCGCGGCACAGAAGATGCCCTACGCCTCCGGCAAGGTGCCGCCGGTCATCTTCTGGGGCGCCGATTCGTCCTGGCCCTGCGCCCTGATCGGCCTCTCCTTCATTCCGGCCCTCGTGCTGTTCGGAGCCCTGACCGTCTACGCCAGCGGCTCCTGGAATCTCTGGCTTGTCTACGGCTTCGCCTACCTCATGGCCTCCGCGTTGGGGGTCTACGGTCTGTACGTCTTCACCGGCGCCTGCACCAACCAGAAGCTGAACGAGATCATAAGGTTCTGCTACATATTCACCGGCTTCGCGGTGGCCCTGTCCGTCCTGCCTTTCGCATTTTCGGATCTGTTCAAGAGCGCGCATGAAGATGTGCCGCTCGGCATCCTCCAGGGTTGCGTGAATCCTGAGCCGACCGCGGCGCAGCCGCAGCCGCAGTTCTATCCGCCCGAGGTGCGCTGCGATCAGGACCCCCACAAGCAAATGCAATGGCTCGTGAGGATCGGCGGCACGGTCGGCCGCCAGTACTGGGTCGGAACGCCGCCCGTCGTTTCGAACCCAGGCCGCGAAGTGACCGGCGGCCTCGTGGTGCCGCTCTACCTCATCGTCCTCGCCCTGCTCGGCGGCACGGTCAGCATGACGCGCAAGGTGCCCGAATTCCAGCGGCGCGCCATGGACCCGCAGGATCCGCTGACCAACGCCCAGGCGCGCGAGTACCTGGTCTTCCAGATCATGCAGCTGCTCACAGCGCCGCTGATCGCGATCACCGCCTACTACATCTTCAGCCCGACCAACCCACAGCAGACAGTGCTGATAGGCTTCGCCAGCGGCTTTGCCTCGCAGCCGATCCTGCTGCTGATCCGTGCCCTGGTCGACAAGCTCAGCCCGGCGCCCGACGTGTCCGGTCCGGTGAGCGTGACCGTGAACCCGACCTCGACCGCCGTCCCCCTCGGCGGCGCCATGCAGTTCGTCGCCGCGGTCGGCGGCTCGGCCAATCACCAGGTGACATGGCTGATCGATCCGGCGGACGGCAGCGGCGGCACCATCTCCCAAAGCGGCTATTACGTCGCGCCCAGCGCGATGCCGGCCAAGGCCGTGACGATCACCGCGCGCAGCGTCGCCGACCCGACCGTGTCGGCCAACGCCGGCGTCAAGGTCGAGCCGGTCGTCCGCGTGCTGCCGGCCACCGTCAGCCTGCAGGCCAAGGGACAGCAGGACTTCAAGGCGGAGGCGCCAGGCCTCTCCAATAGCGTGGTGACCTGGACGATCGACCCGCCCAACAGGGGCAGGATGCAAGCCGGCACCTACGTGGCGCCCGACTCGGTGCCGAAGAAGGAGACGGTGACGCTCACCGCCCACAGCCAGGCCGACTCCTCCAGGACCGGCACGGCGAGCATCACCCTGCTGCCGGACCAGCCGGGAGCGACCGGTGCCACTGGCGCAACGGGCGCCGCCACTGGTGCAACGGGTGACACCGGTACGACAGGTGGCACCGGCGCAACGGGCGTCACCGGTGCGACGGGCGACACTGGTGCGACGGGCGTCACCGGTGCGACGGGTAACACTGGTGCGACGGGTGACACTGGTGCGACGGGTGACACTGGTGCAACGGGCGCCACTGGCGCGACGGGGGAAACCGGAACCACCGGTGGGACTGGCGGGCACTAGCCGCGCGTGGCGGGCGGCAGCAGACGGTCCTGGCCGGCCATCGCTGCACGATATGCGGCGGCGCCTGTGCCAAAGCGTGCAACCGCCTCGTCGTCACAGGTGCGCTGCCCCTTCGCTGGTATGATGTCGGGAAACCGACATGGTAGAACCGCACCGGCTTCGCGACGGGAGGACGAGATGGCGACCGAGATCGGCCACTACATCAACGGCAAGCGCATCGGCGGCCAGAGCGGGCGGTTCGGCGACGTCACCAATCCGGCGACCGGCGAGGTGACCGGCAAGGTCGCCTTCGCGACCGAGGCCGAGGTCGACCAAGCCGTGCAGATCGCCAAGAGGGCGCAGGCTGGCTGGGGCAACATGCCGCCGCTGCGCCGCCAGCGCGTGATGTTCAACCTCAAGAGCCTGATGGAGAAGCGCCTCGACGACCTTGCCCGGCTGATGGTGCTTGAGCACGGGAAGACCTTCGACGACGCCAAGGGCGAGGTCGGGCGCGGGCTGGAGGTGGTCGAGTTCGCCTGCGGCATCGGCCATCACATGAAGGGCGATTTCAGCGAGCAGGTGGCGACCGACATGGACACCTGGTCGATCCGCCAGCCGCTCGGCGTGGTGGCCGGCATCACGCCGTTCAACTTCCCGATCATGATCCCCTGCTGGATGGGCGCCATGGCGGTGGCCTGCGGCAATGCCTTCGTGCTGAAGCCGTCGGAGAAGGATCCCAGCGCGCCGATGCTCTTGGCCGAGCTGTTCGCCGAAGCCGGCCTGCCGGCCGGCGTCTTCCAGGTCATCAACGGCGACAAGGTCGCGGTCGACGCGCTGTTGAAGCATCCCGACGTGCCGGCGATCTCGTTCGTCGGCTCGACCGCGATCGGCGAATACGTCTATCACCAGGGCACCGAGCGCAACAAACGCGTCCAGGCACTCTGCGGCGCCAAGAACCACATGGTGATCATGCCCGACGCCGACCTCGACCAGGCGACGGATGCATTGATCGGCGCGGGCTACGGCGCGGCCGGCGAGCGCTGCATGGCGATCTCGGTCGCGGTCGCAGTGGGCGACGTCGGCGACCGGCTTCTGGACAAGCTGGCGCCGCGGGTGCGGGCGCTGAAGGTCGGGCCCGGAATCGACCCGCAGTCGGAGATGGGGCCGCTGGTGACGCGCCAGCACCGCGACAAGGTTTTAGGCTACGTCGACCAGGGCGTGAAGGAAGGCGCCAAGCTGGTGGTCGACGGCCGCGGGCTCAGGCTGCAGGGCTACGAGAACGGCAACTTTTTAGGCGGCTGCCTGTTCGACCAGGTGACGCCCGACATGACGATCTATAAGGACGAGATCTTCGGCCCGGTGCTGTCGATGGTGCGGTCTAAAAGCTTCGACGAGGCAATCGGGCTGGTGAACGACCACGCCTACGGCAACGGCACCGCGATCTTCACCCGCGACGGCGACGCCGCCCGCGCCTTTGCCAATCAGGTCAAGATCGGCATGGTCGGCATCAACGTGCCGATCCCGGTGCCGGTCGCCTACCACAGCTTCGGCGGCTGGAAGGCCTCGATCTTCGGCGACCACGGCATCTACGGCATGGAAGGCGTGCGGTTCTATACCAAGCTGAAGACGGTGACCGCGCGCTGGCCGACCGGCATCCGCGCCGGCGCGGAGTTCAATTTCCGGGCGCGGGGCTAGCGCGGCCTGACAAGCGGCCCCGCAAGCGGGCCGCTTGCCTTGCTACTTGCGGTTACTGATCGCGGTTACTGGATGACGATCTCGACGCGCCGGTTTTGCGGCTCGCGGACGCCGTCGCCAGTGGGCACCAGCAGGCCCTTCTCGCCCATGCCGATGACGGTGATCGCCTGGGCCGGCACGCCGTCACGCACCAGGGCGTCCTTGACGGCATTGGCGCGGCGCAGCGACAGCGCCATGTTGTAGGCCTCGGGGCCCGACGTGTCGGTGTGGCCGGTCGCCGTGATGCGGGCGTTACCCTTCGCCTTGAAGGCGTTGGCGGCGTGCTGGATGGTGGCCAGCGCCTGCTGCGACAGGTTCGACCTGTCCCAATCGAAAAACACCATGAACGACGGCGGTGCCACGGTCGTCGGCGGTGGCGGCGGAGGCGCCTCGGCGGGCGCACCGAACCTCACATGCAGGCTGGCCATCACGCTGAAGTTGTTGTCGTTGTATGAACCATTGGCGGTG
>JAFAKN010000505.1 GCA_019235415.1 Alphaproteobacteria bacterium
GGCGTCGGCGGTGACGCTCTTCTTGCCGAAATTGAGCCAGGCGAACCAGCCGCTCGCGCCGTCGATCAGCGGCGGAAAGGCGCGGCTCGCATCGCCCCCGGGCGGCTCGACCTTGATCACCTCGGCGCCGAAGTCGGCAAAAAGCCGCGCGGCATAGGCGCCGGCCGGCAGCTCGCCCAGCTCGACGACGCGTACGCCCGACAATGGCTCGGTCATTGGGGATCGGTCATTGGGGCTCGGTCATTCGGGCTCGGTCATTCGGGCTCGGTCATTCGGCGGCGTGCGCCGGCCGGAAGCTCGGCATGACGAAGCGGGCGAAGGCGCGCAGGTTGCCGATCGAGGCGTTGGGATCGACCAGCAGGATGTTGGTCGCGCCGACCGCCTCGAGCTCGCGCAGCTTGGCGATCACTTCCTGCGGCAACCCGAGCAATGGCGCGGTGTCGTCCTCAAGGCGCTCGGGCATGGGCTCGCGGGCGAGGTCGCCGATTACGCTCAGCACCCGCCTGCGCGCCGCCCAGGCCTCGGCACGCTCGCTCTCGTCGTGGAACATCTGCAAGGGCCGCGTCGTCGCCACCATGGTGGGATCATACCGCCGGCCCACCCGCCCGCATTCCTCGCGGAAGATCTCGATGCGGCGCGCGACCTGGTCGATCTGCGCCAGCTGGTCGAGCAGCAGGTTGTAGCCTTCCCGCGCGGCGTGGCGGATGGTCTCCGGGTTGCCGGTGCCGATCCAGAACGGCGGATGGGGCCGCTGCACCGGCTCGGGCTCGACGACGATGTTGTCGTACTGCCAGCGCTTGCCGTGATGGCTGAACCGGCCCTCGCAGGTCCACGCCTTGCGGATCACCTCCATCGCTTCGTCGAACCGCTCGCCCGCCTCGGCGAGGGGAATGCAGAAGCCGTCGAACTCGCGCTGGCGATAACCCTTGCCGATGCCGAAATCTACGCGGCCACCGCTCAATAGGTCGAGCGTGGCGACCTGCTCGGCGATCAGGACCGGGTTGTGCCAGGGCAGCACCACGACGGCAGTGCCGAGCCGGATATGGCGTGTCTTGGCGGCGAGATAGGCGAGAACCGTCATCGAGGCGGAGACCTGGCCGTGACCAGTGAAATGGTGCTCGACCATGAACAGCTGGCGGAAGCCGAGCTTGTCCGCTTCGGTCGCGTACTCGATGAAGCTGGAATAGCCGTGGCCGTCCTGAGGGCTGGAGCCGCGCTTGGTGCGCGCACCGCCGAACACACCGAATTGCATGTTTCCGTCCCTGCGATTTTGCCGCCGATCATAGCCCAACGGTAAAATGGTACTAGGCAACCGAGCGGCCTTTCGCGCACACTGCGGCACGACGCGAAGGCGAAATATCGCCACGTGATGGGGAGGAAAGATGCCGGTTGTCTGGCTGGGCTGCGTGCGGCGCGCGGATTGACGGCTGCATGGACGTGTCGCTCGACCTTCTGTTCAACGCCGTCATCTCCGGGCTGCTTCTGGGCGGTTTCTATGCCGCGGTGTCGCTCGGCGTGGCGATCTCCTTCGGCCTGCTCGACATCGTGAACATCGCCCATCCGGCCTTCATCCTGCTCGGCTCCTACGTCGCTTTCACCGCCAACACGGTGCTGGGCATCGATCCGATCCTGGCATGCCTGATCGCCATGCCGGCATTCTACCTGCTCGGCATGCTGGCCTATCAGGTCTACTACATCGCCTTCGAGCGGCGCGATGACCAGTCGCTGCGCGGCCTGTCGTTCTTCTTCGGGCTGCTGTTCATCACCGAAGTGACCCTGGTGCTGATCTTCGGCGTCGACTACCGCCTGGTGCAGGCCGCCTACATCGGCCCCAGCCTCAAGCTCGGCATCGTCGAGCTGCCGCTGCGCTTGCTGGTGCCGTTCCTGGTATCGATGGTGATGGTGGTGACCTTGCAACTCTTCCTGTCACGCACCTTCGTGGGGCGCGCCGTGCAGGCCGTCGCCCAGGACCAGGGGGCGCTGCGGCTGATGGCCGCCAACCCGGTCAAGATCAAGCGCATCGCCTTCGGCATCTCGATCGCAACCGCGAGCCTCGCCGGCGCCTTCCTGATCATCATCCAGCCGGTCGAGCCGTCGATCGGCCGCGACTACATCGGCCGCGTCTTCGCCATCTGCGTCCTGGGCGGGCTGGGCAGCTTCCCCGGCATGGTGATCGCCGCCATGACGCTCGGCATCGCCGAGAGCCTCACGGCCACCTTCTTCGGTCCGTCATGGGCGCCGGCGGTGTCGTTCGGCGTCCTGCTCCTCACGCTTGCGGTCCGGCCCAGTGGCATCCTTGGCCGATAGGCAGGCCCAGCCGGGCTGGGGTGCGCTGCCTTTCACACTCGGCCTGGTCCTCGTCGCCGCCCTGATCTTTTCGATCGGCCGCTGGATCGACAACAGCTACGTGTTCTTCGCGGGCTACGTCGTGGCCCAGTATATCGTGCTGGGCACCGCCTGGAACATCTTGGGCGGCTACACCGGCTACGTGAACTTCGGCATCACCGCCTTCTTCGCCATCGGCGCCTATTCGACCGTGGTGCTCTACAAGCTGGTGCCGGCGGTGCCGCTGCCGGTGATGATCGCGGTGGGCGGTGTGCTGGCCGGCCTGGTCGGCTTTGGCACCGGCTATCTGACCTTGCGCCTGCGCGGCGTATTCTTCTCCATCGCCACCTTGGCGATGGCCGTGGTGGTGCAGACCCTGATCACCAACTGGGACTTCGTCGGCGGCGCGCGCGGCGCCTACGTGCTGCGGCCGCGCACCGCGCCGCTGATCGGCGGCGAGTACGTGCAATACCTGTTCCTGGTGATGCTCGGCCTCTGTGTGCTGGCGCTGGTGACGGCGCGCTCGATCGAACGCTCGGCGCTGGGCTACGGCTTCGCCGCCATCCGCGACGACGAGGCCGCTGCCGAAGCGTCCGGCGTGCCGACGCTGCGCCTGAAGCTGATCGCCACCGCGCTCTCGGGCGGCTTCATGGGCATGGCCGGCGCCCCGTTGCCCTACTACGTGACCTATCTCGATCCCTCCTCGGGCTTCAGCCTGAACTACGCGGTGAATGCCATCGCCATGCCATTGATCGGCGGCACGTCGAGCTGGCTGGGACCGGTGATCGGCGCCGTTGTGGTCGGCGGCCTGCAGGAATATATCCGCGTCACGATCTCCTCGGCCGTCAACGTCCTGGTGGCGGGCGTGCTCCTGGTGGTCTTCGTGATCGCCGCACCTCAAGGCATCGTCGGCCTGTTCCAGAGGAAGCGATGAGCTCCGCGGCGGCTGATTCCCTTCTGGCATTCCTCCCCAAGCGAAGCTTGGGGAGGTGTCGGCGTCTTACGCCGACGGAGGGGTCATGGCGCGGAGCGCTCAAGAGTCATGACCCCTCCGTCCGCTGCGCGGACACCTCCCCATCGCGGGTTCCGCGATGGGGAGGAGAAGAAACGCCATGACCGCGCTCCTGCAGGTCGACGGGGTCGGCAAGCGCTTCGGTGGGTTCGTGGCGCTGGAGGGCATCGCGCTCGAGGTCGAGGAAGGCGAGCGGCTGGGGCTGATCGGGCCCAACGGCTCGGGCAAGTCGACCCTGGTCAACTGCATCTGCGGCACGCTGCGCAACGAGCTGGGCGAGGTGCGGTTCGCCGGCCAGCGGCTGGACGGCCTGCCGGCGCACGAGCGCACGCGGCGCGGGCTGGCGCGCAGCTTCCAGCTGCCGCGGCCGTTCGGCAGCCTGTCGCTCGCCGAGAACCTGCGCATTCCCATCCTCTATGCGGTGAACGCGCGCGGCCAGGCCATTTCGGGCGGGGCGATCGACGGGCGCTGCCGGGCCATCTTGGGCGAGGTGGGGCTGGCGGCCAAGGCCGACCGCCTGCCGCGCGACCTGACGCAGATCGAGATGCGCAAGCTCGAGCTCGCCCGCGCCATGGCGGCCGAGCCCAAGCTCCTGATCGCCGACGAGGTGATGGCCGGCTTGAGCCATGCCGAGGTCGACGAGATCATCGCGCTCTTGATCCGGCTGAACGGCCAGGGCGTCACGGTGATCATGATCGAGCACATCATGCGCGCGGTCATGGAGTTCTCGCAGCGGCTGGCCGTGCTGGTGGCCGGCCGCAAGATCGCCGACGGCGAGCCTGCGGAGGTCGTGCGCGACCCCGAAGTCGTGAGGGCGTACCTTGGCGAGTAGCCTTTTGGTCGACGGCGTTGCCGCCTCCTACGGCGCGGTGCGCGTGCTCGAGGACGTGTCGCTCACCGTCAATGCTGGCGAGACCGTTGCCCTCTTGGGCACCAACGGCAACGGCAAGTCGACCCTGATGAAATCGATCATGGGCATCGTGCGGCCGACCGCCGGCCGCATCACCGCGGTGATCGACGGAGCGACTTACGAGCTGGTCGGCCGCTCGACCGAGGAGATCGTCGACCTCGGCATCGCTTTCGTACCCGAAGGACGCCGCCTGTTCCCCAAGCTCACGGTGACCGAGAACCTGCTGCTGGGTGCCTTCCGGCCGACGGCGCGCTCCGCCATCAACCGCAACCTCGACTTCTGCTTCGAGACCTTTCCGCGTTTGAAGGAGCGCGCCAAGCAGCTCGCCGGCAGCATGTCGGGCGGCGAGCAGCAGATGCTGGCGCTCGCCCGCGCGCTGATGACGGCACCGCGCATCCTGCTGGTCGACGAGCCGTCGGTCGGCCTGGCGCCGCTCCTGGTCAGCCGCACCATCGACAAGATCAAGGAGCTGAAGGAAGGCTTCCACCTCACCGTGCTGATGGCCGAGCAGAACTTCACCCAGGCCGTGCGCATCGCCGATCGCGGCTACGTCATCGTCCACGGCCGCATCGCCTTCACGGGCCACTCGGCCGAGGCCCTGAACAACAACGACCTGATTCGCGAATTCTATCTCGGGGCTTGATGTCTTCCGGACCGCGCGCGTCCCGCGCGCTCATGAGCCGTAGGGGACCGGGAGCTCAAGGTCAGCGAGAGTAGGGCGGCGGAAACGAGCCGAACTCCATCGCCATGCTGCGGTGGTGGTGACGAGGCCCGCTTTCACGGGGTTGTTCTCGAGTACTCGATCGTGCGCACAAGATGGCCTTCGTCTCGAATAAACCTGTCAAAATAATCCTTGTGCCAGAATGGTCCAACGCGACCGAGCTTTTGGTTTGCCTGTTTGGCTGAAAACGACTTCCAAGTGTGGAGGATTGCACCGATACGATTGCCTTCGATCGGATTGACGACCGTGTGGACGTGATTGGGCATGATGCACCACGCAAGGAGGCGATAGCGTTGGCTATCGAAATGCAGGAGTGCTTCTTCCGTCAGTTGTGCGATAGCCGGTTCTCCGAGCCAACACGCGCCGAGACCGCTATCGAGCTTTCGATCAGTCTCGGCGAGATTGTCCTGCAACTCGGCCAGTACCTGCGCTACGGCTCTGGGCAGGCTGTCCGCCAGCCGGAAGGTGACAAATTGAATCGTCTCGGCGGAGTCGAACTGAGGCAAGTACCCGCGCGAGTGCCAGCCTTTGTGGGCCACTCTTTCTTCCCGTGGGTTGTGTGCACCTCCATGCGACGGTGCCTCCGTCATGAGCGCGCGGGACGCG
This sequence comes from Alphaproteobacteria bacterium, assembly GCA_019235415.1. GTDB lineage: Bacteria > Pseudomonadota > Alphaproteobacteria > Reyranellales > Reyranellaceae > Reyranella. Next base: position 5,575 of record JAFAKN010000505.1, read on the forward strand.
CGCGGTCCGGAAGATTCCGGCAAGAGTTATTTCTTCGGATCGTAGGGGTAGACGATCTTGCCGGTGCGGTACTTGGTCGGCCAGAGGATGACCTCGGTCTTGGGGTCCTTGAACTGGTCGACGCCGTTGCCGCTGACGCCCTGGAACTGCACGGCCATCACCTGCGCGGTGTCCCACTCGCCCTCGGCGTTGAACTTCACGTCGCCCACAACCGTCTTGAAAGTCGCCTTGCGCGCGTACTCGGCGAGCTTGCCGTCGTCGGTGCCGCCGGTCGCGGTCACCGCCTGGGCCACTACCTGCATCAGCGAATAGCCGAACGGCGGCAGGTAGTAGCCCAAAAGGTCGACGCCGGCATCGGCCGCCTTGGCCTGGTACTTCTTCAGGAAGTCGCGGCCCTCGTCGGAGGCGAAGCCGGCCCACGGCAGCCAGAAGTCGTAGACCACGATGTCGTTCAGGAGCGGCCCGAGCTGGGTCTTGATGGCGGTCGCCTGCAGCCCGACCATGCCGCCGCCGTACATCTTGGGCTTGAAGCCGGTCTCGCTCGACGCGCGGATCAGGCCTACCGAATCGGGTGGGTAGGAGCAGGCGAAGAACATGTCGGGATTGGTCGCCGCGATGGCGCGCACGATCGGCGTGTAGTCGGCGGTGTTGGGCGGATAGGTCTTGTCGTAGACCATCTTGATGCCGAGCTTCTTCACGATGTTGCGCACGCCCTCCATGGCGTTGCGCGGGAACTCCGCGTCGGCGCCGACCAGAGCCAGGGTCTGCGGCTTGGGATTCTGCTCCATCGCCACCTCGAAGAAGCCCTCGGCGAAGGACTCCTTGGGCCGCGGCCCGCCGGTCGGCGTCATGGAGAAATAGCGCGGATAGTGGAATTCGGAGTTCACCGCGAGCCCGAGCAGCGAGAAGAACGTGCGATCGTGCTGCATGACGATAGGCATCGCCGGCGCGATCATGTTGGTGGCGTAGCCGCTCACGATCACGTCGACCTTGTCGACGTCGAGGAGCTTCGTATAGAGGCCGGGAATTGTCGAAGGATTGGATTGGTCGTCGTAGTAAATGAGCTTTACCGGCCGACCCAAGAGGCCGCCCTTGGCGTTGATGTCCTCGGCCGCGATCTGCATCGCCAGCAGCGCCGCCTTGCCGTTGGGCGCCAGCCCGCCGGTCAGCGCCATGCCGAAGCCGATGGTGAGCGGCTTGCCCTGCGCGCGCGCCGCGCCGCCAATGGCGGTGATCGTGGTCGTGGCCGCGCCGGCCACGGCCAGCTGATTGAAGGTGCGACGCCTGATGCGCATGAACGATCCTCCCAGATCTGGTTTTGCGGCGATCCTAGAGGGGGAAGTGCGGGAAGGGAAAATGGATTCTGTGCAATCTTCCTATGCTCCTCACCTCGGCCTCCCTGTCATCCCGAGCGTAAGCGAGGGATCCTTCTTGTAGCCTTAAGGATCCCTCGCTGCGCTCGGGATGACAGAGGGACGCGGGGGGAGAGGAACATGAGGGTTGATCCTCCATTACATCAGCGGCGGCGGGCCGGGAGTGGCCAGGGCGTATTGGCCGTAGATCTGGCCTTGGGTGTCGGTCGAGAACATCTGATGGGCGTTGGCGGCGTGCGCGTCGCGGAACAGGCGCGGGACAATGCTCTTGGTATAGATGCCGCTCGAGCCGGCGATCCCCATCAGGATGTCGACCGCTTCCAGGCACATGCGCACCGAGAAGAAGGCATCGCGCCGATAGCGCACCTTGTCGGCGAGCTCCGACTCGCGGCCTGATCTGGCCACGGCCATGGCGTGCTCGCAGGCGCGGCGCATGATGATCTCGGCGTTGTCGACCCTGGCGCTCGCTTCGGCCACCTTGATCTGCACCGTCGGGTTGGCGTTGACCGGTTGGCCGGTGCCCGTGGTGTTGCGCTTGCGCGCCACCCCGACCACCGCCTCGTAGGCACCCTGGGCGCAGCCCAGCATGACGCCCGACAGCACGAAGGGACCGAGCGAGAACATCGGCAGGCGAAAGAGCGGTGTCGGGTTCACCGCCGAGCCGGCATGCGGCTTGCCGTTGAAGGTCCAGGCCGAGATCGAGTGATGGTCCGGGACGAACAGCGCCCTGGTCGCGACGTCCTTGGAGCCGGTGCCGCAGAGGCCCACGGCGTGCCAGTTGTCGATGATCTCGTACTGCGAGCGATGCAGCAGGGCGAAGCGCAGATCGACCGGCGGCCCGTCGTCACGCTCGCGCAAGGTGAAGCCCAGCATGTTCCAGTCGGAATTGTCGACGCCCGAGGACAGCGGCCAGCGGCCGGAGATCTCGTAGCCGCCGTCGACCTTGCGGCCGCTGCCCGCCGGGAAGGCGAGCGAGGTGGCGATCAGCACGTCGGGCGAGACGTCCCACAGCTCGGCCTGCGTCTCGGGCGGAAAATAGCCCAGCATCCAGTGATGGCTGGCGAGGTTGCCGATGTTCCAGGCGGTCGAGGGGCAGACGCGGGCGATCTCGGCGCAGACGTCGACGAAGATGCCGACGTCGAGCTCGGCACCGCCGACCCGCGCCGGCTGCACGATTCGGAACAGACCGGCCTCGTGCAGCGCGCGCTCGGTGTCCTCGGGCAAACGACGCAGCCGCTCGCACTCCTCGGCGCGCGCCGCGATCGACGGCGCGAGCGTGCGGGCGCGCTGAACCATCTCGTCGTAGCCCACTCCCGCGAACGATACGCGCGCCGCGGGCAGAACCGGCGACGGTGTCCAGTCGAATCGGGAAATGGTCTTGGCCTGCATTGCCCGACGATGCGGGAGTGCAAAGGGCCGGGTCAAGCCGGTAGAATTCCGAGGAACGAGCTCAAGGCGAAGCTGGATCTGCTGCCGTCATCCCGAGCGGAGCGAGGGACCTTTGAGGCAACAGGAAAGGTCCCTCGCTTGCGCTCGGGATGACAGCGGGAGGTGCGCGTGTCGGCCTGGTAGCCGGGAGGAAGCAATGAAAGTCCCGAAGGGATGGGTGGCGTTGCTTGGCGTGCTCGCGTCCATGGGGGCGGCCAGCGGTGCGGCGGCGCAGAAGCAGGGCGGCGTGCTGCACGTGCAGCACATGGATACGCCGCCCAGCGCCTCGATCCTGGAGGAGGCGACGGTCTCGGTGGTCGTGCCGTTCATGGGCGTGTTCAACAACCTCGTGATGTTCGACCAGAACGTGCCGCGCAACAGCTTCGAGACCATCGTGCCCGATCTCGCGACCAAATGGGCTTTCAGCGAGGACGGCCGGCAGCTCGTCTTTCAGTTGCGCGAGGGCGTGCGCTGGCATGATGGCAAGCCTTTCACGTCGGCCGACGTCGCCTGCACGTTCGATCTGCTGCTCAGTCCCGACAAGCTTCGGCGCAGTCCCCGCTCGGCCTGGTGGAACAACGTCGAGAAAGTGACGGCCGACGCTCCCTTGCAGGCGACCTTCCATCTCAAGCATCGCCAGCCGTCGCTGATTGCGTTGCTGGCTTCGGGCTATTCGCCGATCTATCCGTGCCACGTCTCGGCCGCCGACATGCGGCGCCGACCGCTCGGCACGGGGCCGTACAAGTTCGTCGAGCTGAAGATGAACGAAGGCGTCAAGCTCACCCGGAACAAGGACTACTGGAAGCCGGGCCGGCCCTATCTCGACGGCATCGAGTACACGATCATTCCCGATCGCTCGACGCGCATGCTGGCCTTCACCAGCGGCAAGTACGACATGACTTTTCCGGCCGACGTCACGGTGCCGCTTCTCAAGAACATCCGGCGCGATTCGCCAAAGGCGCAGTGCACCATGCGTGGCACGGGCGTCAACATCAACCTCATCGTCAATCGTGACAGCCCGCCGTTCGATGACGCGCGCATCCGCCGCGCGCTGTCGCTGACGCTCGACCGGCAAGCCTTCATCGACATCCTGAGCGAAGGCGAAGCGCAGATGGCGGGCGCGCTCCTCGGGCCGCCCGACGGTGTCTGGGGCATGCCGCAGGAAATGCTGCGCACGATGCCGGGCTACGGCGACGTCGCCAAGAACCGCGAGCAGGCGCGCGAGCTGATGAAGCAGGCGGGCTACGGGCCCGCCAAGCATCTCAAGGTCAAGGTCAGCACGCGCAACATCGCCACCTTCAAGGATCCCGCGGTGATCCTGATCGACCAGCTGCGCAGCGTCTGGGTCGACGGCGAGCTCGAGATCATCGACACGGCGATCTACTACAATCGCGTCTTCAAGAAGGACTACGCCGTGGCGCTGAACCTCAGCGGCGCGGCGGTCGACGATCCCGACCAGAACTTCTTCGAGAACTACGCCTGCGGCTCGCTGCGCAACTACAACAACTACTGCAATCCCGAGATCCAGAAGCTGTTCGAGGCGCAGTCGCAGGAGGTCGACCACGAGAAGCGGCTGACGATGGTGTGGGACATCGACCGCCGGCTGCAGGAGGACAACGCGCGCCCGATCATCCTCTACGGACGTGCCGCCGGCTGCTGGCAGCCCTACGTCAAGGGCGTCGTGCTGCACACCAACAGCATCTACAACAACTGGCGCTTCGAGGACGTCTGGCTGGACCGGTGAGCCTTTCTGTCATCCCGAGCGTAGCGAGGGACCTTTAGGCAACAGAAAGGTCCCTCGCTACGCTCGGGATGACAATCTTGTCGTTGCGCTCGTACACTGCCCCTGACGCGATGGGGGGAGATCGCGGCAGGGCATGCATTTCGACGCACAGACGCTCTTCTTCACCAACGTCGCGGTGCTGTTCGTCGCCGCGTTCATGGCCTTCCTTTATTGGCTGCGGACTCCCGACCAGGTAGCCCTGCGCATATGGGCGGCGGCCATGGGATCGGGCGGCGTCGGCACGCTGATCGTCGGCCTGTTCGGCCCGGTGCCCGGCATGGCCCCCAGCCTGATCGGCAACGCCTTCATCGTGACGGGCGTCGTGCTGGCCTGGGAGTGCATGCGCCGCTTCAACGGCCGGCCTCCCGGATACGACCGCGTAGTCGGCTCGATCGTGACGTTCATGCTGGTGTTCGGCGCGGCCTGGCTGATGGGCGCCGACCTGCGGGTGCGCGTGTTCATCGGCTCGCTCACACTGGCGCTGTTCACCTCGCTGGCCAGCCGCGAGATCGCGATGGGTGGCCGGCACGAGCGCCTGTCCGGCCGCGCGACGACGGCGGTGATCTTCGGCATCGTCGCCCTCGACATGGTGATCCGGGCCGTCGACGCCGTGCTCGGTCCGCCCGTCGCCCGCGATCTCGCCTTCTTCCAGGAGCCGGTGCAGGGCCACACGCTGTTCGCCATGACGATCGGGCTGGTCTGCCTCAGCATCAGCGGGCTCTCGACCATGGTGCACGAGCGGCTGTTGCATCGCTACGAGCGGCTGGCGCTCACCGACGAGCTCACCGAGCTGCCCAACCGACGATTCTTCATGGAGCATGCGGAGCGCGTGGCCAAGCGCGTCACGGGAGACGCTCGACCGGCCAGCCTGCTGATGATGGACCTCGACAACTTCTCGGAGATAAACGAAAGCTTCGGCCACAGTGGCGGCGACGAGGCGCTGGTCGCGTTTGCGATTGCGCTCCGTTCCCACGTGCGGCCGACCGATCTGGTGGCGCGCTACGGCGGCGAGGAGTTCTGCGCCCTGCTGGTCGACACCGACCTGCCGCATGCCAAGGAGGCGGCCGAACGGCTGCGGGCGGCGATCGAGAGCCTCACCGTCGAGGTGAAGGGCCGGCCGCTCAGCTTCACGGTCAGCATCGGCATCGCCCTCCTGCAGGGCACCGACATCGACGCCGCCCTCGATCGCGCCGACCGCGCGCTCTATCAGGCCAAGCACGAGGGGCGTAACCGGGTGGCGGTGGCGTCGTAGAGCGCGATGATTCGTCATCCCGACCTAAGCGCGAAGCGCGAAGTGGAGGGACCTTTCTTGTTTCTGACGATACCAAGAGAGGTCCCTCCACTTCGCCTCGCTACGCTCGGCTCCGGTCGGGATGACGGATCGCCACGGTTACTCCCCTGGCGCCGGCGCTTGTGTCGCCGTGGGCTTGCGGCCGAAGCGTTCGCGCAGGCGCTGGAACACCACGTACAGCATCGGGATCACGAAGATGCCGAACAGGGCGGCGGCGATCATGCCGCCGAACACCGGTGTGCCGACGGCGCGGCGGCTGGCGGCGCCGGCACCCGCGGCGATCACCAGCGGCAACAGCCCCAGGATGAAGGCGAAGCTCGTCATCGCCACCGGACGGAAGCGCAGGCGCGCGCCTTCGACGGCGGCCTCGAGCACGCTCTTGCCGTGTCGTCGCTGCTCGACGGCGAACTCCACGATCAGGATGCCGTTCTTGGCGGCCAGCGCCACCAGCACGACCAGGCCGATCTGGGCATAGACATCGAAGGCGAGCCCGCTCAGCCACACGCAGACGATGGCGCCCAGCACCGCGACGCTCACCGACATCAGCACCGGGATCGGGATGTTCCAGCTCTCGTACAACGCCACCAGGAACAGGTAGGCGAACAGGATGGCAAGCCCCAGCACGATACCGGTCTGGCCCTGGGCGAGCTTCTCCTGCAACGCCGTCGCGGTCCATTCGAAGCCGTAGCCGCGCGGCAGGGTGGTGCCCGAGATGCGCTCCATGGCGCTGAGCGCCTGGCCGGAGCTGAACCCGGCCTTGGGCGCGCCGTTGATCACCGCGGCGCGATAGCCGTTGTAGCGGATCATGACCTGCGGGCCTTGCACCAGCTTGGCCTGGGCGAGCGTGCGCACCGGCACCATGGCGCCGGCGCTGTTGCGCACGTAGACGCGGTAGATGTCCTCGACGGCGTCGCGGAACTTCTGCTCGGACTCGATATTGACCTGCCAGGTGCGGCCGAACAGGTTGAAGTCGTTGATGTAGTAGCCGCCCAGGGTCGACTGCAGGGCGTTGAAGATGTCGCTCACCTTGACGCCCAGCACCTGTGCCTTGTCGCGGTCGATGTCGAGATAGATCTGCGGCGTGTCGGCGGCGAAGGTGGTGAAGACGCCGGCGAGCTCGGGCTGCTGGTTGGCCGCCACGATCAAGGCGCGCGTCACCATCGCGAGATCGCCGGGCGACTGGCCCTCCAGCGCCTGCAGCACGTACTGGAAGCCGCCGGTGCTGCCCAGTCCCAGGATGGGCGGCAGATTGAAGGGAAAGACGATGGCGCCCTGCACCGCGGCAAGCTTGGGGCGCAGCGCCGCCAGGATGCCGTCGACCTGCTCCTCGGGTCGCGTCCGCTGCTCGTAGGGTTTCAGGCGCACCACGAAGAAGGCGCTGTTGGACGACACGACGTAGTCGATGAAGTTCAGCCCGACCACCGAAAGCACGCCCTGCACGCCGGGTACCGGCCGGATCATGTCCTCGACCTGGCGCACGATATCCTCGGTGCGATTGAGCGACGCGCCTTCCGGCAGGCGCATGGCGGCGAAGAAGGCGCCCTGGTCCTCGGCCGGCAGGAAACCTTGCGGCGTGACCTTGAGAACGCCCCAGGCGCCCAGCCCGACCGCCACGACGGCGACCACGCCCAGCACCGCGACCCGCACCAGCCGCCGCACGATCGCGACATAGCCGTCGCGCAGCCGGTCGATGCCGCGAAGCACCATCTGGATCGGTCGCCAGTGGGTTTCGCCGCGTTTCAGCAACACCGAGCAGAGGGCAGGGCTGAGCGTCAAGGCGTTGACCGCCGAGATCAGCATCGAGACCGAGACGGCGACGGCGAACTGGCGGAACAGCTGCCCGCTCAGCCCGGGGATGAAGGCGACCGGCACGAACACCGACAAGAGAACCAAGGTGATGGCGATGATCGGCGCGGTGATCTCGCCCATCGCCTTCTTGGTCGCCTCCGGGACCGAAAGGTCGGGCTCCTCCTCGATGACGCGCTCGACGTTCTCGATCACCACGATGGCGTCGTCGACCACGATGCCGATCGCCAGCACCAGGGCGAGCAGCGATACGGTGTTGGCCGAATAGCCGATCAACAGCAGGACGGCGAAGGTACCGATCACCGACACCGGCACGGCGACCAGCGGGATCAAGGTCGAGCGCAGCTTGCCCAGGAACAGGAAGACGACGATCGCAACCAGCACGAAGGCGATCAGCAGGGTGCGCACGACCTCCTCGATGGTCGAGGTCACGAACACCGTCGAGTCCCAGAACACCTCGTAGGCGAGGTCGTTGGGGAAACGCTGCTTGAGGCCGTCCATCACCTCGCGCACCTGGCGCGCGACGTCGACGGCGTTGGCGCCGGGCGACTGGAAGATGCCGATCGCGGCGCTTGGCGCGCCGTTGAAGCGGCTGTAGCGCTCCTGGTTCTTGGCGCCGAGGTCGGTGCGCGCCACGTCCCGCACGCGCACCACCGAGCCGTCGGGATTGGCCCGAACGATGATGTTGCCGAATTCCTCGGGCTTGGTGAGGCGTCCCTGCGTCTTGATGGTGAGCTGGAACTGCTGCGCTTCGGGGGTCGGGGCGGCGCCGATGCGGCCCAGCGCGGCCTGCACGTTCTGGCTCTGCACCGCCGTCACGATGTCGGACGGGGTGAGGTTGAAGGCGGTCAGCTTGTCGGTGTCGAGCCACAGGCGCAGCGAATAGTCGAGCGCGCCGAACAGCGTCGCCTGACCGACGCCGCGTATCCGGCCGAGCGGATCGAGCACGTTGATGGTGGCGTAGTTGTTAAGATAGAGCGCGTCGTAGGTGTTCTTGGGCGAGTAGAGCGCGATGACCTGCAGCAATGCCGCCGACTTCTTGCGGATGACCAGGCCTTGGCGCTGCACCTCCTGGGGCAGCAGCGGCGTGGCGAGTTGGGCGCGGTTCTGCACGTTCACGGTGTTGATGTCGGGATCGGTGCCGAGCGCGAAGGTGACGGTGAGGTTGTAGCTGCCGTCGGCAGCGCTGGCCGACTGGAAATACAGAGCATTGTCGACGCCGGTGACCTGCTGCTCGATGGGCTGCGCCACGGTGGTCTCGACGACCTCGGCGTCGGCGCCGGGATAGATGGTGGTGAGCGAGACCTGAGGCGGCACGATCTCGGGGAACTGCGCCACCGGGATCGCGAAGATCGCCAGGATGCCGGCCAGAGTGATGACGATCGACACCACGAAGGCCAGCCGCGGCCGATCGATGAAGACGCCGGAGATCATGGGGCGAACGATCTCCTTTCATATTCCTCTCCCCCGCTAGGGGGAGAGGCTAGGAGAGGGGGCATCGACAGCGCGTGCAACCCCCTCTCCTTACCTCTCCCCCTAGCGGGGGAGAGGTACGTGAGTGGCTCGTCATGGCACAATGCCATCTCAACCTCCCGTCATCGGCGGCAGGACGGTCTCCTGCACGACCTGGCCGGGGCGCACCTTCTGGATTCCGTCGACGATCACCTTGTCGCCGTCCTTCACGCCGGAGGTCACGACGACGTCGGTGCCGCGGTTGGGGCCGGTCTGCACGCGCCGTTGCTCGACCTTGTGCTGGTCGTCGACGACCAGCACGTAGTACCCGGACTGGTCGACCTGCAGGGCCGCCTGCGGGATCACCACCCGCGGCTCTTCGCGGCGCTCCTGGATGATCGCGGTGACGAACTGGCCGTCGATCAGCGCGCGTTCGGGATTGGGAACGATGGCGCGCATGATCAGCGAATCGGTCTGCTTGTCGACCTGCGGATCGGTCAGGTTCCACACGCCCTTGTGCGGATAGTTCTGGCCATTCGACAGGCGAACGCGGATGTCGATCTTGGCCAGCGTGCCGCCGTCGCGCCGCCGCGCCTCGCGGATCGTCTCGAGATCGCGCACGCTCACCGGGAACAGGATATACATCGGGTCCTGGCTGACGATGGTGGCGAGCACGCCGGTCGCCGGATTGACCAGGTTGCCCATCGTCACCGCGGTGCGGCCGATGCGGCCGGCGATCGGTGCGCGGATGTCGGTGTAGTCGAGATTGACCTTGGCCTGGGTCAGCGCCGCCTTGGCCTGCAACACCTTGCCGGCCGCCTGGTCCATGGCGGCCCGGTCCTGGTCGACTGTGCTTTGCGGGCTGAACTGGCGTTTGGAGAGGTCGACTTGGCGGTCGTACTGCAGCTTGGCGTTGGTGTACTCCGCCTGGGCGATTGTGAGATTGGCCTCGGCCTGGTCGACCTGGGCTTGGAACTGCACCTTCTCGATCTGGTACAGGAGGTCGCCGGCCTTGACGTCGTCGCCTTCCTTGAACAGGACCTTCTCGAGGAAGCCTTCGATGCGGGCACGGAGATCGACCTGCTCGATCGCCTTGACGCGACCCACGAACTCGAACGACTGGCTGACGCCTTTTAGGCTGGCGGCCCGTACCCCGACGGCAGGCGCGGCGGGCTGCTGCTGCTGCGCGCGGGCTACGGGAATGGTTGTGGCGTGGTAAGTCGGGAGAAATACGAAAGCAGCGATACTCAGCAACACCAGCAGTCCGGTTGCGCGCATCCACCGCGACTTCCAGACGGCATTCAGTCGAGACATGGTCCCTCGCTTTCGTGACCCGGCGCGGGCCGCCCTCCGCGTCGGCCGTGATTGTGTTCAGCGGGCAAACCGGCAGCAACATGAATTTGTCGTATGGACGCATGAGGAGGTGCCGCGGCCATGCGCAGATGCATATGTGTGCGCCAAGTGCGCGTTGCTATAGTCGGGCATCGATCAGCAGCGGAGCGTATCGATGCCCAATGTCACGCTGCCCAATTCCACCTATCTCGACTTCAACAGTTATCGCAGCGGCGCTGCGCCGTTGAGCGGCGGCACGCCCGTCACGTCTTTGACGATGAACGTCGCGCTGGTGATGGACCGTGCCAACGACCCGACGGCGCTGCTCAACGCCAACTGGGGGTCGCGCCAACAGCAGCTGCAGGCGCTGAACGACAGCGGCTCGCTGTGGAGCACGTACGGCGCCAACACCACGAACTACGACGACGTGCTGAAGGAGCTCAAGACGCTCGGCATCAAGACGGTGAACGAGGTCGACCCGAAGAACGGCTACGTCTCTTCGCCCGAATCGCGCACGATCTGGGTGCAGCTGAACGAGACCGACTTCAGCAACCTGTTCGGCACGACGTTGATGGAGGGGACGACCCCGACCGGCGACAAGACGCCATTCTGGAACGGCAGCCTGTCGCTGCCGGATACGCTGGTGAATCTCGGCGTGCAGGGACTGTGGTTCGACTCCGACAAGTTCAACAACGTGCTGCCCAATCCGGGGAGCGGTGCAGCCGCATCGCTGCCGCAGGGGCCGCAGAGCCTCGGCAATTCCAGTACGTCGGCGACCGACCTCTTTCCCCAGCAAATCGCCAATGGATACTACGACTTCCCGCTGTCGGGCACGGTACCCACCGGAAAGATCGGGCTCGTCGAGCCCGGCGTTGGCACCGAGGTGCCGGCCGGCAAATTCGACGACCTGCTCAACAAATATCGCAGAGAGGCCGGGATCACGACGCCTGCCACGGTGATCACGGTGGATCGCGGCGGCCAGAAGTACGTCGCGCCTGATCCGGGCCAGTTCAGCGCTGCGGGCGAGCGTTCGCTCGATGTCGGCGTGGTGACCGCAATCGCCCCGCAGAGTCCGATGGTGGTCTACGCCGGATCGGGCAACATGGTCGGCGCGCAATCCAACGGCTTCACGGCGTATCAGTCGGCCTTCTGGGACACCGTAAACAATCCCGAGGTGGTGACCTCCTCGTTCGGCTACAACTCGCAGAGCGCCCCCGGCTCGCCGTGGTCGTTCACGACCAGCCAGCTCTTCATCGATGCCGCCCTGCGTAACATCACGGTGTTCAACGCCGTCGGCGACGGCGGCTCGGGCGACATGTTCGGCAACGGGCTCACCAACGTGCCGGTCGGCCGCGACAGCCCGTTCAGCATCATGGTGGGCGGCACCTCGTTGGCGACCATGAGGTCCGCGCTGGCCGATGCTACGCTTGCCCAGATCACGTCGCGGGCGCTCGCCGCGGACCCGACGACCCTGTGGCTCCTGATCGCCGGCGGGCTCACCGCGCTGCCCGATGCCGGCAATGGCGGCGCCGATCTGGTCGAGACCGTGTGGAACGGCTACGTCCTGAACGGCACCACGATCGCGCACGGCGCGTTCGGCACCGGCTACATCCACAACAACACCGGCTCAGGCGGTGTCGATTCCACCCAGGCCGTTCCGTCGTACCAGCAGGACTTCGGCCTCACGCCGACCACTTCCGATCCGCAGCACCTCACCGGGCGCGGAATGCCCGACGTGTCGGCCAACGCCGGCGGCGACATGTTCTACCGCGTTCCCGGCCCGGACATGCAGGACATCCAAAACGACGACGGCACCAGCGCTGCGACGCCGCTATGGGCCGCGCTGACCGCCCAGTTCAATGCCATCTTCCACGACCAGGGCCTGCCGTCGCTCGGCTACATGGACGACCTCCTGTACACCGCCGATGCGGTGGCGCCCGCGTCGTTCGACGACCCCCAGCTCGGCAACGACACCTCCTCGTTCACCTACGGCGGCGCCTTCATCAGCGACGGCAGAGCCATCACGCCCACCGGTTACGGATACTCGGCCGGGCCCGGTTACGACCTCGCGACAGGTCTCGGCACGCCCAACGGGCTGCTGCTCGCTCGGACGTTGACCGCGCTGGCGCACGCCGAGATGTTTTTCGCCAACGAGCCCGAGGTGGTGACGCAGACCGCCAGCGGCGGCTGGCAGAGCGGCGCGCGGCAGACCCTGCTGGTGCAGACCGCGCTGTTCAACGGCGGAACCGTCACGGTCAATGCCGGCGCGGGTTCGTTGACGCTCAGCAGCGGTGCCACGGGCCAATTCGCCTGGACCTCGCAGTTCGCCGAACAAGTCGAGCAGTCTTTTTTCGACGGCGGCCTGGTGCGCCTGTTCGACAAGGCGCCGCAAGGCGCGCTCGGCCAGATCGACGTCAACGCCGGCGATCCGCTCTCGATCAACATCAACGGCGTCGCCGCGAGCGGCCTCGCGCCGCTGCTCACCAGCGCCTCCGGCTTCGCCGATTTTCAGACCGCGGACGGCACGGTGCGGCTCGCCCGCCCCGTCGCCATCGCCGAGACGGCCGACGGCGGCAACGACGAGGAGGCGATCGTGCGTGCCCGCCAGGACGGCACGGACAGCACGAGCGTCCTGTTCTACCGCACCGACGACTTTGCCGGCGACATCGGCACCCTTCGGCCCGGCGATCCAGGCTATGCCGCGGCGGCCGCCTCGCGCGCCTACCAGCTCGCCTCGGGCGGTATCTGGCTGGGCAGCCCTGGCAACGGCAACTACGAGCAGACCATGCTCGAGCACGTCAATGCCGGCGACCTCATCGCCATGGAGCTGGTCAACAACACCCACGGCAACACCTACTGGGCGTTCGCCCAGGCCAACGAGATGGTCGGCGGCCAGAACGTCGGTCATCTGTGGAACTACGGCATGAACACGTGGGGCTGGGAGGACACTTTCGGCGGCGGCGACCGCGACTACAACGACCTCACCGTGCAGTTCGACTTCACCAGCAACGCCGGCCACGGCTGGATCAAGTGACCGAGGCCTTGCCCAGATTGCCTTGAGCGCGCCTGCGCAGGAGGTGCGCGACGGCGAGCAGGCTCGCGGTCAGGACGATGGTGAGAGTGGACACGGCGGCGATGGTCGGATCGATCTGGAAGCGCAGGTCGTCCCACATGCGGCGCGGCAAGGTGACGGCGCCCGAACCGGAGAGGAACAGCGCCACCACCAGCTCATCGAAGGAGCTGATGAAGGCGAACAGCGCGCCCACGATCACGCCCGGTCGGATCAGCGGCAGGGTGACCTGCAGGAAGGTGTTGCGCGGCGTGGCGCCGAGGCTGAGCGCCGCCTGCTGCAGGCGCGGGTCGATGCCGGCGAGGCTCGCGCTCACGCTGGTGACAACGAACGGCACCGCGAGGCAAGTGTGCGCCAGCACCAGGCCGAGCGGGCTGCCGACCAGCCCGTAGCGGGAGAACGCGTAGTAGATGCCGATCGCCACCACGATCACCGGCACGATCAGCGGCGACAGCACCAGCGCCGCCGCGACGACGCGCAGCGGCTTGGGCAGGCGGCCGAGGCCGAGTGCCGCGAGCGTGCCCAGCACCGTCGACAATGCCACTACTGCGCTCGCCACCGCGAGGCTGAGCCAGGTCGGGCGCAGCCAGTCGGCGCTGCCGAAGTAGGCCTCGTACCAGCGCAGCCCGAAGGCGGGCGGTGGGAAGGTGAGGTAGGTGGCCGAGGAGAACGACACCACGACCACCACCACGATCGGGAAGCCGAGGAACAGCAGGATCAGGCCGACGACGGCCTTGGAGATCGTGCGCGGCAGCAGGCGGGCGACGGTCATCGCGTGTTCATGCGGAAGGCGTTGCCGATGCCCGGGAGGCGCTGGAAAGCCGCGATCAGGGCGAGCGACGTGGCCAGCAGCACGGTCGACAGGCAGGCGGCGTAGGCCCAGTTGAGCTGGTCGACCTGCTGGGCGATCAGCATGGAGAGCGTGATATCGCGCGGTCCGCCGACCATGGCCGGCGTGATATAGAAGCCGAGCGACAGCACGAAGACCAGCAGCACGCCCGCCGCCACTCCCGGCACCGACAAGGGCAGGACGACCTGGCGGAAGGCCTGGAACGGCGAGGCGCCCAGCCCGGAGGCGGCGCGCGCCAGCGACGGATCGATCTGCCTCAGCGCATTGGCGATCGGGAGGATCATGTAGGGCAAGAGGATGTGGATCATGGCGATCACCGTCGCCAGCGACGTGTTCAGAATGCGCAGCGGCCGCTCGATCAGGCCGGCGGCGAGCAAGGCTTCGTTGATCAGGCCGTGGCGGCCCATCAGCACCATCCAGGCGTAGCTGCGCACCAGCACGCTGGTCCAGAACGGCAGCAGGATCACCACCAGGATAATAGCCGCCGTCACGCCGCGCGTGCGCACCAGGGCGAGCGCCACCGGATAGCCCAGCAGCAGCGTGCCCAGCGTGACGAGCGCGGCGGTGGATAGCGTGTTCCAGAAGGTCTTCAGGAACACCGGATCGTCGGCGAGGCTCGCATAGTGCGCCAGCGTCCAGTGCTGCTCGCCGAAGCCTTTGAGCAGCATGGCGAGCACCGGCAGGGCGTAGAAGACCAGCATGTAGAGGAGCAGAGGCGCCGCGAGCAAAAGCGGGATCATCGCTTTCCTCTCCCCCGCTAGGGGGAGAGGTTGGGAGAGGGGGCGGCGCACGTCGATTCCCCCTCTCCTTGCCTCTCCCCCTAGCGGGGGAGAGGAATATGAAACGTTGACCTCAGACAAGAATCGTGTCCGCCACCGGCCAGGCGACCTCCGCCTGCTCGCCGACCGAGCGGCGGCGGACCGTCGCGCTGGACGGCTCCTTCAGCACGATCGAGGTGCCGTCGGCGGTGCGCAGCAGGTAGCGGCAGCGCTCGCCGGCGAACACCGCTTCGCTCACGGTGACACGCAGCCGATTGGACGCGCTGTCGCTCCGCTCTTCGTCGGCGAAGCGCATCCGCTCGGGGCGCGTGCTGAGCACGATCGACTGCCCCGAGTCCGGCGGTTTGCGGCAAAGGCCGCGCACGACGGCACCCTGGCAGTCGGCGACCACCGTCTCGCCGTCGACGTCGCGCACCACGGCGGGCAGGAAATTCGATTCGCCGATGAAGCCTGCGACGAAGCGGCTGGCCGGCCGATCGTACAGCTCCTCCGGCCGGCCGACCTGCGCCACCTTGCCCTCGTTCATCACCGCGATGCGGTCGGACATGGTGAGCGCTTCTTCCTGGTCGTGCGTGACGTAGATGAAGGTGATGCCGAGGTCGGCGTGCAGGCGCCGCATCTCGAGCTGCAGGTTCTCGCGCAACTGCTTGTCGAGCGCGCCCAGCGGCTCGTCCATCAGGAGCAGCCGCGGCTGGAAGACGATGGCGCGGGCCAGCGCCACGCGCTGCTGCTGGCCGCCGGACAGCTGGCGCGGATAGCGGTTGCCGTAGCCCGGCAGGTGCACCAAGTCGAGCGCCTCGCCGACCAGCTTGCTCCGTTCGGCGCGCGACACGCCGCGCTGCTTCAGCGGAAAGCCGATGTTGTCGGTGACCGTCAGGTGCGGGAACAGCGCATAGTTCTGGAACACCATGCCGATGTTGCGCTTGTACGGCGGCAGGCCGACCACCGATTGGCCGTCGATGGCGATGTCGCCCGCCGTCGGCATCTCGAAGCCGGCGATCATCATCAGGGTCGTGGTCTTGCCCGAGCCGCTGGGCCCCAGCAGCGTCAGGAACTCGCCGGAGCGGATGTCGAGCGAGACGCCGGCGACGGCGGCCACGCTGTCATAGCGCTTTTCCAGCGCCGTGAGCGCGACGGCGGCGCCGTGCGTCGTGGACGTTCCGTCCCTCACCCCAGCAGCCACTTGTTGAAGCGGTTGACCACGGTGTCGCGGTTGTCGATCCACCAGTCGTAATTGTAGGTCACGAGCTGCGCCTTGATCTTGGGCGCGCTGGGCAGGATCTCCAGCCGCTCGGGCGGGATGTACTCGTTCGACGCGTCGTTCACCGAGCCGTAGGGAATGCCGAGCGAGACGCGGGCCTGCGGGATCGCCATGGTCGAGTAGGCGACGAACTTCTGGGCGTTGAGCTTGTTCTTGGCGCCCTTGGGTATGCCCCAGGCGTCGCGCTTGAGCAGGCCCTGGCTCCAGCTGATGGCGGCGGGCACGCCGGCAGCTTGCAGCGCGGCCATGCGGCCGTTCCACACCGTCGTCATGGTGACCTCACGATCGGTCAGCATCTGGACCGGCACGGCACCGGTGTCCCACCACTTGACGATGTCTTTCTTGATCTTGTCGTAGCTCGCAAAGCCCTTCTCGAGATCGAGCGGGTAGAGCTTGTCGGCTGGCACGCCGGCCGCCAGCAGGGCGAACTCGAGCTCGGGCCAGCCGCCGCTGCCGGTGCCATACATGGCGCGATCGCCGGGGAATTTCTTGGTGTCCCAGAAGTCGGCCCAGCCGCTCGGCTTGGCGCCCTTGAAGGCGTCGGTGCGGTAGCCCAGGACCTGTGCCCACACCAGCATTTCCAGGCCGTATTCGAAGCGGTAGGCCTTGTCGACGCCGGCATCGACCAGGTCGTAGTCGATCTTCTCGAAGTAGTCGCCGCGCTTCTGCAGGTTCATGATCGAGCCGCGGCTGAGCTGCGCGAGATCCCATTCGACATTGCCGGTCTCGACCATCGCTTTGATCTTGGTCGGGTCGGAGCCGGGGAAGGCGCGCACCTTGATGCCGGAGATCTTCTCGAACGGCTCGAAATAAGCCTTCTGCTGCGTCTCCTGCATTGTGCCGCCGAAGGTGGCGATGCGCACCTCACCGCTGCCTTTCAGGATGTCGGGAATGGTGGTCTGCTCGGGCCACGCCGGTTCGGCGAAGCTCGGCCGGATGAACGGCGCGGTCAGGCCCGCACCGGCACTGGCGCCGAGCAGGCCAAGCGTGGTGCGGCGGCCGAGGCGGGAAAGAGAGCGGGGTGTGCGCATGATGGCAGCCTCCCTTGATCAGTAGGCGAGAAGGTTGTCGCGAAAGTGCTTGTGCTCGTAGGCGGTCCGCATCAGCCCGCGGTCCTGCAGGGCGGGCACCAGCCCGTCCTCGATCTCCGCCAAGGTGCGGCGATTGACGTTGGGCATCGAGAACAGGTAGCCGTCGCCGCCCACCTCCTGCATGACCTCGCCCATGCGCGCCGCGACCGAGTCGGGCGTGCCGACGAGCTCGATCGAGAGATCCACGGCGTTGAACGAGGCCATGGTCTCGCGGATCGAGCGGCCGTTGGCCATCTTGCGGAACTGCTCGAGGTTGGCCTGGTGGCCGTTGGTCGTGACATGATCGGGCAGCGGCTTGTCGAGGTCGAACTGGCCGAAGTCGATGTTGGTCACCTTGCCGAAGTGAGCCAGCCGCTCCTCGATCTTCTCCATGGCGATGGCCTGGCGCTGCTTGCGGCGTTCCTGGGCCTCTTCCATGGTCTCGCCCAGGATCGGGTTGATCAGGAACAGGATCTTGCAGTCCTCGGGCTTGCGGCCCTGCGCCTTCATGTGCTTGTGCACGTCGTCGCGATAGGCCTTCATCGCCTCGACGCCCTTGGCGTGCACCACGATGGTGTCGGCGTGCGCGGCGGCGAACTTGCGGCCGCGCGGCGAGCCGCCGGCCTGGGCGATCACCGGCTGGCCCTGCGGCGCCGGCCCGGAATTGAGCGGTCCACGCGTGCTGTAGAAGCGGCCCTGGTAGTTCACCGCATGGACCTTGGTGTGGTCGACCAAAATGCCGTTCTTGCGGTCGGCGATCAGCGCGCCCGGCTCCCACGAGCCCCACAGGCCGCGGCACACTTCCATGTACTCGTCGGCCATGTCGTAGCGCAGGTCGTGCTCGGGCATGCCCTGCATGCCGAAGTTCATGGCGGCGAAGTCGGAGCTGCCGGTCACGGCGTTCCAGCCGATGCGGCCGCCCGATACCTGGTCGAGCGTCGCCACCAGGCGGGCCAGCAGGTACGGATGATAGGCGTAGGTGCCGAACGTCGGCACGATGCCGATGCGCGACGTCACCTGGGTCATCAGCGCCGCCACCACCGACGGATCCTGGCGCGGCACGGCGATGGCGTTCTTGAGGTAGATCTCGGTCGAGTCGCCGAAGCTCTCGCCGACGTAGGAAGAGTCTTCGAGCAGGATGTAGTCGAAGCAGGCGCGCTCCAGCGACCGTGCCATGTTCAGGAACAGCTCGGGCTGCATCCAGCTCGAGCCGATATGGCCGGTCCAGGCCTCGCCCCAAGCCTGGGCGCTCGAGCCCTGGAGGAACCACGCGAGATGAAACGGCTTGGACACAGCGCTCTCCTCTTCAATTCCTCTCCCCCGCTAAGGGGGAGGATAGGATGAGGGGGCTCCAAGCGGTTGTCATCCCGAGCGTAGCGAGGGACCTTTCCTGTCGCCTCAAAGGTCCCTCGCTTACGCTCGGGATGACAGCCGCGTGCGCACCCCTCTCCCAACCTCTCGCCCTAGCGGGGGAGAGGATTCCTACGGGGAGGCAAATACCGTGCCGCGCTACGGAGCATCGCCGTCGCGATACGGCGTAGCCATCGCCAGCGCTGGCTGTGCCTTTCGGCGGCGGCGGCAGCGACCATCTCCTGCAGGAGCCGAGGCAGCCGATCCCGACATTCGCCTGCGGCGGTCCGTGCTTGCTCCGCGAGTGCGCTGCGATTGGCGAGGGCGTTCGCGATGGCCTGCGCGACGCCTTCGGCATCGTATCGCTCGATCGGCGAGCCCCAACCGCCATCGAGAGCGGGGCGCGCGAAGGCACAGGCGGCAGGGGCGATGACGGGAATGCCGAGCCGCTCGGCTTCGCTGAAGATGCCCGAGCCGCGCGTGCGATAGACCTCGGGATCGTACGGCAGCAGCAGGAAATCGGCCTCGGCCAACCGGTGCTCGTAGTCGGCGCGGCTCAGCACGTCCTGGCAAACGCTCACACGCGGTCCCAGCTCGGCCAGCTGTCGGAACAGCGCGGCCTGGTCCGCGGCGTCCGATCCCTCGGTGACGCCGTGGATGAGAAACCGCACGTCGCGATGGCGCTCGAGCACCGCGACGATCGCCTGCGGCAGCAAGGCATAGCCCTTTGCGCGATTGGCATATCCCAGGCAGACGATGGTCGGAGCCGTCGAGCTGCGGTCCGTCGGGGGTTCGAGCGGCGAGCGAGCAGGCGCCGGCCCGGGCACGACGCCGACGTCGAGCGACAGCAGCTTGCCGTAATCGTCGGCGAGCGCCGCGGTTTCACAGAAGAGGCGTAGGCGGCCTTTGCCAACCGCGTCGACGAGCTGTCCGAACGCGGTTCGGCATTCTTGCTCGACGTTGGACGAGGACTGCGGTTCGCCCGGCCGCTGGAAATGCGGTGGGTAGAGCAGCCACAGCAGCAGCGTCGGCGGCCGCAAGCGTTGTCGAAGGAGCAGAGCGACCGCTTGCACCAGCATCTGGTCGGCGCAGGGAAGCAGGAGCAAGTCGCCGGCGATCCCTCGTGGACCGCAGGCCAGCGCAAGCTCGGCCGCCATCTGCTCGGCGCCCGAAGCGAACTCGCTCGGCTGGTCGTAGCGCCGTCCATAGACCGAACGGGTAAAGCAGGGCACGCAGCCGGTGGTTTGGATGACCTCGGGTTCAGCGTAGGCCGAGGCGAGGCAGGCCGTCTCGACCTCGAGCTTCGCGAGCTCCGCCGCGAGCCTCAGGGCGGCGTTCATGTGATGACCCCCGGCAGACCGCAGGCCAGGATCGATGATCAGCGCTTTCACGTCACGCCGATCAGCTGGCGCGCGGGTGGGCGCACCACGGCCGCGAGCTGCAGCGCCTGCATGCGCAAGCGCCAGCGCAGCTTGAAATCCTGCGCCTGGTAGAGATGCTGCGCCGGCGCGTGCACCCTGAGGGCGGGGAAGATGTGCAGCGTGCCGCCGGCGTCGGCGATCGCCTCGTTGAACGCCACGTGCTCGGAGACCTCGCGACTGCTGTCGTCGAGGCCGCGGTATCGTGAAGGGAGCGCCCAGGAAAGCCGATAGACGGCCAAGCCACCGAAGGCGGACCGCACGGCGATCGGCGCCATGGCGAGCGGGATCTCGATCTGCCGGCGGAACACCTCGCGGAACTTCGCTGCTTCGAAGCTTTCCGGCGCGTTTCGGCCCCAGATGCGGTGCCAACAGTCGTGGGGGCACCAGCGCGGATGGCGCAGCGCCCAGACATCGTAGTAGCGCGGTGCGGCGCTCGCGAAGACGGCGGCGCGCTCCGGTGATGCCTCCAGCCAGTCGATTGCCTGGGCGAAGGGCTGCGCCGCAATCGGCTGCGCCAGCACATCGTCGAGATCGGCGACAACGAGATGGTCCCAATCCCCCTGCGGCAACGCACGCACTCGGTCCAGGCAGGCGTTGCGCAGCCAGGCGATGCGCTCGGTCCGGCGCGGCAGTTGCTCCTCCAGGCAGCCGAAGTCGAGCACTTCGCCGCTGCGGCCCGCGGCCAGCCAGTCCTCGAGCACCATGCGCGAGTCGTCGTGCGTGTCGCTGACGGCGAACAGGAAATAGGCCTGCCCGTACAGTGCAGCCCATCGTCCGAGATTGGCCAGCACCTCGGGCAGATAGGTCGCGCAGTTGCGCGCCAGTCCGGTGACGATCGCCCGCCGTTTCACCGCGAGCGTGTCGGCTGCGGCGCTTCGCCTGCCGCATGGCTATTGCCGGCGTGCTCATTGACTGCGGGTCCATTGCCTGCGTTCCGGCGGCCGCGGCGCAGCAGCGCGCTGAGCCTGCCGTTGCCGGTTTTTTCCGCGGCAGGATCGGACTTGGCAACGGCCTGTGCGATGCTCTTCAAGGCCTCTGCGTGGCGATCCGGGCCAAAAGCCCGGCGGATGCGATCGGCGTGCGTGTCGAGGGTCTCGTGCACGAGATGCAGAACCTCTTCGCACACTTGTTGCCAAGGCCGCGTCGAGGTGTTGTACGGTCCGCCCATCACGGCGAGATCCGAGTGCTTGTTGCGGCCGTGCATGCGATAGGCATACAGCGGCTCGTGCAGCGCGATCACCCCGCTCAACAGACAAGCCAGCGTCGAGAGGTAGAAGTCGACATAAAGCCGGAGACGATGGTCCTCCGGCATCAGCACCAGATCGACGAAGCTGCGACGCAGCATCATGCTGGCCATGCTGTTGGTGGCTGTCGTGGGCGTCCAGGCGGTACGCAGCGTGAATTGCGGCTTGGCCGAATAGGTGAGCAAGCCGGTCGCCGGATCGACGGCCGGCAGATGGGCGGCATCGATGCTGCGCTCTGCCGGCTCGTCGAACAACGAGTCGAACCACCATGCCGTGCCGGCGAGCAGCCGGCCGCCGGCATCGACCACGTGCGAGTCGCAGTAGGTGAGGGCGACCGGAAAGTCGGTGTTGAGATGCGCGGCGAGATGGCGCTCGATGAAGCGCTCATACCAGACGTCGTCGGAATCGAGGACGGCGACGAAGGGCGTCTCGAGCTCGGCCAGGCCGCGCCGGATGGCGCCGCACTGGCCGAGGTTGGCGGGGTTCGCGAGGTAGCGAAAACGCCGGTCGTCGAGCCTGGCCAGGCAATCCCGGATGGCGGCGTCGGAATCGTCGCTCGAGGCATCGTCGACCACGACGACCTGCAGGTCGTGCACCGTCTGGTGGGCGACCGATTCGATAGCCTGCACGACGAAGTCGCCGTTGTCGTGGTTGGGGATCACCACGCCGACGGTCGGTGCAAAGGGCATACTCGACGCCATCCTCTGCTAATTGCAGCCCCATTGTTGGGGAGACCCGGGCGGCCGGCAATCCCGAATGAAGATCGAGCTAAGCTGCGTGTAAGAAACGGGCCAGCCGCCGATCGATGATCTGCTCGGCTTCGCTCATGGTGCGGTCGATCAGCTCCTTGACGGTCGGGATGTCGTGGATCAGGCCGGCCACCATGCCGCACGACCAGGCGCCAGCGTCCATCTCGCCCTTGGTCATGATGCGCGGATAGACGCCGGCCACCTCGGGCAGGATGTCCTCGAACTTGATCTTGGGCCCGAGCGTGCGCTCCTTCTCGATCAGCCGCTCGACGGCGGCGTTCTTCAACACCCGTTCGGTGTTGCGCAACGGACGCATGACCAGCCGGGTGTCGAGCTCGCTGGCCGCCAGCAGGGCCTGCTTTACGTTGTCGTGGACCGGCGCTTCCTTGGTGGCGATGAACCGGGTGCCCATGTTCATGCCGTCGGCGCCGAGCGACAGCGCCGCCACCAGGGAACGGCCGTCCGCCATGCCGCCCGAGGCGACGAACGGGATGGCGAGCTCCTCGGCGGCGCGCGGCAGCAGGATGAAGTTTGGCACGTCGTCCTCGCCCGGATGACCGCCGCATTCGAAGCCGTCGACGCTCACGGCATCGCAGCCGATCGACTGTGCCTTCAGCGAATGGCGCACCGAAGTGCACTTGTGGATCACCTTGATGCCGGCCTCCTTGAGTGCCGGCAGCCATTTCTGCGGGTTGTTGCCGGCCGTCTCGACGATCTTAACGCCGCCTTCGATGATGGTCCGGATGTAGCCTGGATAGTCCGGCGGCGTGACCGCGGGCAGGAAGGTGAGGTTGACGCCGAACGGCCGGTTGGTCATTTCGCGGCAGCGCCGGATCTCGTCGGCGAGGTCCTGCGGCGTGCGCTGGGTCAGTCCCGTGATGATGCCAAGCCCGCCGGCCGACGACACGGCGGCGGCTAGCTCGGCGAAGCCCACGAAATGCATGCCGCCCTGGATGATCGGATGTTCGATCTCGAACAGTTCGGTGATCCTTGTCTTCATGCGGGACGTCCTCGGCTGGTGGTTTGACGGTCGTCAGCATCAGTGTGGTTTCGAAACCTGTCAAAGTATGGTTTTTGCGGCCCCATTTAGTTTTTGCCGGTCGAGCTTTCACGGGTCCGGCCGGATGGCTAAACTTTCTGCATGCCGGGGAAAGGTGACACCGAGACGCTGCTGCAGACCATCGTCGAAGGTCTCGGCCAGCCTTTCTATGCCGTCGACCGGGACTGGCGCTTCACGATCTTCAACGGCGACGCGGCGCGCTATTTCGGGCTCGCGAAGGAGAAGGTGGTGGGCCGCACGGTGTGGGACGTCTTTCCCCACGAAGCGCATGCCGAGCGCGGCCGCATCCTGATGGATGCCATGGCGCGACGCCAGGTCGTGCGTGGCGAAACCCTGTCGATGATCGAATCGCGCTGGGTCCAGTATTGCCTGTTTCCGCTCGGCGACGGGATTGGCGTGATCTTCCGCGACGTCACCGACCGCAAGCGCGCCGAGGAGCGTCGCGAGGCGGCCGAAGAGGCGCTGCGCAAGCGCACCATGGAACTGGAGGCGGTGCTCGAGACCATCCCGACCGCTGTTCTGTTCACCTACGACCCGCAGGGTCGCAGTGTCGTCGCCAACCAACGTGCGATCGAGCTGTTGCGCTTGCCGCGGCGCACCGAGCTGTCGCTGTCGACGCAGCTGCACAGCTGGCCGGCACACCGCGTTTTGCGCGACGGCGAACCCGTCCCGCTGAGCGGGTTGCCGCTGCAGCGCGCGGTGCGCGGTGAAAAGGTCGGCGACGAGGTGCTGGAGATCGAATTCGACGACGGCGAGCGCCGCACCCTGCTGGTGCGGGCCGCCTGCCTGAGGTCGGCGCAAGGCGACATCCAGGGTGCGGTGTGCGCCGTGGCCGACGTGACGGAGCGGCATCGCTACGAGGAACATCTCAAGCTGATGCTGAACGAGCTCAATCACCGGGTGAAGAACACGCTGGCGATCGTGCAGTCGCTCGCCGCCCTGACGCTGAAGGACATAGACGTCACGGCGCGCCGCGACTTCGAGCAGCGCCTGCTGACTTTGAGCGCGGTCTACAGCCTGCTGACCGATGCCAGCTGGGACGGCGCGCAGCTGCACGACGTGGTGCACGCCTCGCTCAAGGCCCACCTCGCTGGCCGCAGCGGGCGCTTGCTGCTCGAGGGCGACGACTTCCGGGTTCATCCCAAGAGCGCCATCGCCATCTCGATGGCCCTGCACGAGCTCGGCACCAACGCGCTGAAATACGGCGCCCTGTCGGCCGACGGCGGCACGGTCGCCATGCGCTGGACGACCAAGGATCGCCGCTTCCGCCTGCGCTGGGAGGAACGCGGCGGTCCCGCGGTGGCACCTCCCAAGCACAAGGGCTTCGGCTCGCGCCTGATCGAACGCGGCCTGGCGGCCGAGCTGCGTGGCGACGTGCGGCTCGAGTACCGGCCGGGAGGCGTGGTCTGCAGCATCGACGCGCCGATCGATATCGTCCGCGACGGGCTCCCGTAGCCATGGCGGACCGACCGAAGATGCGCGTGCTGGTGGTCGAGGACGAGGTGCTGGTCGGCATGCTGCTCGAAGACATGCTGTGCGATCTCGACTACGAGGTCGCCGTTATTTCGACCAATCTCGTCGACGCGCTGGAGCAGGCCGCCTCGGCCGACTTCGACCTCGCGGTGCTCGACGTGAACCTGAACGGCCAACAGAGCTTCCCGGTCGCCGATGTCATTCGCCGGCGTGGCCTGCCGTTCCTGTTCGCCACCGGCTACGGCACCAGCGTCCTGGTCTCGCCGCATGCCGGCGTGCCGGTAGTGCAGAAGCCTTTCGGGCGCGAGGAGCTGCGGCGCGCATTGGCCAAGCTCACCGCGGGCTTTGCCTGACCTGCTCGGCAATTCGCTCGACCGTATGGTGGGCCGACTGCACGGCGCCTTCCTGCCAGGCGGTTATGTAGCTCATGTGCTCGCCGGCGAAATGGAACGGCCCGTCGCCCGCCAGAAGGACGGGATAAACCTCCGACCTTCCGCCGGGCACGTCGTCCCAGTCCATCCAGGCGCCGAGCGAGAAGGGGATCTTCGACCAGGCGACCGAGACGCCCGACCTCACTCGCTTGGCATAGCCGGGATGCAGCCGCTCGCCGTCATCGATGGCCGCGGCTGCCCGTTCCGCCGGAGTCATGGCCAAGAAGCGTTGAGCGGCCGCCTGTGCCCAGATGTAGGCGCCGACCAGCACGCCTCTCTCTGCCTGGAAACCGTGCGAGGGGTACCAGATCTGCGTGATGTCGCGGGCGGTCCAGCTGATGCCGCCATAGATGGCGTCGTCGAGCTCCCACCAGCGGCGCTCGGCTTCGAACGCCACCTTGACCGCGGGAAAATATCCCTCGGCTCCGCGCTCGATCGCGGCTTTCACCGGTGGCGCGAAGTCGCTGGCGATCGACTTCAGCACCGGCAGCGGAATGGTGCAGACGACGAAGTCGGCCTCGTGCGCCTGCTGTCCCCCGGTGCGGCGGTCGCGCGTGACGATTCGCGCCTGCTCCCCGGCCCGGCGGATCTCGATCACCTCCTGGTTCAGGCGCACGATCTCGCCCAGCGCGCGGGCGAAAGCGCGCGGAATCGCATCCATGCCGTCGACCGGCTGCAGCATGGTGGGCTCCTGGTTCCAGGACTCCGCGAAGCTCAGCGCCAGCGCGATCGGCAAAGCGGCGGGGCCGGCGATGGCGTCCAGAGGCAACGGCGGCAGCAGCTCGCCGCGCTGCGTGCCGGCGCCCGGCGTCGCATCCTCGCTCGCGTAGCCGGCGCGCGAGGAGCCGGCATAGCTGAGATCGCGCCGCAGGGCGCCGAACACCGCGAGCAGCGTTCGGACCGCCGCATCGTCCGGCGCGTTGCGGGCGGCCAGGGCGGCGATGGCACCGCGCGTGTCCGCCTGCAGTCGCCGCAGCCTTTGCGGCTTGCCGTCGAACTGGGAATCGGACTGTAGGAGGGCGGCGCGGTTGTCGTTGACCAAGAGCTCGAGCGGCACGCCGAGCTCGCGGCAATAGCCCAGGATGCCGCGATGATGGCCGGCAAGCCGCGCTGCGCCGGCGTTGAAGTAGAGATGGCGAGCGTTGTCCCAGGGCACCTCTTGCACCGAATCGGTCTCGACGATCCGATCGCCGCCGCGCACGGTCCACACCCGTCCGCCGGCCCGGTCGCGCGCCTCCAGCACGGTGCATTGGTAGCCGGCCTGGCGCAGGCAGTAGGCAGCCGTCATTCCGGCAATCCCGGCACCCAGAATGACGACCCGCCGGCCCTGGCCGGATCCGGGTGTCAACTGCGGCGGCGCCGCGTAGGCCACCGGCGTGGGCAGGAAGCCCATCAGGTTCGCGGCCGACCATGCCGCCGCCGAGCCGGCGAGATCGAGCAAGCTGCGACGCGAGATGTCGCGCGCCATCAGGCGATCTGGCGCAGGCGATCGCGCCGCAGATGGATGCCGGCCTTCTCGCGGTCCCAGGTGTCGCCGGTGATGCCTTCGCTGCGCAGCAGGTGCTTCTGGACCTTCTGCGTCGGCGTCTTGGGCAGGTCGGGCACGATGCGCACGAAGCGCGGCACCATGAAGTGGGCCATGCGCGGCGTCAGGAATGCGATCAGCTCGGTCGGATCGAGCATCACGCCTTCGACGAGCGACACCACGGCCAGGACTTCCTCCTCGGCGAATTCGCTCGGCACCGCGACGGCGGCCGCCTCCTTGACGGCCGGGTGCGCGCAGAGCTCGGTCTCGACCTCGAAGGAAGAGATGTTCTCGCCGCGCCGGCGGATCGCGTCCTTCATGCGGTCGACGAAGAAGTACTGGCCATCGTCGCCCATGCGGAAGGCATCGCCGGTGTGGAACCAGCCGTTGCGCCAGGCGCGCGCCGTCGCCTCGGGGTTCTTGTAGTAGCCGTGATTCATGCCCCACGGCCGGTCGGTGCGCACGATCAGTTCGCCGACCAGGCCGGGCGCAACCTCGCAGTCGTTCTCGTCGACGATGCGCAGCTCGACTCCGGGGCGCGGACGGCCGCAGGTTCCCAGCGGCGCCGGATTCTTCTCCGAGCGGATCGGTGTCGAGACCTCGGTCATGTTGAACACGGTGTAGACGTCGCAGCCGAAGCGCCGGGAGAACGCCTGCGAATCCTCGCACAGCGGCACCATGATGGCGCTGGTGAGCGTGTGCTGGCGGTCCTGATCGCTCGGCGGCTGCTTGGCCAGGAAGGTCGCCATGACGCCTAGAAGCACGCAGGACGTGGTGCGGGTCTCGGTGACGACGCGCCAGAACGAGCCGGTGTCGAAGGCCTCGACGATGGAGATCGAGCCGCCGAGCGCCAGCATGGCATAGACCGCCGCCGTGCCGCCGACGTGGAACAGCGGCAGGTTGACCATGAATCGATCGTCAGCGCCGAGCGGGAAGAACGACTCGGTGCCCATCGTGTAGAGCTGCAGGTAGGACGACATCACGCCCTTGGACGGACCGGTCGTTCCCGAGGTGTAGATGATGCTCTGCATGTCCCACGGCGCGATGTCGACGTCGGGCGGCGGCGCGTCGCTCTCTGCCTCGATGGCGGCGGGCGGATGGATCGTGAGGCCGGGAATGGGAGGCGCGTTGCTGCCGAGCACGACGGCGTCCTCGAGCGCCGCGCGATCGATGTCGGCCAGGCGACCCAACAGGTCGGCATGCGCTACGATTAGCCGTGCATCGGAATTGGCGACGACATGGGCGAGCAGCCCGCCTCGATAGGCGAGATTGATCGGCACGTAGACCGCGCCGAGATAGTTCAAGCCGAACCAGACGCGGATCGCATCCGGTCCGTTGGGCAGCCACGACAGCACCTTGTCGCCCTTCGCAACGCCGAGCGCCTGGAGGGCGTTCGCGGTACGCCGCGCGATGGCCTGCGTCTGCCGATAGGTCCATTCACGCCCATCGGCAAAACGCGCGAAGACCTTGTCGGGCGTTGCGGCCGCATGGCGATCGAGCAGCGGACGCAGCACGCATCGATCTGCGGCTGGCACGCGCGGATCGAACCATGTTTTCATCGGCGTACTTTCTCCCTTCAACGGCGAGCGTATCGTTGTATCGTTCGCCGCCCGGAAGCATACGCCAAAAACCAACGGCGCATAGTGAGGAGCGCTCGTGAGCGACAGCAAACAAGCCGCCTTTCGGACTGCGACGTGACGGCAGCGGCGGCGACCTCATCAAGCGCGCGTACCTGGGGGCGGTGTCGGATCGGGGGTGACCCCTTCCGTCATCCCGACCGGAGCCTCGCGCAGCGAGGCGAAGTGGAGGGACCTCTTGTTGGTGTTGCCAGAAGCATGAAGAAGTCCCTCGACTGCGCTTCGCTCCGCTCGGGGTGACGGGGATGATCAGAACGGCTCGATGAGCCGCTTGCGCGTCGCGCGGGCTGGCGGCGGCGGCAAGGTCGCGAGCGTCTTGATCAGGATGTCGCGGGTGTCGGCGGGATCGATCACGTCGTCGTAGAGGTAGCGCGCGGCCACCTCGAGCGCGGTGTTGGAGCGCTTGAGCTCGTCGGTCAGCCGCTTGTGCAAGGCCGCCCGCTCCTCGGCGTCGGCCGCCGTCTCGAGCTCGGCGCGATAGATGATATTGACCGCACCCTCGAGCCCCATGCCGCCGTACTCCGCGGTCGGCCAGGCGAGCAGGATGGCCGGCTCGAGCGGCTGCGAGCCCATCACGTAGTAGCCGAGCCCGTAGGCCTTGCGCAGCACCACCGTCATGACCGGCGCCGTGGCGTTGGCGAACGCCGCCAGCACGCGCGCGCTCTTGCGCACCAGGCCGGTGCGCTCGACGTCGGGCCCGACCATCAGGCCCGGCGTGTCGCACAACGACAGCAGCGGGATGTCGAAGGCGTCGCACAGCTGGATGAAATGCGCGGCCTTGTCCGAGGCCGGGCTGTCGATCGCGCCGGCCAACACCATGGGCTGGTTGGCGACCACGCCGACCGGGCGGCCGGCGATGCGGATCAGCGAGGTCACCACGGCGCGCCCGAAGCCTGCTTTCAATTCGAGGATGCTGCCGCGGTCGGCGATACCCTCGATCACCTTGCGCACGTTGTAGGCACGCCGCGGGTTCTCGGGCACGACGTCACGCAGCGCCAGTGTGTCGGGCGCCTCGCCCGGCTCCGTCGGCGGGCCGAAATACCCGAGGTACTTCTGCGCCACGGCGATCGCCTCGGCTTCGTCCTCGACCAGCACGTCGATCACGCCGGCCGCGACATGAACCTCGGCCGGCCCGACCTCCTCCGGCGTGAGCTTGATGCCGAGTGCCGCTTCGACCAAAGGCGGCCCGGCCATGCCCATGGTCGAGTCCTTGGTCGCGATCAGCACGTCGCACAGGCCCGCGAGGTTGGCATGGCCGGCGAAGGCGCGCCCGGGCAGGATGCCGATGGTCGGCACCCAGCCCGACAAACGCGCGAACACCACGAAAGTCGGCGTCGAGCCGCGGCCCTCGACCTTCATGTCGTGCGGCCGCGCCCCGCCGCCGTCGAGCCAGCACACGACGGGCAGGCGATGGCGCTCCGCATGCTCGAACATGCGGGTCGTCTTGGCGTGGTTGATGGCGCTCTGCGTGCCGGCATAGACCGTGTAGTCGTAGATCAGCAGATCGACGGGCCGGCCGCCGATCTGCGCCGTGCCCATGACGACACCGTCGGCGGCACCGCTCATGCCGGGCACCGCCGGCCGCGCCAGGCCGCCATATTCGACGAAGCTTCCGTCATCGATCAGGGCCGCGATGGCTTCGCGCGCCGTCCATCGCCCACGCTTGCGCTGCTGGGCGACCGCCGCCGGTCGCGCCGCATCGAGAATGGTCTGGCGCGCCGCGAGAACCGGCTGCAGGTCGGCACGCGGCGGACGATCGGGTTTTGCTGCTGTCATCGCGGCATAGTGCGCCCATTGGCACGCGAATTGGTAGACTGAGTGCCGCAATCGCAGAGAGGAAGACGCATGGTCGCCAACGCTTTGGAGATCAACCCGCAGAGGCTGTGGGACAGCCTGGAGCGCTCGGCCGAGATCGGCCGCTTCCGCGGCACCGGATTGCGGCGGCTGGCCCTGTCGGCCGAGGACAAGGAGATGCGCGCGCTGTTCGTCGACTGGGCGCGCCAGGCGGGCTGCAGCGTGGAGATCGATCGCCTGGGCAACATCTTCGCGCGGCGGGCCGGCAGCGACCCGGCGCTGCCGCCGGTGGCGATCGGCAGCCATCTCGACACGCAGATCTGCGGCGGCCGCTACGACGGCATCCTGGGCGTGCTGTGCGGGCTGGAAGTCGTGCGCACGCTGAACGACCGCGGGCTCACCACCAAGCGCGGCATCGAGGTGATCTGCTGGACCAACGAGGAAGGCGCCCGCTTCAGCCCGCCCATGATGGGCTCGATGGCCTTTGCCGGTGTGCTGCCGATCGAGAGCGTGCTGGCCACGACCGACGATGCCGGTGTGAGCGTCGAGCGCGCCCTCGACGACATCGGCTACCGCGGGCCGAGCCCGGTGGGGCGACGCCCGTTCGACTGCTATCTCGAGCTGCACATCGAGCAGGCGCCATCGCTCGACCGCGAGGGCTGCGACATCGGCATCGTGATCGGCGGCTACCGCACACAGGCGCTGCGCCTCACGATCAAGGGCGACACGGGCCATGCCGGCGGCACGCCGATGGCGATGCGTCGCAACGCACTGGTCGGCGCGGGCTACGTGATCGCCGCCGTCAACGACATCGGGCTGGCCTATGCCGGCGACGAGGGGCGCACCACCACGACCCGCATCGAGAGCTTTCCCAACCTTCCCGGCACCTATGCCGAGGAGGTCAAGCTCACGGTCGACTTCCGGCACATCGATGCCGGTCGCTTCGCGGCGATGCGGGCCGACATCGATCGGGCGATCGCGCAATCGGCGCAAAAGGCCAATGTCGAGATCGAGGTCGCCGAAGGCTGGAGCTGGGGCACCGAGCTGTTCGCGCCGGAATGCATCGAGCTCCTGAAGACGACGGCCGGCGAGCTCGGGCTGCCGTATCGCGAGATGCGCAGCCAGGCCGGGCACGATGCCTATGCGGTGGCGACCGTGGCGCCGACCGCGATGATCTTCACGCCCTGCGCCGACGGCATCTCGCACAACGTCAACGAGGCGATCGAGCTGGCCCGCTCGGTGCCGGGCGCCAACCTCCTGCTGAACGCCGCGGTGGCGCGCGCCAACCGGTAGAGCGTACGCGCAAGCTCTCCGTCATCCCGACCGGAGCGCCGCAGGCGCGGAGTGGAGGGACCTCTCTTCGGGATGCATCGTCAAGAGAGGTCCCTCGACTGCGCCGCCCTGCGGGCGGCTTCGCTCGGGATGACGGGAAACCAATCAGCGAATCACCACCGGCTGCACTTTCGTAATGTCGACGCCGCGGAAGGCATAGGCGTAGTCGAGCTGCTTTTGCACGAAGCCGGAATAGGCGAAGTAGCCGAACGACGTCGTGAGGAAGTTCCGCCAGCGCGGGTCGATCTCGTTGCGGATCGCGGCGGTCGCCGGGAACAGCGCCGGCGGGCTCGGCATGGCGACGATGGTGTTGGGCATGCGGCCGCTCGCCAAGGTCATGCCGGTGAGCGACGAGGAGATCGCCTGTACGCGGTTCGACTGGAAGGCCGCGATCATCTCGTTGATGTTCTGGAAACGCGTCAGCTCGGCGCCCGGCGCTCGCCGGGTGATCTCGCTCTCCATGGTCGTGCCGACCGGCACGCCGATCTTGAGCTTCTTGTCGTTGATCACCTGCCAGGTGGCGATGTCGGTGCCGGCATGGGCGAGGATTGCGGTGCCGTACATGAACAGCGGCTGCGGCACGAAGTCGACGGCCGCGGCGCGCTTGACCGTGCCGTCGAGGGCGAAGATCAGGTCGAACTTGTCGGTCTGCAGCCCGATCACCGCATTGCCGTATGTCGTCTCGACGATCTCGAGCTCGGTGCCCAGCGCCTCGGCGAGCTCCTTGGCGCAGTTCACCGAAACCCCGCGCCAGGTGTCGTTGCCGACCTTCACTGCGCCCGGCTTGTCGCTGTTCTCGAGATCCTTGAAGGCGAACGGCTCGGAGATCGCCGCGCCCAGCCGCAGCTTCTTGGTGCCGGTCACCACCTCCCAGGTCGACTTGCCCTGCTCAGCCGCGGCACGCCGCGCGCCCGACGCCAGCGCGACCGCTGCGGCTGCGATTGCCGTACCTGCCGCCAGAGTGCGACGTCCCATGCCGATCGATTGTTCTCTCATGTCCCCCTCCTTGCACCCATTGCCCTTCCCAAGCCCCTCACGCCTTCGTCCGTTCGCGATCCCGGTAGCCGTAGTAGCGCACGGCCCAGTCCACGAGGGGGCCGCGCAGCGCATAGTAAGGCAACGTGCGAAACGTCGATGCCGGCATCGCCAGCCGGTCGATGGGGGCTTCGCCCGCCGCCCAGCGCCCCAGCTCGCGGCCCAGGATCGTCGCTGTGCAGATGCCGCGACCGCTGTAGCCCAATGCCGCGCCGACGCCCGGCGCCAGCTCGAACAGCCGCGGATAGCGATCGGGCGTCATGGCCATGAAGCCGCTCCAGCGATACTGCCAGTGGATCTCGCCGAGCTGCGGGAAAAGCCGTCGTGCCTGCTCGGCGAGCGGCGCGAACAGCGCGTCGGTCTCGCCGCCCGAGGTGCCGTTGCCACCGCCCATGTGCAGGCGGCCGTCGGGGTGCATGCGCACGCCCACCGTGAGGTAGCGCGTGTCGGACATGATCTGCCCGCCGGGCAGGATCGACCTGGCGAGATTGTCGCCCAGCGGCTGGCTGACCAGCTGCGGCGTGCGCGAGGGCAGGAAGGTCTTGCGCAGCCCCGGCCAGAACGTGCCGGTGTAGGCGTTGGTGCCGACGACCACCGTCTCCGCCGTCACGCCGCCGCGATCGGTGCCGACATGCCATTGCGATCCGGCGCGCCGGATCGAGCGCACATGGGCCTTCTGACGAATCGCGCCACCCTGCTCGATGACGGCGCGGGCGAGGCCGCGCGCATACCCCAGAGGATTGATGGCGCCGCCGCGCGGATCGAGGCAGCCACCGGCATAGAAGCCGGTGCCGCTCGCCTCTTCGAGGTCGTCGCGCGGCAGGAGCTTGAGCGGGGCGCCGCGCCGGTTCCAGATCTCGACGCGCCGCTCGAGATCGGAAAGCGCAGAGGCGGAATGGGCGGCCGTCAGGATGCCGGAGCGTCGGGCGGCGCAGTCCATGCGGTAGCGGGCGATCAAGCCGAACACCAGGTCCGGGCCTTCGCCGATGGTGCGTATGAGCTCGGCGCCGCGCTCGAGGCCGAAATGCTGCTCGATCTCGTGCGGCTCGTGCTTGAGCGCGGCCACGACCTGGCCGTTGTTGCGGCCCGAGGCGCCCCAGCCCGGCTCGTTGGCGTCCAGCACCAGCACGGAGCGGCCGCGCTCGGCGAGATGGAGCGCGGCGGCGAGGCCGGTGTAGCCGGCACCGATCACCACGACCTCGGCCTTCTCGCTGCCGTCGAACGCCTGAATCTCCGGACCCCGCGGTGCCGTGGCCGCCCAGTAGGAATCGGGCAGGCCGGATGGATCGTCGAGGGGAACGGCGGCGCTCATGGGACGGGGCGAACCTGCCGCTCGAGGCGGCGGATCTCGATCGCGTCGCGCAGCGCATAGTATTGGATCAGCGCCGAGACCAGCGGACGCGCCACGGGATGCAGCCACAGACGCCTGGGTTGCGACGGCGGCAGCACGAAGTCGCGCGCCGGAGCGCCTGCGGCATGGCGCGCGAGCTCGCGGCCCCACAGCGTCGCGAGCGCAACGCCGCGGCCGTTGCAACCCAGCATGGCGAGCAGGCCGGGGGCGAGCTCGTGGATGTGCCACGAGTTGTCGGCGTTCATCGCCATGAAGCCGGTCCACCAGAAGTCGGTCTCGAGGTTGCCCAGCTGGGGAAAGATCCGCTCGAGGCGGGCCCGCGTCGCGCGCCAATGCGGCGCGCCTTGCGGGCCGAAGGCTGGCCCCTGGCCGCCGAACTGCAGGCGGCCGTCGCCGTGGATGCGGATGCCCGACAGCAGCCGCCGTGAATCGGTCATCGGCTGGCCGCCGGGCAGGATCGACTTGCGCACGTTGTCGCGCAGCGGGCGGCTCGCGAACTGGTAGGCGCGCACCGGCACGATGGTGGCGCGGAGGCCGGGCCACAGATCGTCGGTGTAGGCGTTGGTGCAGAGGAAGACGCGGTCGGCCTCGACCTCGCCTTGGGACGTCGTCAGCCGCCATTTGCCGCCATTGCGCGCCAGCCGGGTCGCGCGCGTGGCTTCGTGCAGGCTGGCGCCCGCTTCGATCGCGGCGCGCGCCAGGCCGCGCACATAGGCCAGCGGGTTGATCTTGCCGCCGCGGCGATCGATCCAGCCGCCGAGATAGTATTCGCTGCCGATCATCTCGGCGGCTTGCCGGCGGTCGAGAAGCTCGACCGGCCGGCCGCGCGCCTGCCAGTACGCGACGCGCTTTTCGTTGGCGCGCATGGCGGCTTCGGTGTGCGCCGCCATGATGATGCCGGGCACCGAGTAGTCGCAGTCGATGCGATGGCGCTCGATCAGCTCGGCGAGCAGCGGGGGCCCTTGCTCGGCAGCATCGATCAGGCGCTGGCCGGCTTCGGCGCCATAGCGTGCGATGACCTGGTCAGGGTCGTGCTTGGTGGCGGGCGGCACATGGCCGGCGTTGCGGCCCGAAGCGCCCCAGCCGATCTGGTGCGCCTCCAGGAGCACGACGCGGGCGCCCGCTTCCGCGGCATGCAAGGCCGCCGAGCAGCCGGCGATGCCGCCGCCGACGATGGCGACGTCGCAGCGATGCGCGCCGGACAGCGAGCCAAGCCCCAGCGGCTTGCCGCCACCTGCCGTGTAGGTCGTCTGCGGCGGACGCGGGTCGTCGTGCAAAGGAAGATGCATGCGGCGCGACTGTGCGCCTTTTCCCGCCGGGTGGCACGAAGCGCCTCTCGTCTGGCGAATACCCAGGCGGCGTGGAAAGATCGGGACACCATGAACAACGATTGGGAGAGATCCATGGCCGCTGGTCGCTGCCCGTCTCAACGCCATACGACGCGCCGTCGTTTCAACCGCACCGCGCTTTCCGGGATGGCGCTGTTGGCGGCGCCGATGCCGCTGCGCCAGGCGTCGGGGCAATCGCCGCCGCTCAAGATCGGGCTGATCCTGCCGACCTCCGGACCGCAGGCGCAGATCGGGCAGGCCTGCCGGCGCGGCGCCGACGTCGCCAACGACGTGTTCGCCGACATGAAGATCCCGGCCCAGGTCGAGATCGTGGCGTTCGACACCGAGACCAAGCCCGAGGTGGCGCGCACCCAGGCCGACAAGGCGGTCGATGCCGGCATGCACGTGCTGGTCGGCGCCTTCGACTCGGGCCAGACGATCGCCGTCGCGCAGGTCGCCGAGCAGCGCGGCATCCCGTTGGTGGTCAACATCGCGGCGGCGCCGCCGATCACCGAATCGGGCTACAAGTTCATCGTGCGCAACTTCCCGACGGCGCCGATGCTGCTGGGCGGCGGCTTCGCCATCCAGAAGGAGATTTTTGCGCGCTCCGGCACCGCGCCCAAGAGCGCGGTCGTGCTCAGCACCAACGACACGTTCGGCACGGCGATGATCGGCGGCATCAAGGCGATGTTCCCCAAGCTCGACATGCCCTACCAGCTGGCCGACATCATCACCTACGATCCTGCGGCGAAGGACCTGTCGGTCGAAGTGGCCAAGGCCAAGGCGACCAAAGCCGACCTGCTGCTGCCGATCTGCAAGGTGGACGACGGCAAGCTCATGATCCAGGAGTTGGTCAAGCAGCGCTGGGAGCCGATGATCATCAACCCCGGCGGACCCGGCACCTACGAGCGCGACTTCATCAGGGGCCTGGGCAAGTACGGCGAGTTCATCGTCACCGTGGCGCCGTGGATGAACCCCAAGACGGCGATGACGCAATCGCTCGAGAAGCATCACAGCGCACGCTTCCCCAGCGAGCAGTTCGACCTCGACGCGGGCTTCACCTTCGAGGCCGTGCTGATCGCCGCCACCGCCTGGCTCAAGGCGCAGTCGACCAACCCCGAGGCGCTGATGGCCGCCCTGCGCGCCACCCATATCGACGAGCACGTCATGATCGGCGGCCCGATCCAATTCGATGCCAAGGGCCAGAACGTCGGCATCAAGGTCGCGGCGCTGGAGAACTTCAAGCGGGCGCCGGTGGTCGTGCTGCCGGAGGAAGCGGCGGTGGCCGACCTTGTCTTCCCGCCGCCGCCCTGGGGCGACAAGCGCCGGGCGTGAGCACGGCATGGCGGGCGTCACCTCTGTCGGGAATGCGCTCCTTGTCATCCCGAGCGTCACCGCTGTCATCCCAGCATAGCGAGGGATCTTCGAGGCAACAGGAAGGATCCCTCGCTGCGCTCGGGATGACAGATGGCAGGCATGCCGCCGATCATAGTGTAAATTAAGTAGTTCGTCAATATTTCTTAAGGACGACAAGATCTGGTATTTCTGCGCGCCGGGGCCGGGGCTACCTTTATTGTCCGCGCGGATCGAGGGGGTATTCCCGGTCGCTTGGCGACGCTAACTGCATTATCGCTGTAACATTCGGCGAATAAGTAGACGGGGTGGGCGTCGACAACGGGTTGGGGGGAGAGTGATGCATCTTGGGCGAGGACCGGCGCGAGGGTCGGCCGAGCGTCGCGTGCGCCTGGGGCTGCTTGCCGGAACGGCATTGGCCTTCGCGTTGCCGCCGTGGTTCGCAGGTGAGGCGGATGCCCAGGCGAATTGTGGCGGGCTGAATGCCAGCCAGTGCTCTCAGGCGAATCAGCAATATCAAGCGCTGTCGCAATTCGCGGCATTGCCCCATACATCGGCCGGCGTCAACGCGCTGCAAGCCGACATGTCGACGGTTACCGGCATCTATCTGAACGCCACGGTCGGTCAGCGCAACCAAGCGGCGATCAATTCCAATCTGTCGAGCTGGGTACCTCAGTTCAACGTCTGGAATCAGGTCATGCAAAGCAGCCCGATCTACCCGACGCTCACGGCCTTTCCGCAACTCGCGGTTTCGAGCGCACTGGCAAACGCGTTGACCGCGCAGCTCCCCGGTCAAGCCGCTGCCGTCTATGGCCAGATAACCACGCTTCTTCCCAACGACGGCAACTCCAGTCCAAGCTCGATCGCCACCCTCGAGCAAGTCGGTGCGCTGAAGAACAGCTTCACGTCGTATGCCCAGCTGTTCAGCCAGTCGACGCAGTACGCGTCGTCGGCACAGATCGATCCTCGCCCCTATCAGATAAGCCAAACGATTGGCGGCAATCCTTGGACGGCGGGGCAAGCCAGCACTTCTGCGATCCAGAGCCAGCAACAGCAATGGGTGCAGAACATGACGTCCGGCGCCTATCCCAGCGGCCATTCGACGTACGGCAACACGACGGCGCTGCTCTATGCGATCGTGCTGCCGCAGGCCTATCAGAGCATGATGATCTCGGGCCAGCAGTTCGGCCTCAGCCGCAACATCCTCGGGCTGCATCACACGCTCGACGTCATCGGTGGCCGCATGCTCGCGTACTACACGATGACGCAGCTGATGGCCGGCACGTACACGCTGCCGGGCATCGGCAACTTCCAAACCTATGTTTCGGGTTTGTCGGGAGCGCTAAACAGCCAGCTCGCGGCTTCGTTCGGACAAGGCGTCATCGCCGTCCCCTATGCCGCCTGCGCGGCGAACGTCGCAAGCTGCATTGCGAACAACGTGTTCCCGACGGCGAGCCAGTTCACCACCGCCAGCCAGGCCTACGCCCAGCTCGCGACCTACGGCTTGCCCTCGGT
>JAFAKN010000547.1 GCA_019235415.1 Alphaproteobacteria bacterium
GCGAGCCAATCCCTCGACACATTGCGTGTCTGCATGAGTGCTGCCTTCTCCCGGCCGCTCGACCCGCACCGTTCTCGGATGTTGCGACGCGGCCTCGCGCGCCCCTGACCTACGCGACTCCTCGGATTACCTTCCCAAGGATGAGCCGATCCAGCCCTCTCAACATGGACCGTATGACCTGCTAAGATACCAGCCTCCGTTGATCGAGCCCCCGGCCCCTTTTACTCCCCCCGTTAGGCCCGAGTCCGCGGCCGGGGCGGGCGCCGAACGCCGATGATCGGCACCTCAGGGGCAGGGGTCAGCAGGGGTCAGGGTCAGACTTTGTTTTTGGTTATTTCGACCGAAATAACCAAAAACAAAGTCTGACCCTGCCATCCCCTTGGATCTATGGATTTCTGGAGTGCGGCGGCTTGACGCCGCTCTGGATCAATCTCGATCGTTTCCGGGTTTGCCAGGCACAAAAGCCTGTGCGGATCCAGATCGATCCAGAGCGGCGTGAAGCCGCCGCACTCCAGAAATCCAGATCGGAAAGTTGTTCCCGGCGCGCTCCTTACGGGACAGACTCTAAGCTTGATTACGTCGCTCTTAAGGATTTCGTTTTCGGCCTAGCCAGTTGGCAAACTGGGGCCACCTTGTTAGGACCACGGGTATCTCCCGCCCGTGACCCTTGCACAAGGTGGCCCCATGCTCCTTATACCAGCCTTCGCACGCCCCTTGCTCGATCAGTTCGCGCCCGCCTTCTTCCACCCCACCTATCAACGATTCCTCGTCTTGATGGTCGCCGCTACCCTCACCACCGGACGACGCACCGTCGCCAATCTCCTGCGCACCCTCGGCCACCTCCATCACGGCGACCCGTCCACCTACCAGCACGTCCTCTCGATGCGACACTGGTCCACCATGGATCTGGCACGCATCCTCATCCGATTCATCCTCAAGCATTTCGTCGGCGATGGGCCCGTCATGCTCGCTGGCGACGACACGGTCGACGAGCACCGCGGTGCCAAAGTCTACGGCAAGGGCTGCCATCGCGACCCAGTTCGCTCGACCCATTCGCACACTGCCTTCCGCTGGGGGCACAAATGGGTGGTCCTCGCCATCCTCGTTCGCTTCCCCTTCGCGAGTCGCCCCTGGGCCCTCCCCGTCCTGGTGGCGCTGTATCGTCCCGAGGCGAAACCCAAAGCGAACACGTCTCGATCCAAGAAGAAACCCAAGGACAAGTCCAAGGCCAAGGCCAAGCGACGTGCCAAGCGCCGAGCCGAGATCGCTCGGGATGCCTCTGGACGGCCGCTGCGGCGGCACAAGACGCCCCCCGAGTTGCTGCGGCAACTCCTGGCCGTACTGGTCCACTGGTTCCCGGACCGCCAGTTCATCATCGCGGCCGACGGCGGCTACGCCACGCATGCCCTGGCGCGCTTCGCCCACCGCCATCAGGACCACCTGACCTTGGTCAGCCTCTTCTACAAGGATGCCAACCTGTACGAGCCGCCGCCCGAGGTCGCCGCCAAGACGACGGGGCGCCCCCGCAAGAAGGGGAAGAAACTCCCCAGCCCCGAGGTGGTGGTGGCGGAGGCCTCACGGGAGCGACTGGCCGTCTCCTGGTATGGGGGCGGTCATCGCGAGGTGGAAGCGGTTCGCGGGACCGCCCACTGGTACAAGGGAGGCGAGGGGCTGGTGCCGGTGACTTGGGTCTATGTCCACGACCGGACGGGGACACATCGCGACACCTACCTGTTCAGTACCAACGAAAAGATGGAGACGGGCACGATCATCTCGACCTACACGGGGCGTTGGTCGATCGAGACAACCTTCGAGGAATGCCGCGCTTACCTGGGCCTGGAGACGACGCGTGGCCGCGTGGAGCGGACGGTGCTCCGCGCGGCGCCGTGTCTGTTCGGTTTGTACTCGGTGGTGTCGTTGCTCTATGCCAGCATTCCGGGCCGAGAGGCGCTGGGCCCGGCCGTGACGTATCGCGGCAAGGTCGGCATCACGTTCTCGGATGCAATCACCGTGGTGCGTCGGGAGTTGTGGCGTGAGGGGGTTTTTGAAGCGCACGGTCAAAGCGGGGTGTTTCAAAAGCTCCCGGAGCCGATCCAGTCGCTCTTGATGACCATGCTCGCGCCCGCGGCATGAGGCGAGATCGGCTCGCGCAACGAACGAATTAAGACCGACGTAACCGAGCTAAGTAAGAACCAACTCTGACTCCGACGTCCCCGTTTTCAGGCCGTGTTGCACCCGGTAGACTCGGCGTCATGCCCGAGCTCACCCACCTCCTCGCCGCCGCGGCGCACGGCGACCGCCAGGCGGCCGCCGACCTGCTCCCGCTCGTCTACGAGGAGTTGCGGAAGCTCGCCGTCGCTCGGATGGCCGCGGAGCGGCCCGAACACACTCTCGACCCCACCGCCCTGGTCCACGAGGCCTACCTGCGGCTGGTCGGGGACCAGCATTTCGAGGGCAAGGCGCACTTCTTCGCCGCCGCGGCCGAGGCCATGCGGCGGGTGCTGCTCAACCACGCACGCGATCGCGCCCGGCTCAAGCGAGGCGGCCGGCGGAGCCGGGTCGATCTCGACCAGCTCACCACCCCGGCAGCCGCGGGCGACGACGACCTCATCGAGCTCGACGAGGCGCTGGACCGACTCGCCGGCGAGTTCCCCATCGCCGCCGATCTGGTAAAGCTGCGGTTCTTCGCCGGGATGACGCTGAGTGACGCGGCGGATGCGCTGGGCCTCTCGCGTCGGACCGCCGACCGACACTGGGCATTC
>JAFAKN010000599.1 GCA_019235415.1 Alphaproteobacteria bacterium
CAATGCCCAGCACCTCGTGCGCGGTCGTATGGAAGTGCAGGAACGAAAACACGCCGTTGCGCCAGCCGTCGGTCCAGCCGTGCCGCGCGAACAGCGTCTCGAACGGAACCGCCGGATCCACTTGGCCGGCGACCTCCACGGCGGCCGGATAGACCAGCATCGGCAGGCGGGGATTGTTGGGCGTCTGCCCGTCGTCAGCGAACAGAAATGTCTGTACGGCCATGGCCTTTCGCCTCCCTTCATCCTCCGGCAACCGGGGCCAGAACGGCGCGTTGCTTTCGAGCGTCAG
This sequence comes from Alphaproteobacteria bacterium, assembly GCA_019235415.1. GTDB lineage: Bacteria > Pseudomonadota > Alphaproteobacteria > Reyranellales > Reyranellaceae > Reyranella. The sequence continues at coordinate 290 of JAFAKN010000599.1, forward strand.
TTTTCACCCGGAGAGGCCGATGGTCCACCGTCGATGCATGCTGGCCGCCGGTTTGACCCTTGCAATGCTGGGGACAGGGGCGGCGCGGAGGGTGGCCGCGCAATCGCAGGCCCCGGCGCAGGCCCCGGCGCAGGCCATGGCGCCGCTGGCGAGCCAGACCGGTCCCTTCCGCCTGCAGGAGGCCAACCGCTTCGACCATCAGGCCACCGGCGTGGCCGTCTCGCCTGAAGGCCGCATCTTCGTGAACTTCCCGCGCTGGACCGAGGATGCGCCGGTCTCGGTCGCCGAAATCGGCAAGGACGGCGCGCTCAAACCCTATCCTGACGAGAAGTGGAACGCCTGGCGCAACACCGCCGCCTCGAAGCTGTCGGCGCGCGATCATTTCGTGTGCGTGCAGTCGGTTGTCGCCGACCGGCGCGGCAATTTGTGGGTACTCGATCCGGCGGCACCGGGCATGGACAAGGTCGTGAGCGATGGCCCCAAGCTGGTGCGCATCGATCTCGCCAGCAACAAGGTGGCGCAGGTCATTCGCTTCGGCGAGGACGTCGCCCTGCAAGGCAGCTACCTGAACGACGTCCGACTCCACCCGGACGGCGACACCGCCTTCGTCACCGATTCAGGCGCGCGCGGCTCGATCGTGGTGGTCGACCTGCAGAAGGGCCGCGCGATGCCGCGGCTCGACGGCCATCCCAGCACCCAGCCCGAGAAGGGCGTCGAGATATCCGTCAACGGCGAGAAGCTGCAGCGGCCCGATGGGCGGCCCTTGCAGGCGGCGTCGGACGGCATCGCGCTCTCGGAAGACGGTCGCACCTTGTTCTGGCAGGCCCTCACCGGCCGCACGCTGTACAGCATCGATAGCGCGGCGTTGATGTCGGACAATCAGGACGACGGGGCGCGCAAGGTCGTCAAGGTGGGCACCAGCTGCGTCGCCGATGGCCTGCTCATGAGCCGCGACGGCCAGCTCTATCTCACCTCGCCGGAAGATAGCTCCATCAAGGTATGGACGGGCGAACGGGCCGAGCCGGTGATCGCAGACCGGCGGCTCAGTTGGCCCGATTCGATGGCTGAAGCGAGCGACGGCACGATCTACGTGACCGCCTCGCATCTGCACGAGATGCCCTGGTTCCGGCACGGCGCGCCGACCGTGCTGCCGACCCAGCTGTTCCGTCTGGTTCGGTCCTAGAGAGTCGCAGGAGAGTTCGATGCGTTACTGCATCCAACCCGCCACGTCGGTCGACGTCGCCTTCCTGGCCGCGGTAGTGGACGAAAACGAGGAGCAGTGGGCCAGCGAAAGCGATGCCGTGCCGGTCGACCAGCTGCTGCACACCTGCGCCTGCAGCACGCAAATCTGGGCGGCGCGCGACAACGAGGGCACACCGAGCGCGCTGTGGGGCGTGGCGCCGCTGTCCGACGATCCGCAGGTCGGGCATCTGTGGATGTTGGCCTGCGAGGCGTTCGACAACGATTCGGCAGAGCTCGAGGAGCTGTCGCGCCTGGTGTTCGGCGAGATGCTGAATCAGTTTCCGCGGTTGGAAAACTTCATCGATGCACGCAAGGTGCGCGCGATCGCCATGCTGCGCAGCATCGGCTTCGAGATCGAACCTGCGGTGCCGCAGCCCGCGTTGGAAGCGGACGTGCATCGGGTGTGGATCGATTCCGATCATCTGGTCGGCGGCACTCCGTCGACGTTGCTGCCGAACTAACCCCGTCTTTTCATTTGCGTTGGCAACGCAACATTGGCTAACGTGCGATCCCCCGCGGAGGAGAGGACATGGCCCAGGATCGTCGTAGCGTTCGTGCTCTGGCTGCACTGCTTCCCGCAGGAACGATCGGGCTATCGGCCAGCTTGGCGTCGATGGACGCCATGGCCACGCCGTCCACAGGAGCTGTGGGTGACCAGCCCACCGAAGTCGCCAAGCGTCTTCAGTCGATTCGCGAGATGATCTCGGATGCGGCCGCCCAGGCCGCCAAGGAAGGCGGCAGCCACGTCACCGTCGATCGCGAGCAGCAGCTCGCCTGGTGGTACAATCACGGCCCCGGCTGGCACAATGGCGGCTACGGGCTGCCGGGCTGGCACAACGGCGGCGGATGGGGCAACGGCTGGCACAACGGCGGTTACGGCTGGCACAACGGCGGCTTTGGGCTGCCGGTAGGCGTGTGGCACAACTCCGGTCCGGGCTGGCACAACGGCGGCTACGGGTTGCCCTACTAGGCCGATGTCCGATTCGCTGGGACAGCCGGCGATCGGCATGGTGGTGGTGCAGCCGACGGCGTTCTGCAATATCAACTGCAGCTACTGCTACCTGCCGGATCGCACAAGCAAGCACGTCATGGCGCTGTCGACCGTGAAGCGCCTGTTCGAGGAGGTGTTCGCCTCCGGCTGGACCTGCCCGGGCATGACGGTCCTGTGGCACGCGGGCGAGCCGCTGGTCGCACCGATTTCCTTCTACGAGCAGGCGTTCGCGATCATCGAGGAAATGCGGCCGCGGTCGGTCATGCTCAAGCATTCGGTGCAGACCAATGCCACGCTGATCAATAAGGACTGGTGCAAGCTGTTCCTGGCCTGGGATGTCGGGATGGGCGTGAGCATCGACGGGCCACGCGAGCTGCACGATCGGCATCGCAAGACGCGCAGCGGCAAGGGCACGTTCGATGCGACCATGGCCGGCATCCGCTGCCTGCAGGAAAACGGCGTATCGTTCCATGCCCTGTCGGTGCTGACTCGCGAGCATCTCGACAATCCCGACGAGCTCTTGGACTTCTACATCGGCGAAGGCATCGACCACGTCTGCTTCAATGTCGAGGAGAGCGAGGGGACCTACACGTCCGAGCTGTTCCGGTCCGATGAACTGCGCGAGCGCTACACGACGTTCCTGCGGCGCTTCTGGCACCGCGCGCGCGCCAGCGGAAAGATCCGGTTCGTGCGCGAGATCGACCGCGCCTTGCCGCGGGTGTTTCGACCCGACGGCACGCCCTACTTCAACAACGAGGTCGAGCCGCTGGCCATGCTGAACGTGGACAGCCACGGCAACGTCTCGTGCTTTTCGCCCGAGCTGCTCGGCATGAAGGACGCGCGCTACGGCGACTTCCTGCTGGGCAACATCACGCGCGACAGCCTCGCCGACATCTACCGCAATTGCCTCGCCTCGCCGCTCTATCGCGACATCCAGGTCGGGGTGCGGGCGTGCCAGGAATCCTGCGAGTATTTTTCCGTCTGCAGCGGCGGCTCACCGGTCAACAAGCTGTTCGAGAACGGCTCGGTCACCGGTACGACCACCTCGTTCTGCACCCTCATTCGCAAGGCGCCGATCGATGTGATCCTCGAGGCCTATCACCACCTCGAGCGCAGCTGGACGTCAGAGACTGCCAATCCCCTTGCCCCTTCTCCAGCGGCGGCCGGGGCCGCCGTGCCGCCACCGAGGACGCCATGACCCGAACCAATCTCGTCGCGCTCGCTTCGTTGCCCATCGCTGCATTGTTGGCCGTTGCCGTGATCGGCGGCGCCTCCATGGCTCAGCAGCCGCCGTCGCAGCAACGTCCTGGCGGCGCGCCGGCCGCGGGCGGACAGCAGGCCCAGGGCACGCCGCAGGCCCCGCCTCCAGTAATCCCTTTGGCGTCGGGCGAAGGAGCGCCGTGGCCCGTGGTCATGGTCACAAGCGTGGAAGTGCTGCGCTCGAAGACGGATGGTTCGGACATCATTCGGGCCCGCGGGCTCGCGACATCCAGCGCCTGGACCAACCCGCATCTGGTCCCGATCACCCGCGGCGAGCCGCTCGACGGCGTGCTCGATCTGCTGTTCGAAGCCAATGGGCCGAACGGATCCGTCGAGATCGGGCCGTTCATGCCGATCGAAGCCTTCCTGCCGATCGAGCGCGGTTATCCCTACAAGGGTGTTCGCATTCGCGCGAGCAACAACGCGCTCAGCTTGAAGGAAGTGCCGGGCTATGCCGACGTGCCGGGCCCGAAGAACGATTGCTCGAAGTGCCTCGGCAAGTACTTCGTCGCCAAGGGCGCCAGCCCACCCGCCGGCGTGCCGGCCGAAGGCATCGTGCGCGAGGAGGACCTGCCCTGGACGCTGCGCATCATCAAGCCGACGGACGGCGTCCAGAGCTACGCCAGCGATCCCAACCGCTTGAACCTGGTTCTGTCGGAAGACGGCCGCATCGTCGACGCCGGCTGGGACTGATAGTTCGTCGTCTCGACCAAGGCCCCGAAGGGGCCGCGTGGAGAGACCTTCTCCCAACGACCAGCTGCCAATCGTTGAGAGAAGGTCTCTCCGCTCGGGCCCCTGGCCCTCGGTCGAGACGACGAGAATATAAAAGAATCAGAGGCCGACGCTCGCGACCTTGGCTTCGCGCTCGCGTTCGGCGAGCGAGGCTGCAACCTGCTTGCGGAAGCGCTCGAGATCGGGGCCGCGTAGTTGGCTCGGCTTCAGCTCGGGACTGGTGATGGGATTGACCGGTTTACCGTCGATCTGCAGCTCGAAGTGAAGGTGCGCGCCGGTGGAGCGGCCGGTGCTGCCGACGAAGCCGATCAGTTCGCCACGCTCGACGACCTCGCCTGGCTGGATGCCGGGCGCGAACGCCATGAGATGGCCGTACACCGTGGCGAGCTTCTGGCCGTGCTCGATGCGAATCCAGTTGCCGTAGCGCCCGTTTGGCGCAGCACCAACCACGACCCCGGCGGCGGCCGCATAGATCTGCGTGCCGGCGTTGGCCACCAGGTCCACGCCCTCGTGCATGAATAGCGCACCCGTGCCCATGCCCATGCCCAAGCCCATGCCGCCGCCCGCGCTGCCGCTGCGCGCCAGCGGCTTCAGGTTGGCGTAAGGCGACAGGCCGAGCGACGCACCGAGCGGCGTCGCTGTGTTGATGCTGGCACCGTGACCGCTGAGGCCCCCGCTCGTCAGTCCTGGCGGCAATGCGTTGCGCTTGGGACCACCCATCGGCGCCGGCTTGCCGATCGCGGCGAGCGGCGGCGGCTGGTCGAACGGATCGGCGCGCAGCCCGAAGCCCGAGGAGATCGAGATCACGTCGAGCGGCAGCCGCATCGATGTCGGGGTCGCCGCCTGGCCATTGGCAAAATAGAATCTTTCCACTTTGTCGTGCGTGCGGAAGAGGTGGACCGCCACGGTGCCCTTGGCCTTGGTGCGCAGCTCCGCCCACAGCACGCGGCCGACGCCGATAGCAGCGCCCACGGCGGTGAATTCCTGCTCGTACCGCACGTAGACCTTGTCGCCGTGCTGCACGTCGCGCGCAAGATCGAGCGCCGTGCCCAAGGCCTGCCTCGCCTCGAGCATCGCCGCTGCGGGGACGCCGGCATCGCCAAGCGCCTGATCGAAAGATTGGCTCACGACGAATTCGACACCGATCTCGCGGGTAAAGGGCTGATAGGAAGCGAGGCGCGCATCCTCCTCGTCGTCGCCAAGGAGTTGCTGCTCGGCCACGGTCGCTTCATCGAGGGGGTGATTGTCAGCGGCGATGCCAAGCGGTGCCTGGCCGATCATCACTGAAGCAGCGAACGCCGCGGCGAGCGAAGCCCTCTTCATAGTCCTCTTTCAGTGTCGCGCTTTGCTTGTAGCGCCGAAACGGCGCGCTGCGCCAGCGTTGGAGACGTGACAAGAAGATGACCCGAAAGTCTCCCGCACTCAACCCCACTTCGCACCTGCGGCGCTTCGAGGGGCGCGAATAACCGCCGAAGCTGCATCGCCCGAAGCTGCATAGCAGCGAAGGGGCATCAAGGCACCGGCTTCCAGGCCTTGGCGCGGCGCTCGGCCTCGGCGATTTGCGCGCGCGTCATGCGCTTGGCAAGCGTCGCGAGATCGCGCTTTGCCTGCTCGAGTCGATCCTGGTTCTTGTCGGTATAGCGCTCGATGGCGAGCGTCAGCCACTTGTATGCTTCGACGTCGTCACGCGGCGGCACGCCCTCACCAAAGCCCAGCATGAAGCCGATGTCGTTTTGCGCGCGCGCATAGCCTTGGTTTGCCGCGAGCAGGTAGAGACGCGCTGTTTCATGGTGATTGCGCGGCACGCCATCACCGCTCCAGTACATCGCGCCGAGAAGCGTGCGCGCTTCGGCATTGCCGCGATCCGCCCAGATCTTCCACAACCGCACCGCCGTCGCCATGTCCTTGTGCTCGTAAGCGCCGGCCGCGGTGCGCATGTCGGCCTCGAGCGAGGACTGCGCGACAGCGGGAAACGGAAGGAGCAGGAGCGCGGCGAGCGCAATGGCGGCGGGTCTCATACGGCTAAGGTATCGCCCCGCGCAAGCGACCGCGCAACCGCCCCGCGAGGTGCTGCTCTCCCCGAGCCCGCGAGAAGACACCGAATGGTCGACACACGTCGGTAGCGCCCTCGCGGTGATCGTGGCCTTCGCTCTCGTGTGACGCCTGTGTACGGTTTGCGACGCGACCATCTTGGCCCCCGAATTGTCACCGGGTCCGCAGGGGACGCGCGATAGGGTCGTTGCCTATCGGGAAGGAAGACCTTGTGGCAGTGACGGCAACCGACGACATAGCCGAGCGCGGCAGCTTGAACACGTCGTTGCCGATTTTCGTTGCCCTCGCCGGCGTGCCGGTGGTCGTTGCGGCGACGCTGGTTATCTCGACGGACGTGTTGCTGTCGCGCGAGATGACCTGGGACCTCCTGTTCAACCTTGCCGGGGCCTGGCACCTGCTGAATGGCCATGTCCCGCATCTCGACTTCCACGAACCGGTCGGTGCGCTCAATTTCCTGCTGACGAGGATCGGCTTCGCTCTCGTCGGTTGCACCCCGTTTGCCTTCGTGGCTGGCGCGATCCTGGTCGCGCTCGCCGTGTTCGCCGCCGCCACGGCCGCGGCGATCGTGCGCCTGAGGTTCCTTCCGGCCCTGCTGTTCGTGGCCTTCGCCAGCCTGCTCGTGCTGATGCCGGCCAACATCGGCGACAAGCCGGACGCCTATTCCTTCGCGATGTCCTACAACCGCTACGGCTGGAGCGCGCTCAGCATCCTGACGCTGATCTTCTTCCTGCCGCGGCGCGATGCCGGACAACGCTACGGCCTGGACCTCGTCAACGCGACGGCGCTGTTGACGGCGCTGTTCTATCTCAAGATCACCTATTTCGCGGCCGCGCTCGGCCTGCTCGCCGTCTCCTGCCTGCTGTGTCCGCACATGCGCGCGCGACTGCCGGCCTGGCTGTTGGTCGGCGGCCTTCAGGTCGCCAATGCGCTTGCACCGTGGAACAGTCCCTATCTCTCCGACATCGTAAATGCGGCGCATGCCGGCGCGGTCCGCAACAGCATCAGCGTTCATCTCAACAACCTGCTGGCCGATGTCGAGGGCTACACCGCTTACGCCACCCTGCTCGGCGTGGCAGGCTGGCTGTACCTACGGCGTCAGGCGCCGCTTTCCTTGCCGCTCGCCATGGCGGCCATCCTGGGCACGGGCCTGCTGGTGCTGTCCCAGAACCATCAGTCGCATGGCCTGCCGCTGGGAATCGCCGCGGCGTTCCTGCTCTATGAACAGGTACACAGAAGATGGGGCGCGTCGGTGCCCGCCCTGCCCGCTCTCGCGGTCCTGGTGCTGGCCAGCATCGGTGCCGATGCCGTCAGCCTCGTCGGCTATCATGCCCAGGCCAGGCCCGACGATCGCCTGAAGGTCGTCACGACAGGCCAGCTCGCCGGCTTGGCGGTGCCGGCGGAACATGCCGGCCTCTTGACCGCCTTTGCTTCCGAGCCGCCCAATCCGGCGCTGCTGAACGCCGCCCGCCGCGAGCAGTCGCGTTACGAGCTGTCGCCCGCCGAATACGTGACCACGCTCCTCGAGGCCGCCGGCCTGCTGCAGAGCGCCCGCTATCCGCCTGGCAAAGTCGCCCTTCTCGACCAGGTCAATCCGCTGCCCTTCATGCTGGGCTGGACGCCGCCGCGCGGCGGCAATCTGTGGTCGGGCCCGGGAGCCCCCATGCAGCCCGCGGAGCGGCTGTTCGCCGACGTCGACTATGTCCTGATCCCGAAATTCTCCACCTACATGGCATGGACCGAGCGTGCCGAGCGCGAGTACGGGCCGTACTTGGCGCAGACTTTCCCGATACGCCAGGAAACGCGCAGCTGGGCACTGCTCAGTCGGCAAGCGGCAGCGCCGAACGAGGCCGAGGTTCGATAGCCGGCAGCGCAGCGCTGGAGGCGCGCGACTCCTCGGGCGAAGTAACCTTCGCCCTGGGTCGCGCGTCTTTGTCGAAGCCATAGAAGATCGCGCGACTGGAGTGGCGCGCCGCCGGCGCTTTAAACGGCGGCCCGAGGCGCAAGCCGCGCCGCCAAGCGCCCGCCGCCCAGCCAATTGGCGATCACGATTACGACGGGGGTGATCGCCACCATCAATAAGCTCAGCACGGCCATGGCGCCCACGTCGCCGCTTTCCTTGGGGTCGAAGATCAGGACCGAGAGGACCTTGGTCTCGGCGGCAAATCAGTCGAGTGTCACCCGATAGCGGCTGATCGCGACGATCGACACGATCAGCAGGATCGCCAGCAGCGCGGCGAGCTCCGCCGAGATACTGCCGAAACCCGCGCCCTTCAGCATCAGGCCGCGCACGATGCGCATGAAATGCGTAGCCGGCAGGATCTCGCCAAGCCACTGCGCCCACTGCGGCATGCCGCGAAACGGGAACATGAACCCCGACAGCAGGATCGAGGGCAGCATCATGAAGAACGACGCCTGCATCGCCTGCAGCTGGTTCTGGGTCAGCGTCGAGATGGTGTACCCGATGGCGAGGTTGGCGGTGATGAAGAGCGCGGTGCCCAGACAGAACAGGGTCAAGCTCCCTTGAACGCCGACGCCGAACAGCAGCCAGGAAACCAGCAGGATGACCATGACCTGCACCGCGCCGATCGCAATGTAAGGCACGATCTTGCCGATCATGACCTCGATCGGCCGTACCGGCATGGCAAGCAGGTTCTCCATCGTGCCGCGCTCGCGCTCGCGGGTGACGGCCAGCGCCGTCATCATCACCATCGTCATGGTCAAGATCACCGCGAGCAGACCAGGCACGATGTTGAGCCGAGACTTGCCTTCGGGGTTGTAGCGGCGCTGCAGCACGAGGTCGACGGCCTCGGCCTTGTCACGCAGGGGAGCGAGCGGGCCGACGAAGTCGCGCGCCAGGGCCTGGTTGATCGCAGGCCCTGCGGCCGCCAGCGGATTGGCCGCGGCCATCGGATCGGTGGCGTCGGTATCGATCAACACCTGGGCGCGCTCGCCGCGCACCAGCCGGCGCGTAAAGTCCGACGGGATGGTGACGACGAACTGGACCTCGCCGCTTTCCAGGAGCGCATTAGCTTCGGCTTCGCTCGCCGGCCGATGGGTGAATCGCATGTATCCGGTATTGGCGAGCGCCGACACGATGGTGCGGGTGATCTGGCTCTGATCGGCCTGCAGGATCGCCGTCGGCAGGCGATGCGGGTCGGCGTCGATGGCGTAGCCGAACAGCAGGAGCTGGGCGATCGGCAAGACGAACATCATCGCAAAGGTCAGCCGGTCGCGCCGCAGCTGCACCACTTCCTTGGCGATCATCGCCAGCAGCCGCCGCCAAAACCCTTTTGTTCCCCTTGAGCTACGCGTCCACCACATTGTCGCGTGCCTTGCTCATCAGATGAATGAAGATGTCCTCCAGTGTCGGCTCGGCCTCCTCCCAATTGAGTGACGGATCGCCGCGATACGGTGCGATGGCCGCCAGCAGTGCGTCACGGTCAGGGCCGCAGACGTGAAGCGTCGCGCCGAACGCGGCAGCCGCCGTGACGCCGGCCGCATCGCGCAGCCGCACGGCCAGGCGATCGGCACCCGGCCCGCCGGCGACGAAGGCAATGAGGCCTGACTGCTGCACGATCTCCGCCGCCGTGCCGCGCGCCATCAGCTCGCCGTAGGCGATGTACGCGATCTCGTGGCAGCGCTCGGCCTCGTCCATGTAGTGGGTCGAGACCAGCACCGTGATCCCCTGGGCGGCATAGCCATGGATCTCGTCCCAGAAGGCGCGGCGCGCCTTGGGATCGACGCCGGCGGTCGGCTCGTCGAGCAACAGCAGCTTCGGCTCGTGCAGGACGCAGGCGGCCAACGCCAGGCGCTGTTTCCAGCCGCCCGACAGCGCGCCCGCAAGCTGATGCTGCCGCGTTGCGAGGCCCAGCCTGTCGAGCGACTGGTCGACCCGCTCCGCCAAGCGATCGAGATCGTAGACGCGACCGACGAATTCCAGGTTCTCCCGGATGGTCAAGTCTTCGTAGAGGCCGAAACGCTGGGTCATGTAGCCGGTCTGGCGCTTGATCGCGTCGCGCTCGCGGACAAGATCGTGGCCCAGGCATCTGCCGGTCCCGCCGTCGGGCGTGAGCAGGCCGCAGATCATGCGCAAGGTCGTGGTCTTGCCGGAGCCGTTCGGACCCAGAAAGCCGCAGATCCGGCCTTGCTCGATCGAAAGGCTGAAGCGATCGACCACGGTGCGCTTGCCGTAGCGCTTGACGAGGTCGTGGACGTCGACGGCGAGAGTCATGAGCCCGCCTCGACAAAGGGCGCGACGGTGACCGGCAAGCCCGGCGCCAGGGCGATCTCGGCCGGCAGGTCGTGCGGTCGCGCCTCGATCATGAACACGAGCTTGGTCCGGGAGCTCTGCGAATAGATCACCGGCGGCGTGAACTCGGCCCGCGGCGAAACGTAGATGACCGAGGCGCGCAGATCGGCCGGACAGCCGTCGCAAGTGAAGCTCACTTCGCGCCCCATGCGCGCCTTGGAGACTTCCTCCTCCGGCACGAAGAACCGCAGCTTGACCCGCGACGGCGGCAGCAGCGAGACGACCGGCGTGCCCGCCGGCACCCACTCGCCGACATTGAAGAAGGTGTTCTCGACCAGCGCATCCTCGGGCGCCGCCGGCATCAGGTCGCTCAGTCGCTTCTTCGCTTGCGCGAGATTGGCCTCGTTCTGCTCGACCAGAGCCGCCGCGGCGGCGATCTCGGCCTGGCGAGCGGCAAGATCGCCGGCGCGTTCCTGGGCGGCGAGCGAAGCGAGCCGCGCACGTAGCTGCAGGACTTGCGATAGGGCCTGGTCATGCGCCTGCTGCGTGCTGACGCGCCGCGCCAGCAGTTCGTCCTGGCGCTTGAGCTCGGCCTCCGCCAGCTCGAGGCTGGCCTCGACCTCGCGACGCTGCGCACGCACCACATCCTGTTCCTCGGGCCGCTTGCCGGTCAGCAGGTTTTCATGCCGCGCCTTGGACTCGGCCAACAGCGCTTGGACGCGTGTCACCTCGGCACGCGCCAGCATCGGATCGATGACGAACAGCCGATCGCCCTTCTTCACGCGCTGACCGCGATTCACCGGCCGCTCGAGCAACTGGCCTGCCACCGGCGCCGCGATCAGGCTGGTCTCGCCTTCGACGTAGCCGAGGTAGCGTCCATCCTCGGGCGCGAGGCCGAGGATGCCGAGCATCGGCTCCTGCCAATAGCCTCGCGTCACCAGCAGCACCGCAAAGAGCGCCGCGAGGGCAACGAAGACCGCCCTGAGGGGCGCCGTCATGACCGGCTCTCCGCAGCGAGGGCACGCATCATCAGGTCTGCGTGGTGACGCGCCAGCGCCTTGATATCGAGCTTCTCCGCACCGATCGGCTCGAACACCGTGTGCCAGATGACGGCGAGCAGCATCGGGCCGATCAGCGAGCGCACCGTCATCGCCGGATCGACCTGCCTGAACTCGCCTCGAGCGATGCCACGCCTGATCAGGCCTTCGATCAACGGGAAAGCGCGGCCGATCACCTCCTTCAAGTAGAAGCGACCGATCTCGGGAAAGGCGCGCGATTCGGAAATGACCAGCTTGGCTACCGCCGCCATCGGCGTCCGCTCGACGCGGTCACCCATGAACTCCAGGATGCGCGACAGCAGGTCGGCAACCGGTCCCTGATGGGCTTCCAGCATCGCCTCGACGTGACCGAGATTGACCGTCACCGCCCGCCCCACGACGCCTTGGAACAGCGCGGTCTTGTCCGTGAAGTAGAGGTAGATCGCCGCCTTCGACAGGCCGGCGCGGGCCGCCACATCGTCGAGGCGCGTGGCGGCAAAGCCCTTCTCCACGAACAGGGCGAGGGCGGCCTCGAGAATCTCGGCAGGACGTTCGGTTGGCGCGCGACGCTGTTTGACGAGCTTCATCGTACTAACTTACCAGTCAGTAAGTTACAATGCAAGCGCTCAAGGTCCGCGGCACAGGACAGCAATGCGCTATAGTCCGGCCCTAATCGGAAGGATCGAATGATGCAGGAACAGAGGATCTACGGCGGCCGCGACGGCGCGGTCGGGCACGTGGTGTTCAATAATCCCGCGAAGCGAAATGCCGTGTCGTTGGATATGTGGGACGGCTTCGTCGGCATCCTGCAAGACTTTGCCAAGGACCCCGAGATCCGCTGCGTGGTGGTAAGCGGCGCCGGCGGCAAGGCTTTCGTGAGCGGTGCCGACATCTCGAAGTTCGAAAGCGAGCGCGCCAATGCCGAAGCGCAGGTCCGCTACGACGCGATCTCCAAGCAGGGCTACGAATCGCTCTACGAATTCCCCAAACCGACCATCGCCAAGATCACCGGCTACTGCATCGGCGGCGGCATGAATCTCGCCGCCTGTTGCGACCTGCGCTACTGCAGCGACGGCGCCCGGTTCGGCGTGCCGGCGGCGCGTCTTGGGCTGGGCTACGGATTCATGCGCATCGAGCGACTGAGCCGCATCGTGGGCCTGCCGCGCGCCATGGAATTTCTGTTCACCGCCAGGCAGTACACGGCGCAGGAAGCCTACGCCATGGGCCTGGTGCAGGGCGTGGCGCCGGAGGCCGACCTGGACGCCATGGTCGCGGGCATCACCGGCGCCATCGCCGAGAACGCGCCGCTCACGATTGCTCTGGCCAAGGCCGCGGCGCGCGAGATCGCCAAGCCCGAATCGCAGCAGGATCATAGCCGGCTCGCCAAGATGGCCGAAGCCTGCTTCGACAGCGACGACTACAAGGAAGGCCGCCGCGCCTTCATGGAAAAGCGCAAGCCGGCGTTCAAGGGACGCTAATCAAGTTCTCCTCCCCATCGCGGACCCGCGATGGGGAGGTGGCCGCGAAGCGGACGGAGGGGTCACGACTCATGACCCCTCCGTCGCCGCAAGCGGCGACACCTCCCCACGCGTCGCGTAGGGAGGAGAAGATGACACAAAGAGGAAACCCGCCATGACCACGCT
>JAFAKN010000605.1 GCA_019235415.1 Alphaproteobacteria bacterium
CCGGCGCACGCCGCGGGCAAACGTGTCGAACGGGCTGTCGTCGCGCCACAGTCGCGCGACCGAGCCGTCGGTGCCGAGCCGCCAGGCCGCGGCATGATACTGAGCGCCGCACGCGTCGCGCTCGGAGCCGGCCAGCAGCCAGCCTGATTCAGTCGCCAGAACGTCCTGGACCGCGGAGCGCTCGATACGCGCGCGTTGCTTCTCGGTGAGGCCGGGCAACGCGACAAAGCGCAGCTCCGCGCCGTCGCCGCCGAAGCAGTCGCTCGTCAGGCCGAGCCAGTTGAACGTGGCCGGCGCACCAATGGATCGCGGGTCGATGCGCCCGCCATGCCGGTTGATCACGGCGAGGGCGACATCCTCTCGGATCGCCAACCGGCCAGTTTGTCCGAACGGCGCCTCGCCCGCGATGTCGACGGGCAGCGACGGTCCTACCGTTCCCGATCGGTCGACCCGCAGCAACTCGACGCGGGCAGAGGTGGGCGCTGCTTGCGGCGGACCGACAAGCGCTAGAGCCGAACCGTCGGCAACAGCCGCAAGGCCCAGCACCTGCGTGCTCTGCGGCCCCGCTGGCAAGCGCCGCAACCATCTGAGCGCACCGCCAGCGTCGAACGCGCGCAACACCGGCACGGCGTGCCTTTGCTCGCCCTCGCCCGTCATCTCAAAACCCGCTGCGTACACAGTGTCAGCCGTGGCGGCAATGCGGCCGGCGCCGACGGTCGCCGTGTCGCTCGCCTGCCAGCGCACGCTGCCATCCGCGGCACGGCGACGGACCAGCGCCGCCGATGGCGCGCCGTGCCATGGAGCGAGCTCCGAGCTCGCGAAATCGGCGCCCAAGGCCGCGGTGGAGACGATGGTGTCACTGTCCGAGCCGGTTGGCGCGAAGGGCCCGAGCATCCGCGGCGCATCTGGTCCGTCGGTGTCGAAGGTAAGCGCGCCGTCGCCCAGCAGGACCAGCGCCGCCCAGAAGCGCGGATGCAGCAGCGGGCGCGGCGCCGGTCCGTCGAGATACAGGCGCATGGCGCCGGCCAGCGCATCGGCGATGGGCAGGCGCTGCTCGCGTGCCAAGCGGAACGTCGCCGCGACCACGTCGCGCGCCACCGAGCTCTCGACCGGCCATAGCGCGGCGATGGTCGAATGGGCGCCGGCGATCGCGAAGGCGATGCTCAAACCCTGGATGCCGTTGTCGATGATCGACGCCGCGTAGCGCGCCGAGTTGCAGGCCGACAGGACGACGAGGCGCGCACGCAGCGGCAGGGAGGCGATCTGCGAAGTCCCGAGCAGGCGGTCGTTAAGAACGTCGCCATTTTGGGAATCGCCGGCCGGCGCCGCCGAGAAGACCAGCGCCGGCTCGCTGACGCCGGGCAGCTCCTGGCGGATCAATCCGTGGGTCGCAAAATGCAGAATGTCGAAATCGGAAAGCGGTTCTAGGCGGAAGGCCTCTTCGGTCGCCTGCCCGCGCGTCAGCAGCCGCACCTTGGCACGCGGGAAGACCGCTGACGCCCGCTCGAGCTCCTGCGCGCTCTCGGGCAGCTCCGGCAGGTTCGCCAGTGCCGCGCCGAGGCCCTCGTCGCGGCGCGTCGCGAGGGCCGCCGATTGCGGCGCCGGCGACAGGACCGGGTCGCCGACGCCGAGATAGTCGAGAACGGCGGTCCGCTGGTGCGCCAGCCTGCGGCTGGCAACGAAAGCCTCGATCGAGGAGACTTCGACGAACGAGTGGTCGCGGACCAGCCAGTGCGCCCGGCTTAGATCATAGCCGGTGCCGAGCTTGGGCGGGGGCTCGAGCAGCAGTGCGGCCGGGGGCACATCGCCCGTGCCGACGACATAAAGCCGCCGGCTGGCGGCCGTGCACGATTCGAGACCGCCCAGTAGAAGCTTCGCGAGACGGACGGCCTCGGCGACAGGATATTGGCTGTCGGCCTCGACCGACGGGGCATGGACTGCGGTCAAGGCGAGGCGCACGAGGCGCGCATCGGCTGACACGGCCGCGCCATCGAAACGCTGGCTGGCGGAAGTCACGCCATCGCTTCGAATACAGAGCTTGCCCAGTACGCCTCCCAGCGGAATGTGCACGAGCAGCGCCTCGTCAGCGCGAAGCAGACGCTGCACGGCGCCTAGGTCGGCCAATGCTTCGACGCCATCGCTCCCGGTCGCCGCCAAAGCACCCTGCAGGCGCTCGAGCTCCGAGACAAAACCATTGCCGGTCGCGAACAACCGGGCTCGGCGGTTGCGGGAAGCATCGGCATCGATGCCGCCTGCGGAAGTGATGCGACGGGCGAGAGACACCATCTCGTTCCTCTCCCAGTCGAGCTGCTGATAACGAACCGTCGCTAGGCTCTGAGCCCAACGGCGGTGCTCCTCGTTGGGCTGGACCGCTTCGAACGCAAGAACGTCGCTCGGCTTGGTCTCGACCGCCCGATTCAGCACCGCCTGTGCGCTCACAACGAAGGCATAGTCGGGCGCGCCTGTTTCAAAGGTCGCGGCCAGCGCGACCTCGAGCAGCAAACGGTCGGTCCACGACGGCATCGGCGAGGCCCAAACCGAATGCGCGTAGGCCTCGCGAAGCGCCGCCACGCGCTTGCGGCCAGCATCGACCAGCAGTCGCCGCGCCTCTGGCTTGTCGCCGATACGAAGACGCTGCAGTCCCGCCGCGGCCTCGCCGAAGGCACCGATCTCTGCTCGCCTCTGGCGATCGCTCGTCCAGGCTGGCAGCTGGGTCAGCAGATCGCCCCAACCAGGTGCCGCGGCATCGTTCGAGGCCGCGTAGACGAACTCG
>JAFAKN010000644.1 GCA_019235415.1 Alphaproteobacteria bacterium
TCGACGGTTGAGCGCAATGTCGGATCGCCGGCCTTGAAGAGGAACAGCCGCCAGTTGGTACGGTGGGTCGCCAGCGTCTCGACGAGCCGGATGCCACGCTTGCGGTCGACGAACGCCATGATCTCGACCCCGGCCGGCACCAGCGGAACGCGGTCGATCGGCCCGTAACTGCCTTCGCTCGCCAGCGCGCAGTCGACGTCGAGCGAGCCCAAGGCCAGCTCGGCCTTCAGGAGACAGGTCTCGATCAGCGCGTCGGGCCGCGGGATCTCGCCCGAGAAGGTGCCGAGCTGGTCGGTGTCGTCCGAGGCGACGACGATTTCGGCGCCCAGCACGCGCCGGAACGGCGGCGCGATCGCCCGCTCCTTGGCGTGGATGGTCGCAAGGCCGATGCGCGCCCGGAAATACGGATGCCTGGTCGACGGCATCGTCCGCCAACCGCCAAACGAAGCCTGCCTACTCCGCGGCTTGCGGCAGCGCCTGGCGAGCGAGCTGCTGCTCCACCAGGGTCGCCCAGTAGGACGCGCCGAGCGGCAGGACCTCGTCGTTGAAGTCGTAGCCCGGGTTGTGGACCATGCAGCTCCCTGCCCCGTCGCCGTTGCCGATCCAGATGTAGCAGCCAGGCTTCTTGAGCAGCATCCAGGCGAAATCCTCGCTGCCCATGGCCGGCGTCGGATTGCGGTTGACGTTGTCCAGGCCCACCAGCGCCGACGCCGCCTGGGCCGCGAACTCGGTTTCCTGCTCGCTGTTCACCGTCGCCGGGTAACGCCGCTCATAGCGCCATTTGACGACTTCGGCGCCGAAGCCCGCCGCCACGTTGCGCGCGATCTTCTCGATCTGCTTCTCGATAAAGTCTTGCACCGGCTTCTTGAAGGTGCGCACGGTGCCGCGCAGCGTGCACTCCTGCGGGATCACGTTCCACGTGTCGCCGGCATGGATCTGCGTCGTCGACACCACGGCGGTGTCCATCGGGTCGAGGTTGCGCGCCACGATCGACTGCAGCGCGGTCACGATGTGCGAGCCGACCACCACCGGATCGATGCCATGGTGCGGCATGGC
This sequence comes from Alphaproteobacteria bacterium, assembly GCA_019235415.1. Taxonomy (GTDB): domain Bacteria; phylum Pseudomonadota; class Alphaproteobacteria; order Reyranellales; family Reyranellaceae; genus Reyranella. The sequence continues at coordinate 1,057 of JAFAKN010000644.1, forward strand.
GCCGTGTGCGCCAACGCCCTTCACCACCACCTCGAAAATGTCGTAAGCCGCCATCATCGGGCCGGGGCGCACGGCGAAGCGGCCGACCGGGATGCCCGGGATGTTGTGCATGCCGTACACGCCCTCGCAGGGGAACTTGTCGAACAGCCCCTCCTCGACCATGACGCGGCCGCCGCCCTCGTTCTCCTCGGCCGGCTGGAAGATAAAGTAGACCGTGCCGTCGAAGTTCTTGGTCTCGGCCAGGTACTTGGCGGCGCCTAAAAGCATCACGGTGTGGCCGTCATGGCCGCAGGCGTGCATCTTGCCGGGGATCGTCGACTTGTGGTCGAAACTGTTGGTCTCGTGCACGTCGAGCGCATCCATGTCGGCGCGCAGCCCGATCGCCCGTTTGGACGTCCCCGAGCGCAGCACGCCGACGACGCCGGTCTTGGCCAGCCCGCGGTGGACTTCGATGCCGAACGACTTCAGCTTGTCGGCCACGATGTCGGCCGTGCGCACTTCCTCGAAAGCGGTCTCGGGGTGGCTATGGATGTCGTGCCGCCACGCCGTCATGTCCCGGTGATACGAAGCGATACGGTTGATGACGGGCATGCGGGCACTCTCCAGGAATTGCAGAAGGCGGCGATGGTAAGGGAGCGCCCGACCCGGTCAAGCGCGCTGACGGACCGGGGCGTCATAGGACCGCTCTTCAACCGCAAGGCGGCCCTCCTCGACGGCGTGGCAGGCGACGGTGCCGCCCTCGATGGCGATCGCCTTGGGGCGCTCGATGCGGCACCGCTGGTTGGCGAAGGGGCAGCGCGGATGGAAGGTGCATCCCGACGGCGGGTTGATCGGGCTCGGCACCTCGCCTGCGACGGGGTTGCGCTGGCGGCCGCTCATGTCGAGGTCGGGGATGGTGTCGAGCAGCATCCGCGTGTAGGGGTGCTTGGGGCGGCGGAAAAGGGTCTCGCTCGGCGCCACCTCGACCAGGCGGCCGAGGTACATGACCCCCACGCGCGTGGAGATGTGATATACGACCGCGAGGTTGTGCGAGATGAAGAGGTAAGTGAGCTTGAGCCGTCGCTGCAGGTCGACCATCAGGTTGAGGATCTGGGCCTGCACCGAGACGTCGAGCGCCGAAGTCGGCTCGTCGCACACCAGGAACTCGGGTTCGCTCGCCAGCGCGCGGGCGATCGAGATGCGCTGGCGCTGGCCGCCGGAGAACTCGTGCGGGAACTTGCGCCCATCAGCCGCCGTCAGGCGCACCTGGCGCAGCAAGCCGTCGACCCGGCTCTGCAGGTCGGCCCTATCCTTGGCCAGGCCGAAGGCGCGGATCGGCTCGGCGATGATGTCGAACACCCGCCAGCGCGGGTTGAGGCTGGCGTAAGGGTCCTGGAAGATCATTTGCATCCGGCGCCGCAGTGCGGCCGTCTCGGCACCCGCGCGGCGGACCGCCATGTCGTTGCCGTCGAACGAAATCGTGCCGTCGGTCGGCGGGTAGAGCCCGACGACCAGGCGGGCCACCGTCGACTTGCCGCAACCCGATTCGCCCACCAGCGAGAACGTCTCGCCCTTGGCGATCTCGATATCGATGCCGTCGACTGCCTGCACCACCATGCGCGGCCGCCGCTCGAGGGTCCGCACCAGCCACGACGGCGAGACGTCGAAGTACCGTTTGAGTCCTTCGATCTGCACGAAGGGCCTTGGAGCAGCGTCAAGCATCTGCCAGATCCTTGGCGGCGGGAGCGCCGACGCCGCCGCGATCGTGCAGCCAGCAGGCGGCGCGGCTGGCCCCGGCAGACATCAGTTCGGGCCGCTCGCCGAGGCAGCGGCTGCCGCGGAAGTCGCAGCGCGGGTTGAAGGCGCAGCCCGTCGGGATCTCGGTCAGGCGCGGCATCGTGCCGTCGATCTGGGTCAGCCTGTCGTGGCGCACGCCCAGGCTCGGGATCGAGCCCATCAGACCCTTGGTGTAGGGGTGCTTGGCGTCCTTGACCACGTCGCGCACCGGGCCGATCTCGGCGATGCGGCCGGCATACATCACCGCGACGCGATCGGCGGTCTCGGCGATGACGCCCATGTCGTGGGTCACCAGCATCACCGCGGTGGCGTGCTCGCGGCAGAGCTTCTTGATGAGCGCGATGATCTGCGCCTGGATCGACACGTCGAGCGCGGTCGTCGGCTCGTCGGCCACGATCAGTCGCGGGCCGGCGCACAGCGCCAGCGCGATCACCACGCGCTGGCGCATGCCGCCGGAGAACTGATGCGGATAATGGTCGATGCGGTGCTCGGCGCCCGGAATGCCGACCTCCTTCAGGAGGTCGAGCGCGCGCTTGCGCGCCTCGCCGGCCGACAAAGGCAGGTGCGTCTGGATGGTTTCGACCAGCTGCCGCCCGACCGAGTAGAGCGGGTTCAGGCTGGTCAACGGATCCTGGAAGATGGCGCCGATGCGCGCGCCGCGCACCCTGCGCATCTCCTCGTAGGGCAGGTTGTCGATGCGCCGGCCTTCCAGCCGGATCTCGCCTGATGCAATGCGCCCCGGCGGTTCGAGCAGGCCGATGATCGCGTTGCCGGTCAGCGACTTGCCGGCGCCCGATTCGCCAACGACGCCTAGCACCTCGCCGGGCGCGATGTCGAATGAGACGTCGTCGACGGCGACCAGGGTGCCGCGCCGCGTCGGGAACTCGACCCGCAGGCTCTTGACCTCGAGCAGCGGCGGATAGTTGGTGGGCGGGGTCACAACCGGCTCCCTGTCATGCCAGCCGCCCCTCTGTCATCCCGAGCGCAGCGAGGGACCTTTCCTGACCCGCAAGGGTCCCTCGCTTTGCTCGGGATGACAAACATCGCGTGCAACCTGGCCTCATCGCAGCTTCGGGTTCAGCGCGTCGCGTAGCCAGTCACCTAAAAGGTTCACGGCCAGCACCAGGGCGGCGAGCGTGATGCCGGGGAACACGGTGATCCACCATTCACCCGACTGCAGCAGCTCGTTGCCGATACGGATCAGGGTGCCGAGCGAGGGCTCGGTCGACGGCAGGCCGACGCCCAGGAACGACAGGGTCGCCTCGGTGATGATGGCAAGCCCGAGGTTGATGGTGGCGATCACCAGCACCGGTCCCGTCACGTTGGGCAGCACGTGGCGCACCATGATCAGCACGGGCGAGAGCCCGATCACGCGGGCCGCTTGGACGTACTCCTTGCCCTTCTCGACCATCACCGAGCCGCGCACGGTGCGGGCGTACTGCACCCAGAACGACAGCCCGATCGCGCCGACGATGACGAAGATCGCCACCTCGTCGTGGCGCTGCACCGAGATCAGGCCGCGCACAACGCCGTCGATCAGCAGCGCCACCAGGATGGCGGGGAAGGTGAGCTGCACGTCGGCGATGCGCATGATGACGGCGTCGACGGCGCTGCCGAAATAGCCGCTGACCAGGCCGAGCGTGATGCCGATCAGCATCGCGACGACCACCGAGGCAAAGCCGACCTCGAGCGACAGCCGCGTGCCGTACATGATCGAGCTCAAGACGTCACGGCCCTGGTCGTCGGTGCCGAGCGGGAACGACCAGTCGCCGTCGTCCGAGACCAGCACTGGCGGCTTCAGCCCGTCGCTGAGACTGAGCGTCGCCGGATCAAACGGCGTGTGCGGCGCCAGCACCGGGGACAGGAACGCCACGACGACGATGAACAAGGTTGCGGCCGCCGCGACTACCGTCAACGACGACGACTTGAAGCTCCACCAGATGTCGCTGTCGGCGGCACGGTGCAGCCAGTCGCCCAAGGCGGAACGGTCCGCGGAATGGTCGGCCATGTCAGTGTCCGCCGGCGCGCGCCAGGCCGGCGCCGCGCAACCTGGGATCGACCGCGAAGTATAAAAGGTCGACCGTGAGATTGATGAGCACGAACAGGAGCCCGATCATCATCAGGTAGGCGGCCATCACCGGGATGTCGGCGAACTGCACCGACTGGATGAAGAGCTGCCCCACGCCCGGCCAAGCGAACACCGTCTCGGTGACGATGGCGAAGGCGATCAGCGAGCCCAATTGCAGGCCGGTCACGGTAATCACCGGCACCAGCGTGTTCTTCAGCGCATGGCCGAAGTTGATGGCGCGGTTGGTGAGGCCGCGGGCGCGTGCGAACTTGATGTAGTCGGTACGCATCACCTCCAGCATCTCCGAGCGCACCAGGCGCATCAGCAAAGTGAGCTGGAACAGGCCGAGCGTGATCGAAGGCAGGATCAGCGCCTTGATGCCCGACCACGTCAGCAAACCGGTCGTCCACCAGCCGATCTGCACGGTGTCGCCCCGCCCGAACGAGGGCAGCCAGTGGAGGATCACCGAGAACAGCAGGATCAGCAGGATACCGATCAGGAAGGTCGGCAGGGAGATGCCGATCAGCGAGATCGCCTGCAGGGCGCGGCTGGTCCAATGACGCGGATGCAATCCGGTGTAGACGCCCATCGGCACACCGATGCAGAGCGCGAACACCGCGGCGCAAAAGGACAGCTCCAGGGTCGCCGGCAGGCGCTCGAGGATCAGCCGGCTGACCGGCTCGGACGTACGGTAGGAGAGTCCGAAATTGCCTTCGGCCGCGTTGGTGATGAAACGGAAGAACTGGATCGGCGCCGGGTCGTTCAGCCCCAGTTTGGTGCGCAGCTCCTCGCGTTCTTGCGCCGGCGTGTCCTGGCCGACCATGCCGTTGATCGGGTCGCCCACGTAGCGGAACAGGAAGAACGCCACCAGGCCGACCGTCAGCAGCACGGCGATCGACTGGGCAAGGCGGCGGAGGATGAAGGCGAGCATCTATTTCCCAATCAGCCTCCTCTCCCCCGCTAGGGGGAGAGGTTGGGAGAGGGGGCTGCGCACGTCGATTCCCCCTCTCCTAGCCTCTCCCCCTAGCGGGGGCGAGGAATCGAAAGAAGAGCAATCTACTTCACGTTGACCCAGCGCAGCGGAAAGCTGTTGTCGGCGGGCTGCACCAGATCGATGTTCTTGCGCGTCGCCCACACCAG
>JAFAKN010000076.1 GCA_019235415.1 Alphaproteobacteria bacterium
GAAAGATCGGCGCCCCATTCGAGGTCCTGCGGCTGGACGAGAAGCGGGTACGCGAGGTCTACGGCAAGTCGGTGTTCTTGCTTCGGCCGGACCTGCACATCGTCTGGCGCGGCGACGGTCCGCCGGAAAACCCGGAAGAGCTCGCCGCCATCGCGACCGGCTGGCGCCCTCGCGCCGTGAAGCAGCCGCGCGTGAACCTGGCGGCGGCTTAGACGACTCCGTCATCCGCGGCCTCTTCTGTCATCCCGAGCGTGAGCGAGGGATCCTTCCTGTTGCCTTAAAGATCCCTCGCTGCGCTCGGGATGACAGAAGTGCGCAGGGTCAATCGGCGCTGTACACCGGACCGAACGGCTTCCACGACGTGCCGTCGAAGCGGGACAGCACGTACTGGCGAAACAAGGTGTAGCTCTGCGGCGAGTTCTGCAGCGCCACGCCCGGCAACAGCATCTTGGGCTTGAAATCGCGCATCGTGGTCGAGAGCTTGAGCACGTTCTCGCGGGTGAGCTCGTCGCCCGCCTTCTTCAACACGTACTCCATGGTCTGGTTGGCCACGAACGAGGCGATTGCCGTGCTGTCGCGCGGATTGTCCTGGGGCGCCCATTTCTGCATGAAGCCGAGGTAGTCCTTCACGTCGGGTGCGTCGGCGAACTCGGCATCGTCGGGATCCTTCAGGATCTGGCTGGTCAGCACGCCCTTGGAAATGTCGAGGCCGGCCGGCCGCAACACGCCCTCGATGCTGCTGGCCGGGCTGCACACGATGCGCAGCGCGTTCCAGCCGAGGTCGGCCGTCTTGCGCAAGGCCTGGGCGCCAAACTTCGGCGTGCCGAACACGATCAACGTGTCGGCACCGCTCGCCTTGAGCGCGATGATCTGCGAATCGACCGTGGGATCGGTGAGGTCGAAGCTCTGATCGCTGACGATCATCTTCGACTTGGCGCCGAGCGCCCGGCGGAAGCCTGCGATGTAGTCCTTGCCGAAGTCGTCGTTCTGCCACAGCAGGCCGATCCTGGCCTCGGGCTTGTTCTCGATCAGGTAGCGGGCGTAGACGAGGGCTTCGAACTCGAAGTGCGTGTACCACGGCACCGTCCACGGGTACTGCTTGGGGTCGTCCATCTTGGTGATGCCCGACGACACGAAGAGCTGCGGCACGTGCTTGGAATTGAGGTAGGGCCGGATGGCGAGATTGGGCGGCGTGCCGAGCGTGCCCACTTCGGCGAACACCCCGACGCTCTCGACCAGCTGCCGGCTCGCCTCCAGCGCCTTGGGCGGCATGTAGCCGTTGTCGAGCGAGGTGAAGTTGATCTTGCGGCCGTTGATGCCGCCCTGCTCGTTCAGCATCTTGGCGTAGGCCAAGGTGACGCGGCCGTGAATGCCGAATGCCGACGCAGGCCCGCTGTAGGGTACGCTGTGGCCGAGCTTGATCTCGCTGTCGCTGGCGCCGGTGTCGTACTTCTTCTGGGCGAACGCCGGTGCCGCGAGCAGGCAGGCGATCGCCGTGATCGCAATGGACTTGTGCAGCATGAAACCCCCTCCTCCCTTGGCGACTATAGCAAGAGACCTGCTCTCCCCCGATAGGGGGAGAGGTTGGGAGAGGGGGTTACACGAGCTTTCGAAGCCCCCTCTCCTCGCCTCTCCCCCTAACGGGGGAGAGGAATGAATATGGTGGCGCGCTCCGCAACACCGACCGCGCCCGGCCAGCGCATCGACGCCATCGACGCGCTGCGCGGGCTGGCGCTGCTCGGCGTGCTCGCGATCAATCTCGAATACATATTCCGGGTCTCGATCTTCCGGCAGTTCGTGCCGGGACCGCCCCTGCAGGGCACCGATCACGCGATCCAGGTATTCCTGCAGGTGTTCGTCGAATCGAAGGCACTCGCCGTCTTCTCGCTGCTGTTCGGCCTGGGACTCGCCATCCAGCACGGGCGGCTTGCCGGGCATCCGCGACGCCTCTTGCTGCTGGTGCGCCGGTTGCTGGCGCTGCTGGGCTTCGGCCTCATCCATCTCTACCTGATCTGGGACGGCGACATCCTGACCGAGTACGCCGTGGCGGGCCTGCTGGTGCTGCCGTTCCTGTGGCTGCCGCGCTGGCTGGTTGCGCTCGCCGCCATTGCCTGCCTCGGCTTCTACCTCGCCATGCCCTTCGTGCCGGGCATCGTGACATGGCCGAGCCAAGCCTGGTTCGCAGCGCACGTGGCGATGGCTGACCGCATCTACGGCTCGGGCAGCTGGCGGGAGATCCTCGCCTTCCGCATTGCCGAGATGCCGGGCTTTGACGTGCTGGACACCTACATCTTCCCGCGCACCGTCGGATTGTTCATGGTCGGCACTTTGGCGTGGCGGCTGCGCATCGTGCAGGCGGCCGAACGCTACGCCCGCCAAATGTGGTGGACGAGCCTGTTCACGATCTCGATCGGCGCGCGGCTGACACTGCAGCGGCACGCCCCCTACGAGCAGCTCGGCACCATCGTGCTGGCGCTGTCCTACTGCCTGTTGGTGCTGGGGCTGGCGAGCGGCCCGGCACGCCGGTGGCTGGCCTGGGCCGAGCCGGTGGGCCGCATGGCTTTCACCAACTACATCAGCCAGTCGGTGATCCTGGGCTTCGTGTTCTACGGCTACGGGCTCGGCCTGTTCGGCAAGCTCACGCTGGCCGAGGGGCTCGCCGTCGTGATCGTGCTGTACGCCGCACAGGTCGCATTCAGCCGCTGGTGGCTGCAGCGCTACGCCTTCGGCCCGATCGAATGGCTGTGGCGCGCGCTGATGTACTGGACGTGGCCGCCTTTTCGTGTCCCTACCTGACCTGCTCGACCACCCGGCCCAGCCGCTCGAGCGTCTGCAGCACCGTCTTCTGGCCGAGCCCGGGCCATTGCACGCGCAACAGGATGTGGTCGGTGCCGGTCTTCTCGCCGTAGCGGGCGATCTGCTCGGCAACCTCGTCCTGCGAGCCTATGATGAAGCGGTCGGCCGCGAACTTGTCGAAGTCGGCGCGGATACGGTCGGCCGGCACGAAACCGGACGCCTCACCCCAGCTGGCATAGGCCTCGTACTTGAACGCAAGCGGCTCGCGCACCTCGTCGAGCGCCTTGCCGCTGCCGCTACCGCTGCCGACATGCGCCTCGCGGATGATGGGATGCTCCTTGGCGGGCGGCAGGCCGGCGGACGCCCGGGTCTCGCGGAACAGCGCGTTCAGCTTGGCCACGCCCTGCTCGCTCACCATGGGCGAGGGGAACCAGGCGTCGGCCAGCTTCGCGGCGCGCTTGACCGGCGCTTCCGAATCGCCTGCCATCCAGATCGGCGGCCCGCCCGGCTGCTTGGGCCTGAGGCTGGCCTGCACGCCGCTCACCGTGTGGAAGCGGCCCTTGTGCTCGACGACGTCGTCGCGCCACAGCTTGCGGATCAGCTCGACGCCCTCGACGAAGCGCGGCACGCGTTCCTTGATCGGCACGCCGATCGCGTCGAATTCCTCCTGCCGATAGCCCAATCCCAGGCCGATGATGGCGTTGCCGTCGCACAGCCAGTCCAGCGTGGCGCACTCCTCGGCCACGATCACCGGATTGAGCAGCGGCAACAGCAGCAGGCCGGGCCCGAGCTGCATGCCCCGCGCCTCGGCGGCGAGCCGCGCCAGGAGCGGCATCGCCTGGAACATCTGCAGGGGGCTCGACAGAAAGTGCTGGCCGACCATCAGCGAAACGAGGCCGCTTGCCCGCGCCACCCGTACCTGCTCGACGAGGTTGTCGAGCTCCGGACCGAGATCGGCGCCTTGGCGCCATTGCGTGGCCATGTAGAGACCGAGCTTCATCGCGTTTCCTCCCGAGGTCGGTCTATCCTACATCGCATCGAGCAACCAAGAGGACGACCGTGACACTGCCGCTGGAAGGAATTCGCGTCATCGAGGTAGGCCAGGCGCTGGCCGGGCCGCTGGCCGGCGTGCTGCTGGCCGACATGGGCGCCGACGTGATCAAGATCGAGAAGCCGGACGGCGGCGACGATGCGCGAATCTGGGGCCCGCCGTTCGGGCCGGACGGCGTGACCTCGCTCTACTTCTACAGCCAGAACCGCAACAAGCGCTCGGTCGTGCTCGACCTCAAGTCGGCCGACGACATCGCGAAGCTCCACCGTCTCGCCGAGACGTCCGACATCCTGATCCAGAACCTGCGCCCGGGCGTGGTCGAGGAGATCGGCATCGGGCCCGAGGCCATGCTGGCCCGCCATCCGCGGCTGATCTACTGCTCGATCTGGGCGTTCGGCTACGCCGGCCCGCTGAAGATGAAGCCGGGATTCGACCCGCTGCTGCAGGCCTATGGCGGCATGATGATGTGCACCGGCCGGGCCGAGGATCCGCCGACCTTCTGCGGCGCCTCGATCAACGACAAGGCGACCGGCATGTTCTGCACCATCGGCGCCCTCGCCGCCTTGCGCCTGCGCGACAAGACCGGCAAGGGCTGCCTGGTCGACACCTCGCTGTTCGACTCGGCGGTGCACTGGGTCGAAGGCCAGGTCAACAACTACATCGCCAGCGGCGAGGTGCCCAAGCGCCACGGCACCGGCGGCGCGGTGATCGTGCCCTACCAGACCTTCGACACCGCCGACCGGCCGCTTTGCCTGGCGCCGGGCAACGACCGGCTGTGGGCGCGCTGCGCCCAGGCGCTGGGCCATCCCGAATGGGCGACCGATCCGCGCTATGCCAGGAGCGCGGCGCGCGTGAAGCACAAGGCCGAGCTGCTGCCGCTGATCGCCGCCGTGATGCGCACCCGAACGCGCGCCGACTGGCTCGCGGCGCTGGAGGCGGCGGGCGTGCCGTGCAGCCCGGTCAACGACGTGGGCGAGCTGGCCGAGACCGAGCAGCTCGCGGCGTCGGGCCTCGTGCAGGAGCTGCCGGTCGGCGGCCCCAAGGTGGTCGGCCTGCCGATCGCGTTCGACCGCGTGCGGCCGAAGTCGGCGCGGCCGGCGCCGCGGCTCGGCGAGCACACCGACGAGGTGTTGCGCGCCGCGGCAACCGAGGACGATGACCTCAGCCGAACCGGCCGGTGACGAAGCTTTGGGTGCGCGGATGCTTGGGCATCGTGAACAGCTGCTCGGCGGTCGCGAACTCGACCATCTCGCCCTGAAACATGAAACCGGCGTAGTCGGCGACGCGCGCCGCCTGCTGCAGGTTGTGGGTCACGATCACCAGCGTGCGATCGGCCTTCAGCTCGAGGATCGTCTGTTCGATCTTGGCGGCCGAGATCGGGTCGATGGCCGAGCACGGCTCGTCGAGCAGCAGCACTTCCGGCTGCAGCGCGAGGGCGCGCGCTATGCATAGTCGCTGCTGCTGGCCGCCGGAAAGCTCGGAGCCCTGCTTGGCGAGCACATCCTTCACCTCGTCCCACAGCGCCGCCTGGCGCAGCGCGTGCTCGACACGCGCATCGAGGTCGGCCCTGGGCATCCTGCGAAACAGCGCGACGCCGAAGGCCACGTTGTCGTAGACCGACATCGGAAACGGCGTCGGCTTCTGGAACACCATGCCGATGCGCAGCCGCAAGCGCTCCAGGTCGTAGCCCTTGGCGAGGATGTTCTTGCCATCCAGCAGCACCTTGCCGTCGACGCGCTGGCCGTGGTGCAGGTCGTACATGCGGTTGAACACGCGCAGCAGGGTCGACTTGCCGCAGCCGGACGGGCCCATGAAGGCCGTCACCCGATGTTCATGGATCGGCACCGACACGTCCTTCAGCGCGTGGGTGCCGTCCTCGTAGTAGAAATTGACCTTGTGCACGCTGATCTTGTCGCGCAGCGGCAGCGACTGCGGCGGCGCGTCGGGTCGAGCGCGCAAGCTCGCGGGCGACGGAGCGAAAGACCTTGTGTCGTGCATGATGTCCCCGCTTCTGCTCGCGAAGTCGCTGGAGATACGTTCCAGCTGCGCACCCGTTGCAGGCGGACCGAAGAGATCGGGGTGGAGGCCGGGCACCCGATGAGGGTCGCCCGGCATCAACCTCGCTTGCCGAAGCTAGAACCAGCCCTCGCGGCGCGTCGGGTCGGTGATGTCCGGCGATTCGACGTCCTCCGGCTCGACCGCCGGTGTGCCGGGCTTGGGCACGTCGAACGCCTTGTTCACCAGCAGGACCGCCATCGTATCGATGCCGGTGCGGTAGTGCGTCCGCTCGCACTCGATGGAGGCGCCGATCCGGGTTTGATTGCGCGCGCCGTCGGAATTCTCACCGCGGCTGACGCCGTAGTAGTCGAAGAAGGCGACCAGCTGAGCGCAGCGACCTTTTAGCCAGGCGATGCGCTGCGGCGTCATCGGCTTCGCCACCTTGAGCGGAGTCTGGATCTGGGGTTGCGGGTCGCCGAGCGTGGACACCGACTGCGCGGAGGCAGCGCTCGCCAGGCCCGCCGCGAGGATCACCGCCACTACGCCGGCCGCGGTAAGCTTGTTGCGAGAAAGAGCACTGCCTTCGCTCGACAGCTTCGTGAGATTGCACAGCATCGTCTGCTCCATCAGGAAGTTTCGTCGACGCTGGCGAACTTATGGCGATGGCCGTGAGCCTGATTTGAAACCGCGCAACCAGTTGTTGTGCAGAGTCACGCAATGGAAAGATCGTTGTAGGACGCCGGTCATCTCGGCGATGGATGTGCCCTCTTTCGAGGCACATCGTTCACCGGGGGCGGACCTTCATGCTCGAAGCCGTCTGGGCGCGACAAACTGGCCAGCCGCCGCGGCCGTTCGCGGGAGCGCGGTCGACCTGACCTGCATCAAATCAAGCGCACAGTCGTTGATCTATGGTGCGTCCGCTCATTGATGGGTGACCGGTGACCGAGAAGAACCAGATTGTTCACGAGCTCGGCGAGACGTCGCTCTTGCTGCCGACGTTGATCGCCGATGCTCTGGCTGCCAACGACCGATTGAAGCTTGGCCTCACCTTGCTGCAGGAGGCCGGCGGGCATGCCGTCGACCCCACCCGTCCGGCGAACGCGCTCGCGGCAGAGCGCCGCGCCACCGGCCTCGACGACCCGCAGTTCGATTCGACGATCGCCGGCGCCAAGCTGCTCGGCACCGATCGTCTGCACGTTCCCGGCGCGCAGCCCCTGATCGCCGGCCTCGCGCGCGACCTCGGCTCGATGCTGGCGCCTTTGCAGGCGGCGGGCTCGGCGTCGTTCGCCGCTCTCGAGAAGCGCCGCAGCGCGCTGGTTGCCGCGCTGCCCAAGGCCGAGCGCGACGAGCTCGCCCCGCGCGACATCGAGACCATGTCGTCGGCGCGGCACGATGGGCCCGGCGGCGGCCCCGACAGCCTGCATCGGCTGGTCATGGATGCCCACAAGGCGATCAACGCACTCGCCGCGGAATCGGCCCTGGAGGAGATCGACGGCGCCCGCGTGCATCACATCGACGACGCCGACCGGCCGCGCATAAAAGCCTTCATGAGCGGCCTGCACCGGACGGCGCCGTTGGCTTTCGGCCATCCCGGCCTCGGCACGACGGCGGCGCGGTCGGGCACGCGGCTCACCATCCAGAACGACATCGGCGAAACCGACGCGCACGTCATCGTCATCCATGTCGAGCCCGCCTCGGTGACCATCACCTACACCGACGTGCATCGCCGGCGCGCCCGCTTCTTCATGTCGCTGTTCGACGGCAAGGACGTCGGCTGGAGTCCCCTGGCCGAGAGGCAGGCGCACGCCCTGTCGAGCGATGCCTTCCATCTCGTCACCGGTCGCCACGTCGTCGCCAACGAAGCCGAGCTGCTCGCCTTCCTGGAGCATCTCGGCTCGCGCCTGGTGTTCCTGATCGACTGGAACAAGGCGCGCAAGGCGCTGCAGACCTTCGTCGGCAAGCAGCAGGCGGTCGACATCCTCGCCTGGGCGGCGGCGCACGATCACGGCCATCGCGGCTTCCTCGAGCTCGGCGGCGCCGACCTGGTGTTCGAGGCGGTGCGTCGCGCGGCCGGCGGCCGCATCCCCTATGGCGTGCGGCTGGATGCCGCCCTGGGCGCCGCGGACTGCGTCCGGTTCCTGCAGCGGGTCCTGCGGCTCGGCAGCGAAGGGCTGCGCGGCAACCGCTCGGCGCGCCTGATCCGCGACGAGGTCCAGGCCGAGCTGGCGCAACTGTTCGACACCGCCGAAGTCGCCGTGCTGACCCTCCTGGTCCGCCATCTCGGCGTCACCCGCACCCTGATGTCGACCATCGCAGAGCATCTGGCCGGCGACGCGGCCGCCGCCACCGCGCGGCCCTCCCTGGCGCGCCGCGCCAAGCAGATGGAGGAGAAGGCCGACCGTCTCACCCTGCAGGCGCGCGAAACCTGCGCTCGGGTGCAGGGCGGCGAGCCGCTGCGGCTGGCCGTCGACGCGGTCGAGAATGCGACCGACGCGCTCGACGAGGCGGCCTTCCTGTGGACCCTGGCGCCGACCGGTGCGTTGCAGGCGAGCAGCGCCGCGCTCGGCGAGCTCGCCGACATCGTGATCGACAGCATCAGCCAGCTGGTGCGCGCCGCCGAGGCGGCCGCCTGCCTGCCCGAGGGCAACCGGGTCGACGCGGCGGCGGCCTTGCAGGCGATCGACGCAGTGACCACTGCCGAACGCCGCGCCGACGCCGCCGAGCGCACCGCGATGGCCGCCTTGATGGCGCAGCCCGCGAGCGACACACGGGCCCCGCTCCTGGGGCTCGAGGTGGCGCGCGCGCTGGAAGGCGCCACCGATCACCTCGCTCACGCCGCGCTCGCGCTGCGCGAGCGCGTCCTTGCGGAGCTGTCGCGATGACCCCGGACGCCTTCTTCATCGGCCGCGGCACCCCCGCCGCCGAGATCACCGCGGCGCTCGCCGGCTCGAAGGCCGCCGAGCTCGCCGGCATGGCCAAGCTCGGCCTGGAAGTGCCGCCCGCCTTCGTGCTGCCGACCACGCTCTGCGCCGGCGTCAATGCCGGCGACGCCCAGGCGCTGCGGGCGATGCAGCAGGGACTGGCCCGCGGCATCGCCTGGCTGGAGGAACGCACCGGGCGGCGGTTCGGCGACAGCCGCGCACCGCTGCTGGTCTCGGTGCGGTCCGGCGCCGCCGTGTCGATGCCCGGGATGCTGCAGACGGTGCTCGATATCGGGCTGAACGAGAGGACCGTGCACGGGCTGGTGCGGCTGAGCGGCAATCCGCGGCTCGCCTTCGATTCGTGGCGCCGGCTGATCCAGTCGCACGCCGAAGTCGTGGGCGGCCTGGCCGCGGCGCGCTTCGACGAGGCGTTGGCCGTGATGGTGCAGGCCGAGCAGGTCGAGGGCGAGGCCGAGCTCGATTCGGAGGCGCTGGAGCGGCTCGCTGCCGCCTATCGCGAGGTCGCCCGGCGGCTCGGCCACCTCGTGCCCGACGATCCGCAGCGGCAGCTGGCCGACGCTGCGCGCGCGGTCTTCCAGTCGTGGCAGTCGCCGCGCGCCGTCGAGTATCGCCGGCTGAACCGTTTGTCGGACGAGGGCGGCACGGCTGTCACCGTGCAGGCGATGGTGTTCGGCAATTCGGGACCGCGCTCGGGCGCCGGCGTGATCTTCAGCCGCAATCCGGCGACGGGCGCGAACGAGCCCTACCTCGACTTCCTGTTCGACGCGCAGGGCGAAGACGTGGTGTCGGGCCGCCGCACGCCGATCGACGCCGCGCGGCTCGCCGACCGGTTGCCCGATGTAGCGCGCGCGTTGGGCGACGGCGTGCGGCTGATCGAGCAGGCGCGCCGCGACGCGCAGGACGTCGAGTTCACGGTCGAGGACGGCCGGCTCTACTTCCTGCAGACGCGCAGCGCCAAGCGCACGCCGCTCGCGGCCTTGCGCATGGCGGTGGCCATGGTGCGCGAGGGCCTGATCGACCGGCAGACGGCCCTGGCGCGCCTCGGCACGCTCGACCTTGCGAAGCTTGCGGTGCGGCGCTTCGCCGAGCCCGCCAAGCCCGCGGCGCAGGCGATCTCGGCGGCGCCCGGCGTGGCGAGCGGCCGCATCGCGTTCAGCTCCGGCCGCGCGCAGGAGCTCGGCAAGACCGGCGCTCCAGTGATCCTGGTGCGCCCCGACACCTCGACCGAGGACGTCGCCGGCTTCGCGGTCGCCGAGGGCATCCTGACCACGACCGGCGGCCGCACCGCCCATGCCGCGGTGGTGGCGCGCCAGCTCGGCAAGGTGTGCCTGGTCGGCTGCGGCGCGCTCGCCCTTGACGAAGCGCAGGGCGAGGCGAGCCTGGCCGGCAACCGGCTGCGCGAGGGCGACTGGCTGTTCCTCGACGGCGACACCGGATCGGTCGGCCTGGGCCAACGCGCCATCGTCTCGCAGCCGCCGCCGGAGCTCGCCGAGGTCGCGCGCTGGCGCGCGGCCGCCTCCGGCGGGCTCACCGCGGCGCCAGCTGGGCGATGAGGTCATTGGCCGCCGCCGCCATGCCGAGCGCGGCCGGGACGTTGAACTGGTTGATGGCGACGAAGACGCCGACGCCGCGCGTCGGCGCGAAGGCTGCGTAGGAGAAGATGCCTTGCAGGCCCCCCGCCTTCTGCAGGATCAGCGGCCGGTCGCCCTTGGGGGCCATCACGATCCAGCCGAGACCCATGGCATCCATGTGGCCCGACTCGTCGAAGCCCGATACCGGCTTCAATCCGTCGCGCGGGACATAGGCGGCGTGATCGAGGAGACGCAACTCGGTGTCCTGCGGCGAGAAGCGGTCGAGGTGCCAGGCGAGCCAGCGCAGGATGTCGTCGGGCGTCGAGTAAAGGCTGCTGGCGCCGGCCATCACCGGCGTCGCCTTGACGTCGGGCATCGCCTTGCCCTCGAAGCCATGGCCTTGGAACAGGCGCGCGCCATCGCCGGCGCGCAGGCTGAAGATCGTGTCCGTCATGCCGGCGCGGTCGAGAACGATGTCCTTGAGGAGCGCGTCGTACGGCTTGCCGCCGGCGTGCTCGAGCGCGGCGGCCAAAAGGTCGAAGGCGAAGTTGGAGTAGAGGCCGCCGGTGCCGGGGGCAAACAGCAGCGGGTCGGTCTGCAGGCCCTTGATGTAGGCCTCGCGAGTCAAGGTGCGGAACGGATCGTCCGGCGGGCCGGGCGCGCGCTCGACCTCGCGCGGCAGCCCGGAAGTGTGCGTCGCAAGCTCGATCAGCCGGATCGGCTTGCCGTCGCGCTCCGGCACCTTGACCGGCCAACCGAGCCGTTCCTGCAGCGGATCGGTCAATTTCACGCTGCCGCGATCGAGCAGGCCGGCGAGGACCTGGCCGGTGAACGCCTTGGTGATCGAGCCGATGCGCATCACCGTGCGGCCGTCGGGCGCCTTGCCCGAGCCGTCGGACGCCTCGCCGAAACCGAACACGGCCGTCTCGCCGTTGCGGACCGCGCCGATCACCATGCCGGGCACGTGGCTGCCGAAGAACAGCATCGCGCCGTCGAACTCGACGATCTCATTGAGCAGCTTGTCCTCCGCCCGCGCGCCCGCGCCGATCAGCAAGGCGCCCATCGTCGCCAGCGCGACGACCGCGAGCCTGCTTCTGCGTAAAGATGCTTTCATCACGTCTGTCCCCTGGGTTATGTGCGATAAAGCTGCCCGCGGGCGCGATCGATTGGCAAGCGGCGGAATGCACCGTCATCTCGCCGGCCCGAAGGCCGATGGCATCTGCGATGCGCTTCGAGCCGCCGCAAACCTAACTCCGTTATTTGGATGGTTGAACAATTTGAGCCGACGGGCTCGGGTGGTGAAAACATAGACGGCTGGCGGCGGCACATTGCTAACTATTGATGACGCAATCAGAGCCCCTTCAGTCGTCCCGCTCGCCATTCTCGCAGGACCATTTTTGCGTCGAACCTCAACTCGCCCGGCGAGCCGGCTGCAAGTTCCTCCAGAGTCGAGGACGCAAGCTCTGCCCGCAAAGGTAGGAGGTCGGTCGCTGCCCACAATCTCACCCATCCGTTTGAATGGTTCACCAAGTCAATCAGAATCGACTCACCCCTGTCGGATCCCGCTCGCATGCGTGTGAGGACGGCTGCCAATCTATGGTAGGCTGCATTGACCTTTTTAGAGTCTGCCATCTCTGAGCAGCGACCGTACTCGGTGGCTTCGGCAATGTAGCGATCCCTGTTGTTCATCGTAACTTCTCCATATTTTTCTTAGTATCCGAGATGATCTCTAAGAATATTCATTCCAAACTCATATTGCTCCTCAAACGATTTATCTCTCAACCATGCGCGCACCGGGTCAGGGCGCGAGAATGGTTTAGTCGATTTGTAGTAGCCACTTATCTTGTTATGCACGTCAGCTGGCACGGCGACGATGTTGTCGATGCTGTGTATTCGCTGCGCGCCGAACTGGGGAATTTGTGACTGTTCAACGATGTGGTGCCAGTGCATCCCTGCGGGAGGGCTCCCAAGATGTCTTTTCAACTGCTCGAAGGATGTGAACGAGCGACGGAACAGGCCTGTGACCGGCGCCCTCAGTCGCGTGCTCCCGCCGAACGTCGCGACCCCGAGCAGCGCGTCCGCCAGCGCGGCTACCTCATACCCTCCGGCGGTGGCGTAGTTTCCCGCGTCGAAGTCCTGCTGCGCCAGCCGTTGGTAGTAAGCTCCCGGGACGTATGTATCGAAGATGTCCTGCAACCGGCTTCGCCACGACGATGGGGCGGCGTTGCTTGGCGATGATGGCTGGTTCTGTGTCTGCTGCGACGGCGGTTCGCCCGGAATCGCCGCCCGAGGCGGCGTGGCGGGTTGTTCTGGCCCGCTGCTGGGGTTGCCCGCAGCCGGAACTGACAGTTGCGGCATGGGTGGCGCAGGAGGCGACGAACTCGGCCCTGGCTGCGGCTCGATGACACTCATCATCGGTTGTGCGGGCCGCGGTCGCCACAGGGGGCTTCCCTGCCAGCCGGGTCCGGTGGGTGGAATGACAGTATTGGGGCCGGCGACGGCGGTAACGAGCGGCTGTGGAGCCGATACGCCCGGCGACTGCTGCGCCAGGGCGGGATGCCACTGAGGCTGGGCGCGCCCACTGGCACCCATCTGGAAATAAGGTGCCGGACGAGTTGGCGGCATGAGCGGAGCGTTCCCCACGGGCTGCACAGGTGCTGGCGGGACATTCATCCTTTGCGGCGCGGGAGCGGCGACGGGCGGGTTGATGCCCGGCGCGTTATCCC
>JAFAKN010000091.1 GCA_019235415.1 Alphaproteobacteria bacterium
AGTACGCTTTCGGGCTCTCAGTGGGAGGGATTTGCGCTTGATTGACGTAGGGTTGCGCCTGCGCGGGCATCACCAGTCCCGATGCTGGCGCGGCGATACAAAGGACGAAGGAGAGCAGGAGAGAGGATTTCATTGTCTACGCTCACACATTGCATGATCGCCAGGACGCCGGATCATGATCGGCTCATCGTGTACTCGTGTGCGTAGAACTGGGCCGGGGCGAAAGGGTTCGCCTGTCTTAAGAATTTAACGTTCGGTTTCGCGCTCTTGCCGACCTGAGGTTCCAAGCCCGCCTCTCTGTCATCCCGAGGCCGCAGGCCGAGGGACCTTTCCTGTCGCAGTAAAGGTCCCTCGCTGCGCTCGGGATGACAGGAGTGGTCGCCTCGGAAGCGGCCTCTCGCCATGCGGCACCGGGCATGGACAAGCAAGCGTCCCCTGGCCGACACTTCGAGTCGAGGATCGAGAGGAGGCCGCATGCAAGCCGTTCCCGTCACCGCCGAGCTCGCCCGTCGCGCCGCCGCCATGGCCTGGCGCGACCTGCCCGACGACCTGGTCGAGCGCACCAGGCAGTGCCTGCTCGACTGGTTCGCCGTCACCGTTGCCGGCGCCCAGGAGGAGCTGACCGATATCCTCGTCCGGGAGGCGATGGAGGACGGCGCCAAGGGGCCCGCAAGCCTGGTCGGGCGCAGCGAAAGGGTCCTTCCCTCGACCGCGACCCTGATCAACGGCGCGGCGAGCCATGCGCTCGACTACGACGACGTCAACTTCTCCATGGGCGGCCATCCGACCGTTACCGTCGTGCCGGCACTCCTGGCTTTGGGCGAGCAGCTCGGCGCCTCGGGACGGCTGTTCATCGAGAGCTTCGTCGCGGGCTACGAGACCTCTGGCCGGATCGGCCGCCTGGTGGCGCCCAGCCACTACCAAAAGGGCTTCCACGTCACGGGCACCGTCGGCTCGTTCGCGGCGGCGGCGGCTGCCGGCCGCATGCTCGGCCTCACGGAGGAGCAGCTCGCCGTCGCCTTCGGGATCGCCGCTACGCAGGCGGCCGGCCTGAAGTCCAATTTCGGCACCATGTGCAAGCCCCTGCACGCCGGCACCGCATCGGAGCACGGCCTGCGCGCCGCACGCCTCGCCGCCAAGGGCTTCACGGCCCGCCGCGACAGCCTGGAATGCGACCAGGGCTTCGCCTCCTCGCAGAGCGATCATCTCAACAGCGACCAGGCGCTGGGCGAGCCGCCGCAGGGCTGGCACCTGCGCAACAATCTCTTCAAGTACCACGCCGCCTGCTACATGACGCACGCGCCCATCGAGTGCGCCAAGGAGATCCGGATAAAAAGCAACTTCCCGCCCGAGCGCGTGAAGAAGATCACGCTCCGGGTAGACGCCGCGGCCGACAAGGTGTGCAACATCCCGCACCCGACGACCGGCCTGGAGGCCAAGTTCTCGCTGCGCCAGACCGTGGCCATGGCGCTCACCGGCGTCGATACCGCCAATCTCGCCTCGTACAACGAGGCCGTCACCCAGGAGCAGCGCATCAAGAGCCTGCGCGAGAAGACCAGCATCGACTTCCGCACCGACTGGCCGCATTCGGTGGCCGAGATGGCGATCCAGCTCGACGACGGCACCACCCTCGAGGCGAGCCACGATGCCGGCATCCCGTGGTCCGACCTCGGCAAGCAGCGCCAGGCGCTCGAGACCAAGTTCGAGAGCCTGGTCACGCCGGTGCTCGGTCCCGCGGCGGCCAAGCGCCTGCACGACGCCATCGACCGCATCGATACGCTCGGCGACGTCGGCGAACTGGCCCGGGCGTCGACGAAGTAGTTCATTGGAGCGCGGACCTCCTGGTCCGCCTCATGAGTCATGAGCGGACCGGGAGGTCCGCGCTCCTATGAGGAGAAGAATGACCGAAGACCTCAAAACGCGCGCGCGCCTCGTCTCCAAGGGCAACCGCTACGAAGACTTCGAGCCGGGGCGCGTCTTCGAGCACCATTGGGGGCGCACCATCACCGAGTCGGAGAGCACCCTCTTCTCGACCCTCACGCTGCATTTCAACCCGCACTATTTCAATGCTGCCTATGCCCGCGCCCACGGCCATCCCGGTATCGTGGCCAATCCGCTGCTGGTCTTCACCACGGTATTCGGCCTCACCGTCGAGGACCTGAGCGAAGGCGGCGGCCCGTTCCTCGGCGTCAACCAGCTCACCTTCCACCAGCCGGTCTATCCCGGCGATTCGCTCCGGGCCGAGTCACTGGTGCTCGACCGGCGGCTGTCGGACTCGCACAAGGGTTTCGGGATCGTCACCTGGCACACCAAGGGTTTCAACCAGCGCGACGAGCTCGCCATCGACTTCAAGCGCACCAACCTCGTCCGCCTCAGGAACGCCTAACGCCAATGCCGTACATCACCGAAGAGCGCCGCATGATCCAGGAGCAGGCGCGCGAATTCACCCTCAACGAGGTGCTGCCGGTCGCCAACAAGCTCGACCCCGAGAAGGGCGACATCCCGATGGACCTGCGCGACAAGATGGCCGAGCTCGGCTACTTCGGCATCCTGATCCCGGAAAAGTACGGCGGCCTGGGGCTCGGTTGCTTCGAGTACTGCCTCGTCACCGAGGAGCTGTCGCGCGGCTGGATGAGCGTCGCCTCGCTGATCGCCCGCGGCAACCTCTTGATCGGCGCCCAGATGATGAGCGAGGAGCAGCGCGCCCGGCACCTGCCGCGCATGGCCAAGGGCGAGTTTTTGGGTGCCTTCTCCATGTCCGAGCCCAATGCCGGCTCCGACATCGCCAACATCTCCTGCCGTGCCCGCAAGGACGGCAGCGGCTGGCTGATCTCGGGCAACAAGTACTGGTGCACCTTCGCCGACGGCGCCGACTTCCTGATCATCATCGCGCGCACCTCCGATCCGCCGGCCGGCAAGCGGCACCTCGGGCTCTCGATGTTCTTCGTCGAGAAGAAGCGCGGCGAGCTGCCTCCCGGCTGCAACGGTGCCCCGATCCCCAAGATCGGCTACTTCGGCTGGAAGACCTGGGAGCTCGCGTTCGACAACTTCCGGGTCGACGCCTCCGACATGATCGGCGAGGAAGGCCATGCCTTCTATTACGCCACCTCCGGCCTGGAGACCGCCCGCGCCCACACCGCGGCCCGTGCCATCGGCCTGGCGCAGGGCGCGCTCGACGATTCGATTGCCTACGCCAACGATCGCCGCCAGTTCGGCCGCTCGATCGCCGAGTTCCAGGCGATCCGCTTCAAGATCGCCGAAATGGCGACCCAGATCGAAGCGGCGCGCCAGCTGAACTACTTCGTCTGCGAGCAGATCGACACCGGCCAGCGCTGCGACAAGGAAGCGTCGATGGCCAAGCTGTTCGCCTCCGAGATGGCCGAGCGGGTGTGCAGCGAGGGCATCCAGATCCACGGCGGCGCGGGCTACACCACCTTGCACGCCGTCGAACGCCACTGGCGCGACGCACGGCTGACCAAGATCTTCGAGGGCACCTCGGAGATCCAGAAGCGCATCATCTCCGACCGGCTGCTGGGCCGCGGGAGGAACTGATGAAAGTCGCAGCGCTCACCGGCACGCACAACTACTTCGAGGACTTCACCGTCGGCGAGGTCCTGCGCCACGCCCGCGGCAAGACGGTCGAGCCGCTCGAGCAGGTGTGGATCACCAACGTCACCATGAACACCGCCGAGGGTCACTTCAACGAGCACCTGATGAAGTCGAGCCCATGGGGCCAGCGGCTGGGCTTCGGCGGCGTCACCATCTCGATGTGCATCGGGCTTGCCGCCGAGGACACCGCGGAGAACGCGCTGATGGAGCTCGGCCTGGACAAGATCCGGCTGAAAGCGCCCGTGCATCACGGCGACACGCTCTATTGCTATTCGGAAGTGCTGGAGAAGAGCGATGCCGATCGCGAAGACGCCGGCATCGTGCGCTTTCGCCACTACGGCGTGAACCAGGACGACAAGCAGGTGTTCGAAGGCGAGCGCACCGTGCTGCTGAAGCGCCGCAGCCACTGGGGCGACAGGTGACGCCAGTCTTCACCTCCCCTTCGCGGACTCCGCGAAGGGGAGGTGTCGCCGTCTTACGGCGACGGAGGGGTCAAGGCTCATGACTCATGACCCCTCCGTCCGCTGCGCGGACACCTCCCCATCGCGGTCTCCGCGATGGGGAGGTGAAGGCCCATGACCGGCGCGCTCTCCGGCATCCGCATCGTCGACCTGACGCAGATGCTTGCCGGGCCGTTCTGCACCATGCTGCTGGCCGACCAGGGCGCCGAGGTGATCAAGGTCGAGCCGCTCGACGGCGATCACACGCGCATCATCGGCC
>JAFAKN010000678.1 GCA_019235415.1 Alphaproteobacteria bacterium
GGCGTCACCGTCTCGTTCGACGGCTTCAAGGCGTTGAACAACCTGTCGCTGCTGGTCGAGCCCGGCGAGATGCGCGCCATCATCGGCCCCAACGGCGCCGGCAAGACCACCATGATGGACGTCGTCACCGGCAAGACGCGGCCGGACGAGGGCGAAGTGGTGTTCGATGGCCGGGCCGATCTCACCAAGCTCGACGAGGCCGACATCGCCACCCTGGGCATCGGCCGCAAGTTCCAGAAGCCGACCGTGTTCGAGAACCACACGGTGCGCGACAACCTCCTGCTGGCGTTGGCCGGACTGCGCAGCTGGTACCGCCTGCTGCTGGCGGCGCCGACCAAGGCCGAGAACGACCGGCTGGACGAGATCCTGTCGATCATCCGCATGGAGGCGCAGCAGAACATGCTGGGTTCGCGCCTCAGCCACGGCCAGAAGCAGTGGCTGGAGATCGGCATGCTGCTCGCCCAGGATCCCAAGCTGCTGCTGGTCGACGAGCCGGTCGCCGGCATGACCGACGTCGAGACCGAGACCACCGCCCACGTGCTGCGCGAGATCAACAAGACGCATTCGGTGGTCGTGGTCGAGCACGACATGAGCTTCGTGCGCGCGCTCGGCGTCAAGGTGACGGTGCTGCACGAGGGCTCGATGCTGGCCGAGGGCACGCTCGATCAGGTCAGCGCCGACCCGCGCGTCGTCGAAGTCTACCTCGGCCGCTGACGATGCTCGCCGTACAGAACGTCGACCTCTACTACGGCGCCGCGCAGGCCCTGCGCTCGGTGTCGCTGAGTGCCGCCATTGGCAAGGTGACCTGCCTGCTCGGCCGCAACGGCGTCGGCAAGACCAGCCTGTTGCGTGCCATCTGCGGCCTGCAGCCGATCGCGTCGGGCTCGATCGCCTTCGACGGCCACGACGTCTCGCGCCTGCCGCCCTACGAGCGCGCGCGGCGCGGCGTGGCCCTGGTGCCGCAGGGCCGCGAGATCTTCCCGCTGCTCACCGTCAAGGAGAACCTCGAGACCGGCTACGCGCCGCTGACGCGCGACCAGAAGAAGGTGCCCGACGAGGTGTTCGAGCTCTTCCCGGTGCTGCAGTCGATGCTGCGCCGCCGCGGTGGCGATCTGTCGGGGGGCCAGCAGCAGCAGCTCGCGATCGGCCGCGCGCTCACCATGCGGCCCAAGCTTCTGGTGCTCGACGAGCCGACCGAGGGCATCCAGCCGTCGGTGATCAAGGACATCGGCCGCGCCATCACCTTCCTGCGCCAGCGCGGCGACATGGCGATCCTGCTGGTCGAGCAATACCTCGAGTTCGCCTACGAGCTCGCCGACGACTTCGCGGTGATGGACAGGGGCGAGATCGTGATGGCCGGGACACGCGCCGACTTCGACACCGAGGCCGTGCGCGGTCATATGACGGTGTAGGCAGGCGTTCCCTGTCATCCCGAGCGCAGCGAGGGATCCTTCCTGGTGCCGAAGGATCCCTCGCTTCGCTCGGGATGACAGACCGTGCGCTCAGGTGGATGAAATCTGCGCTCCCCGCACCAACCGTCCCGGCCGCTGGCCGGTCAGCTCGTCGTTGCACACGGTCTCGACGCCGGCATTGAAGGTGTGGCGATAGCCCTCGGCGCGCTGGATCAGGCGGCGGCCGCCGGCTGGCAGGTCGTAGACGACTTCCGGCCGCTTCAAGCGGAGCGCGTCGAAATCGATGACGTTGATGTCGGCTTTGTAGGCCGGCGCCAGCAGGCCGCGGTCACCGAGGCCGTACGCGGCAGCCGTGCCGCGCGTCTGCTTGGCGACCAGGAACTCGAGCGGCAGCTTGGGCCCGCGCTTGCGGTCGCGGCCCCACAGGGTGAGCAGCGACGTAGGCGAGGAGGCATCGCAGATCACGCCGACATGCGCGCCGCCGTCGGCCACGCCTAAAACGGTCGCCGGATCGGTCAGCATCTCGTGCACCACGTCGAGGCTGCCGTAGGCGTAGTTCTCGAACGGCAGCATCAGCAGCCCCTTGCCGTCGCGCGCCATCATCTCCTCGAGGGCGACCTGCTGCGGCATGCGGCCGGACCGCTCGGCCAACGCGGCGATCGAGTTGGCGGCATCGGGCTCGTAGTCGGGTGTGTCGCCGACCGGGAACATCTTGTGGAACGACTGCGCCATGAAGGCGGGCGCCCGATCGCCGGGCGGCGTCTCGATCAGTCGCCGACGCAGATCGCCATCCGCGACCAGGCGGGCGTAGCGCTCCTTCGGCGTGAGCCTGCGCATCTCCAGCCATGCCGGGTGCGCGGCGAAGGGATGGGCCGTCGTCTCCAGCCCCATCAGCACGCCGATCGGCCGCGAGCCGACCTGCGCATTCGCTGCACGGCCGGCTTGGCGCACGCCGTGGATCCGGTCGAGCGTCTCGCGCCACAGCTTGGGCTGCGCATCGACCTGGACCAGCAGGCACGACAAGGGCCGGCTGGCCAGCGCGGCGGCGGCGCTCAGCGCCTCGAACTCGCCGGGACCGAAATCGGAATTGACCTGCAGGACGCCGCGGCCGGCGCGCTTCATGCCGTTGGCGATGCCCAAAAGCTCGGCTTCCCGAGCGCTGAGCGAGGGCGTGAAGCGGCCGTCCTTGGCCTTGTGCTTGGTGGTGCGCGAGGTCGTGAAGCCGAGCGCGCCCGAGCGCAACGCTCCTTCCGTGAGGCGCGCCATCTCCTCGATCTCGGCCTCGGTCGGGCGCTCGTCGTGGTTCGCGCCGCGC
This sequence comes from Alphaproteobacteria bacterium, assembly GCA_019235415.1. Taxonomy (GTDB): domain Bacteria; phylum Pseudomonadota; class Alphaproteobacteria; order Reyranellales; family Reyranellaceae; genus Reyranella. The sequence goes on from JAFAKN010000678.1 coordinate 2,728, forward strand.
TCGCCCATGACGTAGAAGCGCAGCGCGCCATGCGGCAGCTGGGCCGCCACGTCGACGGTGCGGCGCATCGCGTCGAGCGCGTCGAGATACTGCGGGAAAGACTCCCAATCGAAGCGCACGCCCTCGCTCAGCACGGTGCCGGGAATGTCTTCGACGCCTTCCATGAGGTTGATCAGGTAGCCCGAGCTGCCAGGCCGCACCGGCGCGAAGCCGACGCCGCAATTGCCGAACACCGTCGTCGTGACGCCATGCCAGGAGGACGGTGTCACATCGGGATCCCAGGTCGCCTGGCCATCGTAATGGGTGTGGATGTCGACGAAGCCCGGGGTGACGAGCAGGCCCGCGGCGTCGATCTCGCGATGGCCGGCGCCGAGTCGGGCGTCGACGGCGGCGATGCGGCCGTCCTGCACGGCCACGTCGGCAATGCGGCACGGCCCGCCGGAGCCGTCGATCACGATGCCGTTTCGGATGACGAGGTCAAACATGCCGCAGAGGATAGGCCGCCGGCCCGCGGGCGGTCTATGTTTGCCGGCCTGAAAGCCATCCCGTCCGGGAGACCGACCTTTGCAGAAACCGCTTCTCTTCAGTCCTCTCAAGTTGCGCGGCGTGAGCGCGCCCAACCGCTGCGTGGTCTCGCCGATGGTTCAGTACCGGGCGACCGACGGGCAGGTGAACGACTACCACCTGGTCCATCTCGGCAAGTTCGCGCTCGGCAAGTTCGGCATCGTGTTCACCGAGAACTGCGCCGTCGAGCCGCGCGGCCGCGTCACCCAGGGCGACCTCGGCATGTGGGACGATGGCCAGATCGAAGGCCACAAGCGGCTGGTGCGGTTCCTCAGGCAGGAGGGTGCGCTGGCCGCCACCCAGATCACGCACGCCGGCCGCAAGGGCAGCACGCCCCGTTCGTTCGACAAGCCGGGGCAACTGGGGCCCGAGGACGCCGGCTGGCAGCGCTGGCAGGTGGTCGGGCCGTCGGAGATTGCTGCGGCCGAAGGCTGGATGGTGCCCAAGCAGCTTGCCGCGGACGAGCTCGATGACATTGTGCGCAAGTTCGGCGAGGCGGCGCGCCGCGCCGACGCCGCCGGCTACGACGTGATCGAGATCCACGGCGCGCACGGCTACCTGCTGGCGCAGTTCCTCTCGCCGATCAGCAACAAGCGCAATGACGAGTACGGCGGCGATCGTGCCGGCCGCATGCGTTTTCCGCTGGCGGTGGCCAAGGCGGTGCGCAGCAATTGGCCGGAGCGCAAGCCGATGTTCATCCGCGTCTCGACGGTCGACGGCGCCGGTGGCTGGGAGGTCGAGGACACCGTGGTGTTCGCCAAGGCGCTGAAGGAGCTGGGCGTCGATGTGATCGACTGCTCCTCGGGCGGCCTCACCGGGCTGTCGACGGCGCTGCCGGTGAAGCGCTCGCTGGGCTTCCAAGTGCCCTTTGCTGCCGCCGTCAAGCGGCAGGCCGGCATCCACACCATGGCCGTCGGGCTGATCCTCGACGGGCCGCAGGCCGAGGCGATCCTGGAGGCGGGTGATGCCGACCTGATCGCGATCGGCCGGCAGGCGCTCTACGACCCGTTCTGGCCCGTGCATGCCGCCCAGGAGCTGGGTTGCGACACGAGCTTCGAGATGTGGACGCCGGAGTACGGCTGGTGGCTCGACAAGCGCAAGAACAACCTCGCCGATATCGCACGACACCAAAAGACACGCTAAGACAACAGGAAACGCACAATGACTGGCATCCTCGCCGGCCTTCGCATCGTCGAAGGCTCGGCGTTCATTGCCGCGCCTCTGGGCGGCATGACCTTGGCGCAGCTTGGCGCCGACGTGATCCGCTTCGACCACATCGAGGGCGGGCTCGACCATGATCGCTGGCCGGTCACCGCCGAAGGCCGATCGATCTACTGGGCCGGCCTCAACAAGGGCAAGCGCTCGATCGCCGTCGACCTGCGCAGTCCGCGCGGCCGAGAGCTTCTAACCGCGCTGATCGCCGCGCCGGGCGACGGCGCCGGCATCTTCACGACCAACATGCCGGCGCGCGGTTGGCTCGCCTACGAGGCGCTGGCCAAGAAGCGGGGCGACCTGATCGCGCTCAACATCGTGGGCGCGCGCGACGGCGCCGCACACGTCGACTACACCGTGAACGCCATCACCGGCTTTCCCATGGTGACGGGCCCGGTCGGCCATAAGGGGCCGGTGAATGCCGTGGCACCGCCATGGGATCTCGCGACCGCCTATGCCGGCGCGATGGCGCTGCTCGCTGCCGAGCGCCATCGCCGGCTCACCGGCCAGGGGCAACGCATCGTGCTGCCATTGCAGGACATGGCGCTCGCGGCGACCTCGGCGCTGGGCTACATCGGCGAGGCGGTGGTGAACGGCGTCGACCGTCCGCGGCTCGGCAACGAGATCTTCGGCACCTTCGGTCGCGATTTCCGCACGAGCGACGGTCGCTACGTGATGATCTGCATCTTCTCCGATCGCCACGTCGACGCCCTGGCCGCTGCTGGTGGCTTCGCTCACGACTTCGCTCGCATCGAAAAGGAGCAGGGGGTCGATCTCAAGAGCGATGCCGGCCGCTGGACCGCGCGCGCCGCGCTGTGCGCCGTGATCGAGCCTTGGGTGGCGTCGCATACCGCAGCCGAGATCGCCGCCGCGCTCAAGAAGGCGGGCGCCTTGTGGTCGCCCTACAAGACCTTCCGCGAGCTCGCCCAGGATCGCGAGCACGTGCTCGACAATCCGATGTTCGCCGTGCTCGAGCAGCCCGGCATCGGCCGCTACCCGGCCGCCGCGTCGCCGCTTCAGTTCGGCGCCATCCCGCGCGAGCCGCCGAGACCGGCACCGGTCCTCGGCCAGCATACGGACGAGATCCTGTCGGGTATTCTAGGCCTGCCGGATCATGAGATTGCAAAGCTGCATGATCAGAAAGTCGTTGCCGGGCCACGCTGACGCTGTCATCCCGAGCGCAGCGAGGGACCTTTCTTCGCGTGTCAAAGGCCCCTCGCTTCGCTCGGGGTGACAGTCTTGGCGAACGACAAACTCATTCTCATCGCCGGCGGCGGCATCGGCGGGCTCGCGGCGGCGCTCGCCCTGGCGCAGAAGGGGATGGCGTCGCTCGTGCTCGAGAAGGCGAGCGAGCTGGGCGAAATCGGTGCCGGCATCCAGCTCGGTCCCAACGCCTTTCACTGCTTCGACCAGCTCGGCGTCGGCGAGGCGGCGCGATCCATGGCCGTCTACATCGACAAGCTCCGGCTTATGGACGCCATGGCCGATGGCGAGATCTGCCATATCGATCTCGGCGAGGCTTTTCGTGCCCGCTTCGGCAATCCCTACGCGGTGGTCCATCGCGGCGATTTGCACGGCGTGCTGCTAAAAGCTTGCCGCGCGCAAGACCTGGTCGGGCTGCGGACCCGGGCGGAAGTCGTAGGCTACGAGCAAGACGGCAGGTCCGTCGTTGCCAGGCTCGGCAATGGCGAGACGGTCCGCGGCGCCGCCTTGATCGGGGCCGACGGCCTGTGGTCCAACGTGCGGCAACAGGTGACGGCGGACGGAGCGCCGCGCGTGTCGGGCCACACGACCTATCGCTCGGTCATTCCGACCGAGCAGATGCCCGAGGACCTGCGCTGGAACGCCGCCACCCTGTGGGCGGGCCCCAAGTGCCACATCGTCCATTACCCGCTGTCGGGCTGGAAGGTGTTCAACCTCGTGGTCACCTATCACAGCGATGCGCCCGAGCCGGTGGCCGGCCAACCGGTGCCGGTCGAGGAGGTGCGCAAGGGCTTCGCGCATGTCTGCGAGCGCGCCCAGAGAATCATCAGCCACGGCAAGGACTGGCGCATGTGGGTGCTCTGCGACCGCGAGCCGGCCGAGCGCTGGGTCGACGACCGCGTCGCGCTGCTCGGCGACGCAGCCCATCCCATGCTGCAGTACATGGCGCAAGGCGCCTGCATGGCCATGGAGGACGCCGTATGCCTGGCCGACTCGCTTGCCGATGCCGATAGCATGGAGGTGGGCTTGGCGCGCTATCGCGACCGGCGCGTGCTGCGCACCGCGCGCCTGCAGCTGATGTCGCGCGCCATGGGCGATCATGTCTATCATCCCGCGGGCCCGCACGCGACGTTGCGCAATGCCATCATGACGGCCAAGAGCCAGTCGGAATGGCTCGACGTGCTGCAGTGGCTCTACGGCGGGAGTGGTCTCCAATAGATGGCAGCCGGCGGCCCCCGCAACGTCCTCATCGAGCTGAACGCCGTCCTGGTTGCGCTGATCGACGATGCGCCGAAAGTGCTCACCCTGGAGGACGGCGCGTTGCTGCCGTCGGGGCCGTTTGAAACCGGTCATCCGACCCTGCAGACCGGCGTGCGGGCCTGGGTCGAGCGCCAGACCCATCATCCCTTGGGCTACGTAGAGCAGCTCTATACCTTCGCCGATCGCAATCGCGCAGAAGCGGGCACCGGCCGGCGCACCGTGTCGATCTCCTATCTCGGCTTGACGCGCGAACGCACCGCACAAGGCGAACGCGAGCCGGGTTGGCAGAGCTGGTATCGCTACTTCCCGTGGGAGGACTGGCGCGAGGGCATGCCCGGTCTCCTGGAACGCGCCATCCTGCCACGCCTGGAGCGTTGGTTGGCCGAGGCGCGCGATCCCGTGCTGAAGCGCGAGCGACGCCAGCGCGTCGAAGGCAACTTCGACGAGAAGAGCTGGAACGAAGAGGCAGTGCTGCAGCGCTACGAGCTACTCTACGAAGCGCAGTTGGTGCCGGAGGCGGGCCGGCCCCGCGCTCGCATCGCCGATCCGCTGCCTGGCGCACCGATGCGCTACGACCATCGGCGCATCCTCGCCACCGGCATCGCCCGCCTGCGCGCCAAGATCAAGTACCGGCCGGTTGTGTTCGAGCTGATGCCGCCGGACTTCACGCTCGGGCAGCTGCAGCGGGCGGTCGAGGCCTTGGCCGGCCGTCCCTTGCACAAGCAGAACTTTCGCCGCCAGGTCGAGCAGCAGGGCCTCGTCGAGGAGACCGGCGCCTCCACCAGCGGCACCGGCGGACGCCCCGCCAAGCTGTACCGCTTCCGCCGCGAGATCATGCTCGAGCGCGCGCTCGCCGGCACCAAGCTTCCCATCACGCGCTCTTAGGCTGGAAGAGCTCAAATCCATACGTCATCCCGACCGGAGCCGAGCGAAGCGAGGCGAAGTGGAGGGACCTTTTT
>JAFAKN010000468.1 GCA_019235415.1 Alphaproteobacteria bacterium
GCCTCCACGGTCTGCCGGAGCGCGCGCGGTCGGCCATCGCCGATCAGCGCGAGGGTCATGTTGTCGTCGAAGCGGAACCGCTCGTTCTCGACGTGGTTGGCGAGAATGGTCAGCACGCCGTTGGCCGCCGCCGAGAAGTCGCCTTTGCAGCGCGACGCATGGCGCACCAGCATGTCGCTGTAGAAGCGCGGCTGCAGGCGGTCGGCCACGCCGTCGGTCACGGCGACTAAAAGATCGGCGGGCCGGCGCTCGGCGCTGCCAAAGACCGGTGCGCCATGCGGAAAGGGCCCGAGGCTTGCCGCAAGCACGTTGAGCGCCTCGCCTTGCGCCTTCTGCGGCTCCATCAGGGCGTCGACAGTGCCGTCGGCCCGCACCACAAAGATGCCGCCGTCGCCGATGTACCCGAACCGGTATCGGTCTGCCGTTGCGATCACGGCGATCAACGTCGTGCGCAGGCCCTCGCCCGCGCCGACGAACCCGCGCCGCAGCGCGTGCGCGGCAAGCCGTGCGCCCGCCGAAGCGAGAGCCGCCTGCAGCAGGATCCCCGGTGCGGGCGGCTTGCCCGCCGGCGCGGCGCGCCATCCGTAGCGGATCGCGCGCTCGGCCGCGCGCACCGCGATGGCGGAGGCATCGCCGCCCATCGGCGAGCCGCCGACGCCGTCGGCCACGATCGCAACCTGGTGGCCGCCGACGCAGAAGGCAGTCCCGGCGTCTTCGTTGTGGCCGCGCACGCGACCCGGATGGCTGGCGAACCCGATCGACCAGGCCGCGGATGTCGCCAGCTGTTGCGGTTCCGGCACCAGGTCGCCCGTCGGCTCTTCGGCCGGTCGTGTCTCATCCTGTTGTGCCGTTTGCCGTGCCGCTTGTTGGGCCAGACGGCGCGAGCGGCGCCAGCCATAGAACAGGATTGCAAGCGGAGGCAGCGCAGTCGCGCAGGCGAAACCCATGATCAGAAGGGTCGCGCCCAGGCTATCGGCGGCGGACAGCGTCACCGGGTCGAGATCCGTCGCGCGCGCCGTGTCGATCCGCGACAGCAGGAAGAGAACAGCGAGGGGCAAGAGCCACGGCAGGTGCCGGCGCAACCACTGCTGCACGCGATCCCAGAGCGGACTGGCCCAGAGCGGGCTGGCCCAGAGCGGGCTGGCCCAGAGCAGGCTCGGCGTGGGCTGCCTCTGCAGCACCCAGCGTTCCGTGGGAGAGGATAGCGGACCCGGGGTGGGAATGGTTGCAGCCGCTGCAGCGGGCGGCCGCGGCGGGGACGGCGGCTCAGCCCCTACGGCTTGCAGGTAGGCGCGTTGCGCAGCAGTCGGTGAACGACGCATCGTAGTTCCTCGTTTGGCTGGGAGTGGAAGGCGGCGAGGCTGATGGCCTCTGACTACCTGACGAGGAGCCGCGCGGAATTTGACAGGCGGCGGGGGCCTATGCTCCGGTTTAATGGCTGGTGAGCGGCCGTGGAGGGTAGGATGAGTGGGGCCGATCGGACCTTGGAGGCGGCGCTCGCAACCTTCGCCCAAAGGGCGTACTTCGAGCGACAGATCGCGCTGTACTCCAAGCGCTACAGGCTGCCGCCCGAGGATGTCGCCGACGCCATCAACACCGCCTTTCTCAAGATCCTGGAGACCTATGCCGGCAAGCCCGTGGGATCGCCTGAGGCGTTGTTCCACCGCGCCATCAACAACGAACTGCTCACCCTCTTGCGCCGAAGCGCCGTCATGAGGTTCGTCGAACTGGACGAGGACTACGGAGTCATCATGTCGTCGAAGGCACGAATCGCCGACGACGATAGTGCGGACGAACCAGAGCGAGTCCTGGTGTGGTCCGACGAGGAGCGCTCGAAAGAGGCCCACGACCTCGCGAGCCGCAGAGCGGCGCGTCAGCCGAACGTCGGTCGCACGCCCCAAGAGATCGCGGAGCACCTGGAGAACGTGCTCGTCGAGAGCATCGACACCCAGGATCTCGAGAAAGAGGTGTTGAAGCAGCTCGACGCCAGGTACGGGCACGTGGTCGTGCTTCTGCTCCAGGACTGGACGCCCGACGAGCTGCACGAGGGTCTTGGCGGGGACGGCTACCGCATTCGGCACTGGGCGCGGGTCAAGGTCTGCCGCATCCTGGGAAAGTTGGCCGCGGCCGGTCACGACCTGGCGGAGCGGCTGCACGCCCAGGGAGGCTGTTCACGCCTTCTCCGGTCCCTCAAGACCGGTAAGCCCGCCATCGCCTAGGCAGCTGCTCGAGGAATTTTTGCCGTCGCCGGCGCGGCGGCATGTCAAAATCCGCGCGCCGCCTCGTCCACAGGGCAGGACTCGAAGAAAGGAGCCTGCAATGGACGAGTCAAATTCCTGCCCGATTTCGAACGTTTCCCGTCTGAGGGCGATGCGCAAGCTGACGGCCCAGCGGGTCGCAGTGCTGATCGACGACAACAATCTGACGATCGCCGCCGTCAAGAATTACGGCCGCCGTGTCGACTACGCCAAGCTGCTCGAGGCGATCGACGATCGCGAGATCGTGCGCGCGGTGCTGTACCGGCCGGAAGCGGCCGCCGCGCAGTATTTGTTTCCGCCCAAGCTGCAGTACTTCCTCGAACGCCGCCTCGGCGTCGAGGTCAAGACGCCGCCCAAGAATGTCGACTGCTGGCTCACGGTGGATGCCATCGCCCTGGCCGGCAAGGTCGACGTCGTGGCGCTGGTCGGAGGCGCCGGCGACTACGAGCCGCTGCTGCACTTCCTCAAGGCGCAGGGCTGCAAGGTCGAAGTGTGGAGCTGGCCGGTCTGCACCGCCAAGCGCCTGCGTGAAGCGGCCGATCGTTTCATCCCGCTGACCAACGAGGTGCTGCTGCCGGAAGCGGCAGCGGCCTGAGCGAAAGACGGACCGCGGCGGCCGCCCTGTCAAAGGGCGGCCGCCTGTTCGTCAACGCATTGGATGCCTGCGTGCAATTCCCCGCCATCGGAGGCGGCATCCGGGACCTCCGAATGGCTGCCCCCATGAGTGACAAAGGAGACATGACGATGACGATTGTCCCAGAGGTTGGCACCAACCAGCCATTTTCGAACGTCGAGGCGCTCGATCCCGAGACGGCCACGGCAGGTCAAGATCAGCATGCCGGCTCGGACCCGAACACAAAGGAGCCTGCAACGGACGCGCCAAATTCCTGCCCGGCTTCGAATGTTTCCCGCCTGAAGACGATGCGCAAGCTGGCGGCCCAGCGGGTCGCGGTGCTGATCGACGACGACAACCTCGCGATCACGGCCGCCAACAAATTCGGTCGCCGGATCGACTACACCAAGCTGCTCGAGGCGATCGACGATCGCGAGATCGTGCGCGCGGTGCTGTACCGGCCGGAGAAGGCGGCCGCGCAGTATCCCTTCCCACCCAAGCTGCAGTATTTCCTCGAGCGCTACCTGGGCGTCGAGGTCAAGACGCCGCCGAAAAACGTAGATTGCTGGCTGACGGTGGACGCCATCGCATTGGCCGGCAAGGTGGACGTCGTGGCGCTGGTCGGCGGCGATGGCGACTACGAGCCGCTGCTTCACTACCTCAAGGCACAGGGTTGCAAGGTCGAGGTGTGGAGCTGGACGGCTTGCACCGCCAGGCGCCTGCGTGAAGCGGCCGATCGCTTCATCCCGCTGAACGACGAAGTGCTGCTGCCGGAAGCGACAGCGGCCTGAACGGAAGACGGAACATGGCGGCCGCCCTGTCAAAGGGCGGCCGCCGATTCGTCAATGCATTGGATGCCTGCATGCAATCCCCCGCCATCGGAGGTGGCATCCGAAACCTCCGCATGGCTGCCTGATGACTGACAAAGGAGAAGTGAAGATGACGATTTTCCCCGAGACCGGCGCGAGTGAGCCGTTTTCGAACGCCGAGACGCTCGATCCCGACATGGTCATGCCCGCCCAGCGGGGCCGCAAGGTCCCGGTGCAGGTGGACCTCGTGTTCGCGATCGATCGCACGGCCTCGTCGCTCGAGTTCGCGGCCGGCATCCGCCAGGCGATCCCGATGATCGCCCGGCCGGTGATCGCCAAGGCGGCCCGCGTGCGGCTGTTCCTGCAGACGCACGGCGACCTCGACTGCAACCAGCAGCCGGTCATGCTGGTGCGCGACGGCCAGCTCGACGACGTGGTGACCGCCGTCCAGCACCTGCGCTTCGAAGGCGGCGGCGATCCGCCCGAGCATCACACCCACGCCGTCGAGACCGCGCTCGACAGCGTCGACTGGAGCGGCGTGCCGCCTCGCTCGCGCGGCGCGATCGTGCTGTTCACGACGGCCGACACCAAGCCGTCGCCCTCGGGCCGCTCGCCGCGGGAGATCGGCCAGTCGCTGGCGACGCGCGGCGTGTTCCTGTTCGCGGTGAGCCAGCTCGAGCCCGGCGTCCGCGAGCTGGTCGATGGCGCGCAAGGCATGCCGTTCGCGATCAGCAACGATCCGAGCGTGGCGGAGATGCAGAGCATCGCGTCCAAGGTTGCCGCCTCGGTCACGGACTCGATCGTCCAGGGACTGGCGCAAGCCTAGCGACGCCGACGGACTCGGGCACAGCAATGTGCCCGAGCTCATCCACCGCCTCTCCCGCCAGGCGCAATGATCGAGGTGCGCGATTGCGGGCACGTGCTCCGGATCCATTTCCTGCCGTTGTCGCTGGGCGAGTCATCGTTGCCATTGATCGCGAAGCACACTTAAGCTCCGGACGCGCGAGATCACGTGTGGTCGTCGACGATGCCTGACTCCCGTGCAATACCAAAAACGTCGACGGAGACCTTCCATGCGCAGCCACAGGATCTTCGGCACCGCCCTATCGATAGTCAGATACTTGCTGGCCGCCACAAACGTCTTCCTTGCTGTACTCTTTGCCGGTCCGTCGTTCGCCGACGACGGCGCCCGACCCGTGAAGGTCATGATCATCAACATGTTCGGCGGCACTCCCTTTCCGTTCTCCGAGGCGTCGGCTTTCACCGGCAATCTGCGGCTGACGCAATCGATACGCGTTCGAGGCCTGTCGCCCGACTATCCCGACGTCCTGTGCAACTCCGACGATGTGTGCCAGATGGTCACCGGCGAGGGTTATGCGAACGCGGCCGCCTCGACCATGGCCCTGGTCCTCAGCGACAAGTTCGACTTGCGCCACACGTACTTCGTGGTCGCAGGCATTGCCGGAATCGATCCTCACCAGGGGACAACCGGCTCGGCAGCGTGGGCGCGCTATCTCAACGACTACGGAATCTCATGGGAGATCGACGCGCGCGAGATCCCAGGAAGCGTTGCCGATCCGGCTACCCCGGCATGGCCCTATGGATATCTTGCAATCGATCCTACCGATCTGACCGCGCAACCCTGGAATTCGTTGCCAAAGACTCCCACCGCTTATCACAGCGAAATCTATGAGTTGAACGGGGCACTGCTGCAGAAGATCCTCTTGTTGACCAGCTCAGTGGATCTGAGGGGCAACGACAATGCGGTTGCCCAGGCCTATCGAGCCCACTACGCCGAGGCGAAGGCCAAGGCCTCGCCGAGCGTCATTCAGTGCGACACGATGTCGGGCGACACCTGGTTTCACGGCCTCAAGCTGGGCGAGCGGGCCTCGGCATGGACGGCGCTGTGGACGGACGGCAAAGGGACCTATTGCACCAGCCAACAGGAGGATAATGCCACCTACATGGCCCTCACCCGGGGGGCCAGCTCCGGGCTGGTGGATCTCGATCGCGTCGCCGTGCTGCGGACCGCGTCGAATTTTGACCGTCCCTACCCTGGCGAGACGGCCTGGCACTCTCTCTGCGGTTGTGGCCCTGAGGGGAACTCGGGCGGGTTCGAGCCCGCCATAAGGAACCTGTGGGCGGCTGCTGCGCCCTTCATCAAGGATGTCGTGGCCCGTTGGGACGAGTGGAAAGACGGCGTTCCGAAGTGAACTATCGCGCCTTCCCGGCGATCGCTAACCCATGCGACCTTGGCCTCAACACGAACTGACGGAGTGATCCATGCGAAACGTCCGTCTCTCGCTTTCTGCTCTGACCATCCTGTCGCTGGCGGGGCTCGCATTCCCCACCGTTGCCTATGGCAAACAAGAGCTGACGAACGCTGCCAGCCCACCGCCGGCGCCGCCGCAGCCGGAGCGCGCCGACCGCCGCGCAGGGCCCGATCCTCAGACCTCTCTACAACACTGCGTACAACGACTACCTGAAGGGCAGTTACGACTTGGCGCAACGCGGATTTCAGCAGTACCTCGAGCCTTCCCGAACACCGACCTGGCCGCCGACGCCACTCGAATCGTACGAGGTGGTGGTTCACCGCTATCCGCACAGCGACAAGGAGGCGAGCGCGCTGCTCAAAAAGGGCTACGCCCATCTCGAGCTGGGGGAGCGCGCCCAGGGGGTCGCCGAGCTGCAGCACGTGACTCATCAGTTCCCGACCAGCGACGAGGCTAACCTCGCACGCCAGAAGCTGCGCCAGATCGGGGTCTCGGGGTAGCTCAGGCGCCTCTATAGGAACCCGATCGACAGCCAAGGGATCGCCGCGACGATCAGCAGCGATACGACCAATGCGCCGATATAGGGCCAGATGCGCCATATCGAATCGTTGGGGTTGGTGCGGCCGATCGCGCAGGCGCCGAAAAACCCGACGCCGAATGGCGGTGCGAAGAGGCCGATCCCCATCGCCAGGATCACCACCATCGCGTAGTGCACCTCGTGCACCCCCATCGCCTTGGCGATCGGGAACAAGAGCGGCCCGAACAGCACGATCGCCGGCAGGCCCTCGAGCACGCTGCCGAGGATGATGAAGGCGACGATCGTCACCGCGAGGAAGCTCCAGTGCCCGCCGGGCACCGCCGCCATCGCCGACACCAGCCACAGCGAGAAGCCCGATTGCGTCAGCGCCCAGGCCATGCCGGTGGCGGTGCCGATGATCATCATCACCGCGCCCGTCAGCGACACGGTCTCGACCAGGATCGGGTAGATCCGCCGCCAATCGAACTGGCGGTAGACCACGATGCCAAGCAGCGCGGTGTAGACGACGCCGACCGTCGACACCTCGGTTGCCGTGGCGACGCCCATGATGACCGTGTAGCGGATCACGAACGGCAAGCTGAGGCCGGGCAGCGCGATGAGGAGCGTGCGGGCGATCGTGGACAGCGGCGCCCGTTCGCTAGCGCCCTTGTCCTCCTTGCGCGAGCGCCACCAGGCGACGACGACCAGCGCCAACGCTGCGACCAGGGCCGGCAGCAGACCGCCCGTGAACAGCGCCGCGATCGACAGGCCCGGCACCACCGAGCCGATCGTGATCAGCACGAGGCTGGGTGGGATCGTCTCCGACATCGCGCTCGACGTTGCCAGGAGCGACGAAAGCTCGCCGGGATGGGCCCCCCGGCGCTGCATCTCGGGGAAGAGGATCGGCGCAACCGCCGCCATGTCGGCCGCCTTGGATCCGGAAATGCCAGAGACGAGGTACATCGCGCCGAGCAGCACGTAGGAGAGCCCGCCTCTGACGTGACCGACCAGGGCGGCGAGAAAATTCACCATCACCCGCGCGATGCCGGTCATCTCCATCAACAGGCCGAGAAAGACGAACATCGGCACCGACAGCAGCAGCAGGTTGGAGATACCGTCATCCATCCGGTTGATGACGATCGTTGCCGGCAGGCTGGTGGTCAGGCTGAGATACGACAGGGTCGCAATGCCGAAGGTGAAGGCAATCGGCACGCCGATGCCGACGCACACCGCGACGAGGACGACAAAGAACACGATGAGGCTGCCGAACCCCATCGTCATCAATATCGGCTGCGCCAGCCACAGGCCGCCGGCGACGATCCCGACGGCAGCCACCGACGAGACGAAGCCGCGCAGGTTGGTCGTCTCCACGAGACGCAACAACGCCACCAGCGAGATCAGCCCGGCGCCGACCAACAGCGCCACCACCCGGTACCAATCGGAAATGTGTAGGGTGATCAGCTCGGTCGATTCCTGCACCTCGAGATAGGCCATGGTCGGCAGGATGAGCTCGATGACGAACACGATGACCACCAGCTCGGCCACCGTGGCGAGCCAGTTGCGGACATCGGGCGGGACCCACTCGATGAACGTGGTCAACCGCATATGGCCGCCGCGCCGCACTGCGACCACTGCGCCGAACATCGCCATCCACAGGAAGAGGAAGGTCGCCAGTTCGTCGGTCCAGATGATCGGGCTGTCGAAGACGTAGCGCGAGACCACCCCGGCGAAGAGGATGCCGCTCTCGGCCAGCACCAGCACGGCGCCGATGAACTCGACGAGGCGGCCGATCGCCCAGTCGAGGACCAAGGCGGCGCGCCGCGCGCCAACCCAGAAAACGCCGATAGTTGCGGCTTCGGCTGCGCGCGGGCTCACGGCACTTGGCCTCCCTGTGATCGGGCCGGCGGTTGATCGGGCTGGCGGTTGATCAGGTTGGCGGTCGATCAGGCCAGCGGCCCGACGTATTTCTCCAGCAGGGCCCAGGCCTTGTCGCCGGACTTCTTCTTCATGTCGCCGTAGAAACCGGCCTTCTTCAGCACTTCCTGGAAGGGCTTGATGTCCGGCGTATTGAAGATCAGGCCCTTGGCCGTCAGGTTCTTGGTCTCGTCGGCGGTCATCTTCTGCCAGTCGTCGCGCTCGGCCATCGCCGCGGCGTTGAAGTGCTTGGTCGACAGGTCCTTGAGATCGCTCGGCAGCTTGTCCCAGTACCGGTTGCCGAACGAGTAATGGATGCAAGCCCAAACGTGGTTGGTCATGCTGCAGTATTTCTGCACTTCGTAGAGCTTGGCGGTGTCGATCAGGATCAGCGGATTCTCCTGGCCGTCGACCAGCCCGGTCTGCAGCGCGCTGTAAACCTCGCCGAAATTGATCGGCGTCGGAGACGCGCCCAGCGCCTGGAACAGCGCGATCAGATAGGGCGCGACCGGCAGACGGATCTTGATGCCCTTGAGGTCTTGCGGCGAGTCGATCGGTTTCGACTTCATCGTGATCTGGCGGAAGCCATGATCGGGCGTCTTCTCGACGCAGTGGAAGCCGATCCCCTTGGCGATGTCGCGCAGGTAATTGCCGAGCTCGCCGTCCATCGCTTGCCAGGCATGGGCATAGCCGTCGAAGGCAAACCCGACGCCGAAGATGCCGCAAGCCTGGTTCTTCGGGGCGAGCAGGTCGATCGGCAGGCAATACATCTCCAAGGCGCCGGCGATGGTCTGCGAGATCATGGCCGTGTCCTGGCCTAGCACGCTGTTGGTGTAGAAAGTGATGTCGAGGCGACCGCCGCTCTCTTCCTTGATCTTGCCCGCCGCCTCACGGCCACGGATCACCATCGGATGGCCGTCGGGCAGCGCGGTGCCGCATTTGTAGGTGAATTCGGCGGCGTATGCCGGCCAGTGCAGGATCGCCGGCGAGGCGACCACGCCGGCGGCGGCGATCGAGGCGCGCGACAGCAATGTGCGGCGGATCAGCTTCATCGACATCTCCTCCCGGGTCTTTCCGGTCGGCATTACGGCGATTCCGTTGCCGGCTCTCTGTGTCGACCCGCTTTAATTTCGCGAAGACAAGACGAGTAAGCGGTACACTTTCAGCGATCATAGTGTCAGCGAAACCAGCCTAGCAACCAGTCGGTTGTAAGCTGGAACGCCTTCCACCTCGATCAGCGGCACCGAGGCCGACGCAGCTCCGCGCCCGGCTTTTTAGGAATCAAGCGTCGCACGTTTCAGGCCACATCCTGCGCCAAAACTGGCCTTTCGTTGCACCTGGGCCAAGGCTCGTCGCTCTGGATCAGAAGCCCACAGCATTGCTCAATGCGCATCCGCCCGGAACATCTTGCCCATCGCCGCCTGCAGGTCCTCGAGCCGGTAGGGCTTGGCCAGAACCTGGAACCTCCCGGCTTCGATCACGCCGCGCGCTGCGTCGGCGTAGCCGCTGGTCAGCAGCACGGGCAGGTCGGGAAAACGACGGCGCAACTCGTGCGCCAAGCCTAGCCCATCCATCTCACCTGCCATCATGATGTCAGAGAATACGAGATCGATCTGCCGCCCGTCGGCGACGACGCCGAGCGCTGCGGCGGCGCTGGAGGCCCGCAGCACGTCGTGACCGAGCTGCTCGAGCATGTCACTGACCAGCGACGCCACCTGCTCATCGTCTTCGACCAGCAGAATATGGCGCCCACTGCGGACGTGTGCGGTTTCGTGCTCGGCTTCCGGCATACGCTGGTCCGCCGGCGTATGCAGGCTCCGCGGCAGGGTCAACTCGATGCAGGTGCCACGGCCCAGTTCCGATTCAATGCGTAGCTCGCCTCCCGTGGCGCGCGCGAAGCCGTAAGCCTGGGCGAGCCCCAATCCGGAGCCCTTGCCTACCTCCTTTGTGGTGAAAAACGGCTCCACGGCGCGCGCTTGCACGTCTGGTGTCATCCCGGTTCCCGTATCGATGACAGCGAGTCGCACGCAGTCTGAAGCAGGTACGTTTTCCGCCTTCACAGTGATCTTGCCGCCGCCCGGCATGGCATCGCGCGCATTGACGGCTAGGTTCAACACTACCAGCTCGAGCTCGCCGGCATCGACCTCGACCGGCCATAAACCAGGCTCGAACCGCATCTCCAATTCGATATTGTCGCCCAGGCTGCGGTCGAGCAGCTCGCGCATGCCTTCGAGAAGACGGGCCAAGTCGACCGGCTCGGTGTGGAGAGGCCGGCGCCGCGCGAACGCCAGGAGCTGGCGCGTGAGTTGGGCACCGCGTTCAGCTGCATTACGCATGCCGTCTATCAGGAGTCGCGCGCGCTTGCCTTCCCGGTTGCGCTCGAGGACATCGAGGCCACCCGAAATGACCATCAGCAGGTTGTTGAAGTCGTGCGCCACGCCGCCCGTGAGTTGGCCGATCGCCTCCATTTTCTGTGCTTGGCGCAGCGCGTCCTGCATGCGCTCGCGCTCCGCCATCTGGCGCCGTAGCTCGGCTGTGGCTTCGTCGACCTCGCGTGCCAGCGCAGCCGCCGCCTGTTCGCGCGCCTCCAGGAGCGCCTTGACCTCGTACTGCCGCTGCCGTGCTCGTACAGCGGCCTTGAGGGTGGACGTGAGCGTGAGCGGATGCACCGGGCGTTCCAGCATCGCGACGTTGCCCAAGCTCTCCACAAGGCCATGCCGCCACGCTGTCACACGACGGTCCTGGTGATGGCTCGTCAGCACAATCACCGGCAGATCCGACCATGGCGGCTGCGCGCACACCCAGTCGCGCAGCGCGCCGAGGTCGCGAGCGAATAGCGCCTCCTCGGCAACGAACAGCGTAGCCGCCCCCATCCCGAGCTCCGCCACCAATTCCTCGAGGTTGCGGCACACCGAGCCGGCGAGACCGGCCTTGGGGAGGAGCTCGGCAGTGGCCGGACCGTCCCGCCCGACCGGCGCCAAGATCAGCACGCGGTGTGCGGCGCCTTCAGGCATGACGGCCATTGAGGTCGAGCAGGGGACCGCCCTCGCCTTCGTAGGTCGGCGTGCCGGAAAAGACGCCGTGAAACTCGGTAAGCGGCGGCCCTACCGTGATCCCTTCGGGCGTCAGTCGGAATTCGCGGATCGTGTGCTCGTGCTGGCCGCTGCGCTTCTTGACGACCGATATCGCGCGCCGCACTTCCCCGCCGAACTCGAAGTACCGCAGCATCAATACAGCGTCGCTGAGATAGCTGATGTCCACTGGCGTGTTCATCGGCCCCACGAGCCCGTGCTGGGCCAGCACCAGGATGCTGAGCACCCCCTGCTGATTGAGATAGGACAGAAGCTCGTGCATTTGCAGCACGAGGAAGCGGGCATCCGGCATCGCGTTGAGATAGCCGTTAAGGCTGTCGATAACCACCACGCGAGTCCGATCACGCTCGACGCTACCGCGCACACTGGCAGCGAACTCGCCCGGCGACATCTCGGCGGGGTCGATTTGCTGTAAGCGCAGGCGACCGGCGTGGACCTCCGGCGCTATATCAAGCCCGATGGTGCGTGCACGCGCCTGCAACGTACCGCGGCCCTCGTCGAAGGCATAGAAGACGGCTTGCTCGCCGCGGCGCGCTGCCGCCACAGCGTACGTGAGCGCCAGCGAGGACTTCCCAACGCCAGCGGCACCCAGCAACAGCGCGTTGGTCCCGCGTTCCAAGCCACCGCCCAACAGCGCGTCGAGCTCGACATTACCGCTCGACATGAATTCGGCGCTAAACTCGGCATGGTGCTCGGCCGCCACGAGGCGTGGGTAGACCTTCAATCCGCCGCGTTCGATCGCAAAATCATGGAAGCCGCCGCGAAAGGCGATGCCGCGCATCTTGGGGATGGTGAGGCGCCGGCGCTGTGCCCCGTAGTCGATCGCCAGCTGTTCGAGCAGAATGACGCCATGCACGATCGAGTGCAGCTGCAGATCCGCCGCACTGCTCGTTTGGTCGTCGAGCAGCAGCACCGTACAGCTGCGCTCAGCGAAGAAGTGCTTGAGCGCCAGCACTTGGCGGCGGTAGCGCAGCGGATCCTGCGCAAGAAGGCGTAGCTCGGACAGGCTGTCGACCACCACTCGCGTGGCCTTCACGGCGGCGACGCGCTCAAAGATGGAACGCGTGGTGTCACTAAGGTCGACCTCCGCGGGATGCAGGACGGTAAGCTCACGTCCGCTGTCGAGCGCGCTCTCGGCCGGCACCAGCTCAAAGATCTCGATGCCCTTGAGCGACCAGCCGTGTCGCTGCGCCACCAGCTCCAGCTCCCTGCGCGTCTCGGCCATCGAGACATAGAGCCCCGCTTCGCCCCGACGCGCACCTTCGAGCAGGAACTGCATGGCGATGGTCGTCTTGCCCGAACCAGGGCGACCTTCGACAAGGTATGTGCGGTCGCGGTCGAGCCCGCCGCCTAGAATATCGTCAAGGCCGGCGCAGCCGGTCGAGATGCGCTCGGCCTCAACGTCGCTATCCCCGGTCGCGTTCATCTGGTGCGTCCTTGCGGTGCCATGCTGCAGCAGCTGCTCCGGGCGGCGCCGAGTGAGCTGCGCACAAAGAACATTAGTCCACGATTTGCGGTTGCCGAACGGAGATGTTCGCGTGGAACGAAGGAACAACGCACCCTGGCACGCGTTTACTTTTGTTCAGGGCGTGGCCTTGGGGTTATAGCTGGTGGCGAGGCTGCGAAGCAGGGGTGGCGGCCATATCCCGTCGCGCCGCACCCAGACTTCAGCAATCGCCGCCTGCTAATCCCAGGTTCTCGGCCTGGCCTCACAATCACTGGCAGCATCCTCTCACCGCCGCACCAGGCCGGCCGGATCGTGTCGGTTGCCAGGGCGGACGACTTGGCGGCTTGCAGCTAGGGCGGGTTGCCAATTGAGCGCCTCTACGTCTCGATCCGGCCTTTCGCCTGGCTGCTCCCCATCAGCGCAAATTAATGCACCGTTATTGCATGACGATGGATTGTGGTGCGCCGCCGCTTTTGCGCAAAAACGCTGGTCAGCGACG
>JAFAKN010000069.1 GCA_019235415.1 Alphaproteobacteria bacterium
GGCGGCTCGGGCTGGGTGCTCTTAGCGTGGTCGCCGCGCGACAAGCGCCTGATCAACACCTGGGCCGCCGATCACACCATGAACCTCGCCAACGGCCGGCCGGTGCTGGCGCTCGACATGTACGAGCACGCCTACGCCATGGACTACGGCGCCCGCGCCGCGGCCTATGTCGACGCGGTCATGCAGGCCATCAAGTGGGACAACGCGCAGAAGCTGTTCGAGGTCTACGCGAAGGAAACGTGATGAACCCGATCCTGGCGGTGCTCGCGATGGGCGCCGCGACCGTCTTCATGGCCGCACCGGCACACGCCGAGGCCCTCAACTTCGATTCCGACAAGCCGGGTGCCGTACCCGCCGGCTGGCAATGCGGCAGCACCGGGGGCGGCTCGCCGCGCTGGATGGTCGAAGCGGATGCCAGCGCTCCCAGCAAGTCGAACGTGCTGAAGCAGTCCGGATCGGGCACGTTCCCGTGGTGCGTCAAGACCGGCACGTCGCTCACGGACGGCATGGTCGAGGTGAAGTTCAAGCCGCTGTCGGGCCGCGAGGACCAGGCCGGCGGGCTGGTGTGGCGCTGGAAGGACGGCAACACCTACTACGTCGCGCGCGCCAATGCGCTCGAGAACAACGTCTCGCTCTACTACACCGAGCGCGGCCGGCGCATCACCATCAAGTACGTCGACGCGCCGGTGGCGGGCAACGCCTGGCACACGCTGCATGTCGAGTTCAAAGGCAGCCGCATTCGCGTTCTGCTCGACGGCAGGGCCTATATCGAGCAGGACGACGGCCATATCGCCGGTCCGGGTGCAGTCGGCGTATGGACCAAGGCCGACAGCGTCACGGCCTTCGACGATTTCAGCTACCAGCCTGCGCCGTAACGCCGAGCGTCAACAGAAGCCGGCGCGATCGCTACCTGCGCGCAGCAAACACGCCGAAGCCGATCGTCACGCCGGCGCGCACCTCCTTGAAGGCGACGCCATCGATCCAGCCGCCGCGCAGGGCGAAGTCGACCGCGAGGTTGTCATTGACCTGCCAGAGCGCGCCGACCAAGCCCGAGCCGATCTCCGATCCGCCGAAGTCGCGCTCGTAGAAGAATTCGGCCACCGGCCGCACCGGCCAGCTGTAGGGGCCTTCGACGATCACGCTGTAGGCGGTGTCGGGATGCTGCTGGCGCGTCATCGCCACCTCAGCGTTGAGGTGCAGCGTGAGGGCCTGCCAGCGTTGCGAGACGATCAGGGCGAGGCTTGCACCGGTTCCGGGATCGTCGCGCGTCGCGGGCAGCAGCAGGCCGAATTCGGTGGCGATGCTGGGGCCTGATTTGTCCTGCAGGCTGCCCTCGCGCAGCATGCCCTTCAGGAACACGCCGTTGTCGACCAGATTCGGTCCCTGCGAATCGGGCAGCAGCTCGTGCGCCAGCCGGCCCTGCAGCACGAATTCCCACCGCTCGCCAACGCCGTAGTTGAATACCGCGTCGGGCGAGAACAGGACGGGCGTCGATCCCGCTTCAAAGTACTGGATCGGCCCCAGTTCCAGCTCGACCACGCCCGGCTCGGCGACCGCGGCATCGGTGCCGTTGAACGGGCGATAGGCAAGCGCCGGCCCGCTCCCGCCGATGACGAGCAACGGCAACAGGATCGTGCCGATCGCTCGTTGGCGCCTCATCGTTGCGCCCTGAGCACCCAGATCGCCGCCGGTTCTGACTCCGTCGCACGCACGGCGAGATACAGGCGATCGTTGGCTGGCACGAACAACGAGGTGCGCGCACCGGACGCCGTTGGAATGCGGGCAAGCCGGACGTAGTCGCCGTCGTTCAGGCCGAACACGTCGATCACGCCTTCGCCGCAGCTGACGTACAAGCGATGGCGCTTGGCGTCGACGAAGACGTCATCGGCGTCGCGACAGGTCTCGAGGCTCAGCTCCCGCTTGCCGGTTGCCGTGTCGAAGCCAACCAGCCGGGCCGGGCTGCGGAAAGAGACGAGCACGCGATGCGCGTTGGCATCGACGGCCATCGCGAAGTTGGCGCTGGCCCCAGCCGCTTCGAAAAGCGTCAGGTTTTTGCCGGTCGTCGCGTCGAGGCCGGCGATCAACCCCGCATCCGGGACATTGGCGAAGATGCGCCCGCCGGTTTCGTCGAACTGGAAGCTCTCGGGATGACCGGGCAGCGGCAGCTCGCCGATCTTGCGTCGGGTTGCCGGATCGATGACGGCCAGCGCACCCTTGCCGTAGCCGACCATGATGCGGTTGCCCCCGGAATCGATCCTGATGTTGTCGGCGTCCGACCCCAGCTCGATGCGGCCGATGGGGGCGAAGTCGGCCTGGAACAGACGCACTGATCCGTCGCCGGCGTTGGCGACGTAGAGCGTGCGGGAGGCGGCGTGCCAGGCGACGCCCTGCGGCTCGCTGAGCTTGCCGAGGCGATCGACGACCTTGCGCATCGCGAGGTCGACGACGCTCACGCTGTCGTTGCCCAGTTCGGCTACGAACAGCAGCCCGCGGTCGGGATCGAGCGCCATGTGATCGATGCGCCCCTTCACGGCGCCGAGCGGGATCTTGGCTTCGAGCGTCAGTGGCGGGGTATTTGGCGACGCCTCTGGCGGCGGATCCGCGGCGAAGCTTGGCCCCGCCAGCAGTAGAGCCATCACGGCAGCTGTCCTCGTGAGGCGGTGCATTGTCGGTCTCCCTACTTGAGCTGCGCGGCGTCCTTCTTGACGTCGACGTGGTCGAGCGCGGCGCGCAGGCCTTTCGCGAGCTTCAGAGCGTCGTCGTTGGCCCAGAAGTGCATGAAGAACATGCGCGGCTGCTCCGACAGCATGTGGCTGTGCAGGGCGGTGACCTCGATGCCGCTCGCTTGCAGGGCCTTGATCACCGGGTTCACCTCCTCGGCTGCAAGCACGAAGTCGCCGGTAATCGCCGCTGTGCTGAAGCCGGTCGGCTGGAAGTTGATGGCATTGGCCGAGCCCATCGGGCCGGGCAGCGCCATGCCGCGTTCGGTCACGGGCTTGGCGCGCGGAATGCCGAACTGGTAGATGCCGCCATTGTCCTGGCCGAAGTAGCCCATGATGCGGTCGATGCCGACCATATCGATGTCGGCTGGCGTCGCCGTGCCGGGCGGCGACGAGAACGGTGCCTTGCTGAGCGCCAAGCCGTCATGGATGGCGGCTGCCAACTTGACCGACTCGCCGTGTCCTTCGATGTGCATGTAGAGCGTCATCGGCTCGGCGCGCACCAGGTGGTTGTGCAGCCCCGTGATCGTGATACCGCCCTCCTGGAGCTTGCGCATCACCGGGTTCACCTCGTCCTGCGTCAGTACGAGATCGCCCATCACCATGGTCTCGGCGCCCATCGGCTGGAATGCCACCCAGCCGCCGAGCGCGAAGCCCGGCCGCAGGGTGACGCGGTCGAGGGTGACGGTGAGGTCCGTGCGCGGGAAGCCGACGCGATAGACGCCGCCTCCCTGCACGGCGCCCGACTTGCCGAGCGCGTGTGCGACCTCGTTCCAGTCGGGCTCGGCAGCGAAAGCCGGCGTCATCGCGACGATGGCACCAGCCAGGGCCGCCACGGCGAGCGTCGCCAGGACGGGTCTCACGATAGCGGGGCGCATTATCTTCTCCTCAATCCAGATTTTCAGTGACCTTCTTCACGTCCTCGCCCTTCATGAGGATGACGTCGGCGACCGGCCGACCGCCCTCGAGCTTCGGCATGATGCTGATGGCGCGGTAGCCGGCGTTGGCCTGGACGGCGCGGTCGGTGGCGACGTCGAGCGGCACCTTCGCCTTGGCCATGGCCGCCGCCTGGTCCTTCGCGGCCTTCATGTCGTCGTCCTCGGTGATCCACTCGTCTTTGGCGACGGCACCCGTCGTGGGATCGACGATCACTTCGCTGAAGCGGTCGCCCTTCAGGGTGTAGACCGAGAGCTGCAGGGCGCCGTGCTCGATCTCGTACTTCGCCGAGATCGGCTTGCCTTCCCGCTCACTGAGCTTGGTCGCCTTCTCCAAAGGAAGGCTCGCCTGCTGTAGCGCCTTGGCCATGGCCGCCGGATCCATCTCCTCTTCGGCCCATGCCGAGCAACCGGATAGCAGCAAGGCAGTCGCGGCGGCGATGCCCCAAATGGAATTGCGTCGCATGACGTTCACCTCCGATGTGTGCGCGCACACAATCGGTTGGCTCGTTTAACGCAGAATTATCGGCACGCAGCCCGAACTTAATCCTGCGTTAAAGGCGGGGATGCTTTCTGGTGCGGTCGACAATCCGACACCAAGGAGTGCCCAATGAATCGCCGATATCTCGCTGCGCTCATCGCCGGTGCGCTGACCCTCGGCATCGGCGGTGCGTTGATCGCGACCGCCGAGCCCCAGGGAGCCGTCTTCATAGCGGGGGACAGGCCCGTATCCGAAGCGCAGATTCGCGAGAAGATGACGTCGGACGGCTACTCCGACATCCGGATCGTGCGCCAGGCCGGCTTTTTCGAAGCCTCGGGAAGCAAGGACGGCAAGGCCGGCAAGATCGTCGTCAATGCCCAGACCGGCAGGCTGATGGACGATGACGACGATGACGACGAGTAGCCGAGAATAGAGACCGACAACTGCGGGGGTGTCGGCATGGACTTCTCGATTTCACTCGAGTCGACGATTTTCCTGCTCGGCACGTTCGCGGCTGCGTTCGTCACCGGCTTGGCAGGTTTCGCGTTCGGGATGGTCGCCGCGAGCATTTGGCTGTTTGCTTTGCCGCCCGCGGAGACGACCACGCTCATTGTCGCCTACGCCTTGTTGGTTCAGGGCTATGCGACGTGGCGGCTGCGGGAGGCCATCGATTACAAAAGGCTTCTTCCCTTCGTAGTCGGCAGTGCGTTGGGTATTCCGGTCGGGATCCTGATTCTGGAATTCGCGCGCCCCGCCTACATCCGTGCCAGCGTCGGCGTGCTTCTGATCGCGTTCAGTCTCTACAATCTGACGCGGCCGAAATTTCCCGTGACAAAGGAACTGGGACGCGGTGGAGACGCCGGCGTTGGCGTTCTCAACGGTGTGCTCGGCGCGTCGACTGGGCTTGGCGGCATTCTGCCGGTCATCTGGACGACCGTGCGCGGATGGACGCGCGACGAACAGCGAGGGGTGCATCAACCGACCGCGTTCGCGACGTTCATTCTGTCGCTCCTGGCGCTTGGCGAGGCCGGCCTTGTGACCTCGTCGACGACTCGGCTGTTTCTCATGGGGCTACCGGCGCTCATCTTCGGCACCCTTCTTGGCTGGGCGCTGTACGGCAAGCTGGACGAGGCAACATTCCGCAAAGTCGTCCTGCTGCTTCTCCTGATCTCCGGGCTGGCGATCGTCGGCATGATCCATGATCTGCGATTGTGAGGAGTCACAAAGACGGCGGATCAACGAAGGTTTGCTGCCATGGGAAAGGCAAGCGTGAAGACGGCGCCGCCTTGCGGGCCGGCCGTCACCCTGGCGCTGCCGCCATGGGCCTTCATGATCTCCGCGACGATGGCCAGCCCCAAGCCTGCGCCGTGCGCCGGTGCGGCCTTGCCGCGCCAGAAGCGCTCGAAGATCCGCTCGCGGTCTTGCTCAGGAACGCCCGGACCGCAGTCGCCGACGGTGACGCTGCCATCGGCCTGCGTGCTGACGACGATCTCGCTGCCGGTCGGCGCATGTGCGACCGCGTTTTCGACCAGATTGCGAATGGCGTCGTCGATCGCATAGACGTTGCCTTTGACCAGGACGGGCCGCTCGGCCGCGACGAAGGCGAGCGTGCGCGACTGGGCCACCGCCCACGGCGCCAAGTTGGCGACCACTTGGCGCGCGACGTCGTTGAGGTCGACCGTGGCCGATACGTCGAGTGCGATCGCATCAAGGCGAGCGACGCTCAGCAGCTGCTCGACCAGGCGGTTCATGCGCGCGACGTCGAGCTTGAGTGCCTCGACGTCGGGGGATGCCGGCATGCCGTCGAGCGCGCCGGTGACGATGGCAAGCGGCGTGCGCAGCTCGTGCGCGGCGTCGGCGGTGAACTGCCGTTGCACGGCGAAGCCCTGCTCGAGGCGGTCGAGGGCGCGATTCACGGCTGCCACCAGCGGCTCCATCTCGCTGGGCAGGCTGGCCTGGGGCAGGCGAACCGCGGTCGTGCTCGGGCCGATCGAGCCCGCGATGTTCGATAGTTCGCGGACCGGCCGCAGCGCGCGGCGGATGGCGAGGATGGCGATGCCGAGCGTCAGCAGCATGAAAAGGGGAATGACCCAGGCGATGTCGAAGACGAATTCCTCGAGCATCGAATGGACGAGCGCGGTGCTGCCGCTGCTGCGTCCGACCCACACGGAAACAGGCCCCGCGGCGCTGTCGAGCCTGAGGCCGAGGCCGTAGTAGTCCTGCGCCATGCCGGCAAGCTCTGGAAGATGAAAATATCCGGCGTCCTCGGTCGCTGCCGGCCAGCGCTCGACAAGCGCGCCGAATGCGGCAGGCGAGGCGGCAATCAGCCGGCCCTCGGCGCTGCGCACGGCGAAGATGTCGGCGTCCGGCCGAGATCCGTAGGCGTCGCGCAGGGCCTGCGGCAGCTCGAGGCGGGCGCTGCCGTCGGGCTGGCGGCTGATCGCGTTGGCGAGGTCGGTCGCGCGCAGGCTGAGCTCGCGGTCCGCCAGCGAGTCAGCGGTATCGTAGGCGCGCCAGACAATGAAGCCGATCATCACCGCCGCGCCGGCGACGAACAGCGCCACCAGGGGCACCACCAGGCGAAGCTGCAGCGAGCGCAGGCGGGAAGTCACGTCGCGCCGTCGACCAGGAGATAGCCGACGCCGCGCACAGTGTGGATCTCGACGGTGGCGCCGTTGTCTAAAAGCTTGCGCCGCAGATGATGGACATGCACGGGGATGGCGTTCGAGCCCAGCTCGTCGTCGATGCCGTAAAGCTTTTCCTCCAGTACCGTCTTGGGGACCACGCGGCCGGCTCGGCGCATGAGATGCTCCAGGATGGCGCTCTCGCGCCGGGGGAGGACCAGCACGCTCTCGCCGACGCGCAGGTCGCGACCGATCGTGTCGAAGGCGATGTTGCCGCTGCGCAACGTCGCGCCCAGCGCGCCCTCCGGCCGGCGCAGCAGCGCCTTGATGCGGGCGATCACCTCTGCGACCGCAAACGGCTTGATCAGGTAGTCGTCGGCGCCGGCATCGAGGCCTGCGACGCGATGCTCGACGGCGTCGCGCGCCGTGAGCACCAGGACGGCCACGGTATTTCCGGCGGCGCGCATTTCTTTGAGAAGCGCCAGGCCGTCGCCGTCCGGCAAGCCGAGGTCGAGGATCACGGCGTCGTACGGGTTGGCCGCCAGTGCCGCCCTGCCATCGTCGCACAGGTCCACGGCGTCGACGGTGAAGCCGGCGCGCGACAGCGCCGACTGCAGGATCTCGGCGATCCGGGCTTCATCCTCTATGATCAACAGCCGCACGTCGTCACCTTACAGCGGCAGGGGCCGCTGTTTGACCAAACGACAAGCACGGCAAGTTTAGGACAGTTTTAAGGGTTGGAAAGGGGCGGACATGGCCGACGGTCGAATGGTCGACTGCCCACAACGAGCCAGCGGTGGACAATGAGCCGATGAAAGCCAGACCGATCGTCTACGCCCTGCTGTCGGCGTTGCTGTTCGGCGTCTCGACGCCGGCTGCCAAAGCGCTGCTCGGATCGACGGAGCCCGCAATGCTGGCGGGCCTGCTCTACTGCGGCGCAGGTCTGGGGGCGGCGGTGTTCCGCCGCCTGCTACCTGCGGTCGCGAGTGGTGGCCTCGCCCAACAAGCGGCGTTGACCAGGAAGGACCTGGCTTGGTTCGCGGGTGCCATCGTAGCCGGTGGCGTCGTAGGGCCATTGCTCCTCATGCTCGGCCTGGCGCGGACCGAAGCCTCCGCGGCCTCGCTGCTCCTGACCTTGGAGGGCGTGGCGACGGCGCTCATGGCCTGGTTCGTCTTTCACGAGAGCTTCGATCGCCGGATTGCGCTTGGCATGGCGTGTCTGGTGGCGGGCGCGTTGGTGCTGTCCTGGACCGGGACACCGACGCTGAAAAGCCTGATCGGGCCGTTGGCGATCGTCGGCGCCTGCGTGGCCTGGGCGCTCGACAACAACCTGACGCGCAAGGTCTCGCTCGCCGACCCGCTGCAGATCGTCGAGCTGAAAGGCGTGATCGCCGGTCCGTTCAACATCCTTCTCGCGTGGTGGATCGGGGCGATGCTGCCGGCGCCCTTGTCGGTCGTAATGGCTGCCGTCGTCGGCATGTTGGGCTACGGCGCGAGCTTGGCGCTGTTCGTGCTGGCGCTGCGCGACCTCGGTACCGCCCGGACCGGCGCGTACTTCTCGACGGCGCCTTTCTTCGGCGCGGCCGTCGCGGTCCTGGCGCTGGGCGATCCTCTGACGCCTCAGCTCATGGTTGCCGGTGCGCTCATGGCGATCGGCTCTTGGCTGCACATCACCGAGCATCACGACCACCCGCACACGCACGACGCGATGGCGCACGACCATGCGCACGTTCACGACGAGCATCATCAGCATGACCATGGCGTGGAAGACCTGGGTGAGGAGCCCCACAGCCACTGGCATCGCCATGAACCGTTCGAGCACGCTCACGCGCACACGCCGGACGAGCACCATCGGCATCGGCACTAGGAGAGAAACGATGAGAGCACTCGCACTGGCAGCCCCGGCACTGGCGGCCGTAGTCGGCTGCGCCATCGCGACCGAGGCTCTGGCCTGGGGCGAGGACGGGCATTCGATCGTGGCGGAGATTGCCCAGCGCCGGCTGGACGACAACGCGCGTTCAGCGATCGCGAACATCCTGAGACAGGCATCGCCCACGCTGGCGCATGCCTCCCTGGCGTCGTTTGCCAGCTGGGCCGACGACTACCGCGCGACCCATGCCGAAACGGCGAACTGGCACTTCGTCGACATCCCGCTGCAAGCGAACGCCTACGATCCGGCGCGCGACTGCAAGCCGGACGCCGCCAACGGAGACTGCATCATCGCCGAGCTCGAGCGCATCAAGAGCGACGTGCGCTGCAAGACGGGCGAGGAGCAGCTGAACGCGCTCAAGTTCGCCGTGCACTTCGTGGGTGACGTTCAACAGCCGCTGCACACGGTTCTCGAGGAGCAGGGCGGCAACGAGATCTTCGTCAAGATCCAGATGAGGGGCTTGGTCTGCACCGGGTCCTGCGCGCCGACCACGGACTTCGCGAACTTCCATGCCGTGTGGGACGTCGTGCTGATCCAGAAGACCGTGTTCGCCTGGGGCAGCTACGTGGAGCGGCTGGAGAACGGCTGGCTGAAATCTCCCGATGCGGCCGGCGCAGAGGGCGGAACGCCGGTCGATTGGGCCCAGGAAGCGCACAAGGCGGCCCAAGTCGTGTGGGCGGCCAAGCCCGCAAACAACATTCTCACCGACATTTACTATCGGGCCGTGCTGCCGGTTCTCGACCGACAGCTGGCCGTCGGCGGGCTGCGGCTCGCGCGATTCCTCAACGAGGCCTTCGCGTCACAGACCTGTCCGCGGTGACCCGGCCGCCTCCCGTTCGACGGCCCGGAATGCTATGAACCCCATTCACCCCATCACATGATCAGTGCCATGACGCCACCCGAGTTGCCCGATCGCCTGTCGACCAACCCCAAGAGCCCGCATTACGACGAGGCGCTGCTGAGCCGCGGAGTGGGTATCCGCTTCGACGGCCAGGAGAAGACCAATGTCGAGGAATATTGCGTGAGCGAAGGCTGGATCCGCGTCGCCGTCGGCAAGACGGTCGATCGCAAGGGCAATCCGCTCACCATCAAGCTCACCGGCAAGGTCGAGCCGTATCTGCAGAAGTAGGTCCCAATGCACAGCCATACACTCGACGACTGGCGCCACGAGCATGTGTTTCTCGGCGAGGCGCACGACCGCAACGAGCGCCGGACCTGGGCCGTCGTCGCTCTCACCGCGACCATGATGGTGGCCGAGATCGCCGGCGGCTCGATCTTCGGCTCGATGGCGCTGCTGGCCGACGGCTGGCACATGTCGACCCACGCTGCGGCGCTCGGCATCGCCGCCTTCGCCTACCGTTTTGCCCGCAACCATGCGCGCGATCCGCGCTTCGCCTTCGGCACCGGCAAGCTCGGCGACCTCGCGGGCTTCGCCAGCGCCATCGTGCTGGCCATGATCGCGCTCGGCATCGGCGTCGAATCGGCGTTGCGGCTGTTCGAGCCGGTGACCATCCACTACCCCGAGGCGACGGCGATCGCCGCGGTCGGCCTGCTGGTCAATCTCGCCAGCGCCTGGCTGCTGGGCGCCGGCCATGAGCATGGCCACGACGATGGCCACGGGCACGACCATGAACACGACCACGACGACTGTCATCCCGAGCGCAGCGAGGGATCCTTAACGCCACACAGGAAGGATCCCTCGCATTCGCTCGGGATGACAGAGGACCATCATCACGACCACGACCACAACCTGCGTGCCGCCTTCTGGCACGTCGTGGCCGACGCGCTGACCTCCGTCCTGGCGATCGTCGGCCTGCTGTCGGCGTGGGCCTATGGCTGGACATGGGCCGATCCCCTGATCGGCATCGTCGGCGCTCTGGTGATCGCCCAATGGGCCGTCGGCCTGATGCGCGACGCCGGCGCCGTGCTGCTAGATGCGACGCCCGATCGCGCCCTCGGACAGGACATCCGCACGCGACTCGAGACCGGCAGCGACCGGCTGAGCGACCTGCATGTCTGGCGCGTCGGGCCCGGCCATTATGCGGCGATCGCCTCCCTGGTGTCCGATGCGCCGCAGCCGGTCGAGGCGTACAAAGTGCGGCTCGCGAGCCTGCGACGGCTCTCGCATGTCACGATCGAGGTCCAGCAATGCCATGGTTCGCACTAGTCCTTTGCTGCAACGCAGGACCTTCGTTGCCGGCGGCGCGCTCGCTTGGGCAGCACCGGCGCGGGCCGAGCCAGTGCGGACCGAGATCGTGAAGATCCGGCTCGGCACGGCCACGCCGGGTGGCGGCTTTCCGGTCTACGGCGCAGCGTTCGTCGCTTCCGTGCAGGGCGTCGATCCCGGGCTCGAGATCGAGCAGATCAACACCAAGGGCAGCACCGAGAACGTGCCCATGCTGGAGGAGGGCCGCCTCGACATCGCCCTGGTGCAGGGCGAGGTGGTGCACGAGGCCCTGTCGGGCATCGGTCGACCGCCGGCCGACCTCAAGGTCGTCACGGCGATGTATGCGACGGCCGGCATGTTCGTCGTGCGCGCCGATCTCGCCTACCGTTCGATCGCCGACCTCAAGGGCAAACCGATCGCCTGGGGCGCGCGCGGTTCGGGTCTGGTGATCCTCGGTCGCTACGCCATGGATGGCCTCGGCCTCGATGCCGCTCGCGATTTCCAGCCGATCTATCTGGAGCGAGCCGGTGACGGGCCGTCCATGGTTCTCGATGGCCGGGCCGCGGCGCTGTGGGGCGGTGGTGCGGGTTGGCCCGGCTTCATGACGGTCGCCACGAGCGACAAGGGCGCGCGCTTCATTGCGCCAAGCAACGACGAGATCGTCCGCATTCTCGCCAAGCACAGTTTCTTGAAGCGCGTGATCCAGCCGGCGCACAGCTTTCCCGGCCAGGATGACGATATCGTTTCGGTCGGCTCGTGGAGCTTTGTGATGGCGCGGCCGTCGCTCGACGAGTCGATTGCCTGGCGCCTCGCCAAGGCAGTGCACGCCGTCGAGAAGGCCGGCCATCGCCCAGCGCAGCTCGCCGAGACGACGCTCGCCAACACGCTGGCCGTTACACCCGCCGGCCGCCTGCATCCGGGTGTAGCACGCTACCTGCGGGAAGCAGGGCTCGACAAATGACGGCGTAACCTTGGCCATGGGCTTGCGTTTGCTGGATCAAGCCAATCAGCAGGAGCGCTCAATGGACAAGAAGGCCGACAAGGACAACAAGATCGAGGGTGAGGGCAGCTACAGCGGCGCCCGCGCCTACAACGATGCGACCGCCGAGTTCCTGAAGAAGGGCAAGGCCGAAGAGGCCGCCAAGGAAGCCGAGCGCGCGCTCGACGGCCGGGAAGCGGCCGAGCTGAAGGCGGCCGAGGACGAAGGCCGCGCGGGCGATCCCCGGCACGTGGCGCCCGGCAACATGGAGCCCGGCAACTTGGAGAAGCAGCCCACCTCCTCGAAGCCGAGCAAGTCGAGGTCGAAGTCGAAATAGGAGCGGTCGTAAGGGGCTCGCGGTCATGGCGCTGTCGCTCGATCCGCGCCGCCGCATGGTCCGCCGCCAGATCGCAGGCCGCGGCGTCGGCGACCTGCGCGTGCTGGCGGCGATGGAGAAGGTGCCGCGCGAGGCGTTCCTGCCCGACGCCCTGCGTGAGTTCGCCTACGAGGACACGCCGCTGCCGATCGAAGAAGGCCAGACCATGTCGCAGCCTTATATCGTGGCGCGCATGGCCGATGCCGCGCATATCGGCCCCGGCGACAAGGTGCTCGAGATCGGGGCCGGCTCGGGCTACGCGGCCGCGGTGTTGAGCGAGCTGGCCGAGCGGGTGTTCACCATCGAGCGGCATCCGGCGTTGGCCGACCTTGCGCGGGCCCGCCTGGAACAGCTCGGCTATCGCAACGTCGATGTACGCACCGGCGACGGCACGCTCGGTTGGCCCGAGCAGGCGCCGTTCGACGCCATCATCGCCACCGCGGGTGGCCCGCGCGTGCCTGACAGCCTGCGCGGCCAGCTTTCCGTCGGCGGCCGGCTGGTGATGCCGGTCGGTCCGACACGCAGCGCGCAGATGTTGATCCGCCTCACCCGAACCGGTCCCGAGACCTGGCACCAGGAAGGGATCGAGGACGTCCGCTTCGTGCCGTTGATCGGTGAAGAAGGATGGACCGAGGACGAGGCGCGCGACCGCCCGGCACGCCCGACGCCGCTCGGGCTGCCGCAGCTGGTCCGTGCCGGCGAGCAGGCGTTGCCCGATCTCGGCGATCCCGAGTTTGGCGGCCTGTTCGACCGCTATGGCGATCGCAAGGTCGTGCTGCTCGGCGAGGCGAGCCATGGCACCTCGGAGTTCTATCGCGCCCGGGCCGCGATCACGCGCCGGCTGATCGAGCGCCACGGTTTCAGCTTCGTGGCGGTGGAGGCCGACTGGCCGGAGGCCGCCGGCATCGACCGCTACGTTCGCCATCTGCCGACGCGTTCCGGCACGCCCATCGCGTTGCATCGTTTCCCGACGTGGCTGTGGCGCAATACCGACGTCGCGGCCTTCGCCGACTGGCTGCGCCGGCACAATGCGACGCTGCCGGCGGAACGCCGCGCGGCCTTCTTCGGGCTCGACATCTATAGCCCGTCGGATTCGATCGCTGCGGTGCTGGCCTACCTCGACAAGGTCGATCCGGCGGCCGCCAAGGTGGCGCGCGAGCGCTACGGCTGCCTGACGCCGTGGCAGCACGATCCGACGGTTTATGGTCGCGCTGTGCTGAGCGAGCGATACCGCGAGTGCGAGGCCGAGATGGTGGCCAACCTGCAGGACCTGCTGGGCAAGCGCCTGCAGTACGCCGCCCGCGACGGCGAGCAGTTCTTCGACGCCGCTCAGAATGCTCGCCTCGTCGCCTCGGCCGCGCGCTACTACCGCGCCCTGTACTACGGTAACGCCGAGAGCTGGAACCTGCGCGATCGGCACATGTTCGACACGCTGACCCGGCTGTTCGAGCATCGCGGCAGCGCCGCCAAGGGGGTGGTGTGGGCGCACAACTCGCACATCGGCGATGCGCGCTTCACCGACATGGGCCGCGTTCGCGGCGAGCTCAATCTTGGCGAGCTGGTCCGGCGCCGCTTCGCGGACGACGCGGCGCTGATCGGCTTCGGCACGCACAGCGGCACGGTCGCGGCGGCGTCCGATTGGGACGGACCGATGGAGGTCAAGGAGGTGCGGCCGTCGCGCGTCGACAGCGTCGAGCGGCAGTTCCACGATGCCGGCGTGCCCCAGGCCGTCCTGTATCTTGACACGCCGGGCGAGTTGCGCCGCCGGCTGCGCGCACCCCGGCTGGAGCGGTTCATCGGGGTGATCTATCGCCCCGAGAGCGAGCTGCAGAGCCACTATGCCGAGGTCGAGCTGCCGGGCCAGTTCGACGCCTTCGTGTGGTTCGACCGCACCACGGCCGTAACGCCGCTGCCCACGTCGCAGCGTACCGACGCGCCCGGGACTTGGCCGTTTGGCCTGTGACAGGATCGCAGCAAGGCGACCGGCGCCCCGCCGGTTTCCTCCACGAGCTCGCAGTCCCCTCGACCCTCGACGCTAGACACACTCCCCGTGAGTGACGGCAGCCTCCCGCCGTCAGGCGCGTTGGTCTTACGGAGGCCCGCCATGCCGGTTGCCGAGCGACTGACGCGCGCCGTTGAAAAGCTCACCGGGATCCGCCGTCGATCGGCGCGAGGCCAGCTCGTCGCGCCGCAAGTGCGGCACGCTTGGCGCGGCGGGATCTGTCCCGAGGCGGCGCGGGCGTGAGCCGTGGCTCCTGCGGCCTCCGCGCTGCCGCGCTCGCCAACGGCCCCCAAATCCGTGCTGGGGCGGTTATGGTTGGTCGTGCGCCTCACCGTCGAGGGCTTCGTCGCCGACGATGCCTGGAGCCGCGGCGCCTCGATCGCCTACTTCACTCTGTTCTCGGTGGCTCCCGTCCTGCTGGTCGTGATCGCCATTGTGGGCCTGGTGTTCGGGCCTGATGCTGCGCAGGGCGCCATCGTCAACGAACTGAGCGGCCTGATGGGCCGCGACACGGCGGAGACCCTGCAGGGCATGGTGCGCAGTGCGTCGGACCGCATGACCGGGAAGATCGCCACTCTGATCGGCATCGCCACGATCGTCCTTTCGACCTCCGGCGTGTTCGGCGAGGTACAGTCTTCGCTGAATGTGGTATGGAACATTGCGACCCCGCGGTCGACCCTGACGCGGCTGCTGCGCGCCAGGTTGGCGAGCCTCGGCCTGGTCGCATGCTTCGGTTTCGTGCTCATCGTCTCGCTGGTGGTGAGTGCCGCGCTGACGGCGCTGTCGACCTATCTGCACGGGGTCTTTCCTGCGCTCGAGTCGGGGCTGTCGGCGCTCGATTTCGTGCTGTCGACCGTGCTGGTATGGGCGCTGTTCGCTGCCATGTACAAGGTGCTGCCCGACACGCCGGTGGCGTGGCACGACGTGCGCACCGGCGCCCTGGTGGCGACCATGCTGTTCGCCGGTGGCAAGTACGTGATCGCGCTCTATATCGGCCGCAGCAACGTAGCCTCGAGCTTCGGGGCGGCCGGCGCGCTGATTGTGCTCCTATTGTGGATCTTCTATTCAGCGCAGATCTTCCTGCTCGGTGCCGAGTTCTCGCGTGCCTGGGCGCGGGTCTGGGGCAGCCGCGCACATCACGGCGAGGGTGAGGCGGACTTGTCGCAATGATCCCTTACACTTGCCCGAAAAGAATTCGTTCCAGGTGCGAGCCTTGCGCGTGGAACGCGGGTGCTCGCCTTTCGTTCTCCTGCGGTTGAGGAGGCCTTATTCGGGCGGCCGGTAGATGAAACGCAACTTCGGGACATTGGCGACAGCAGTACTGGTCGCAGGAGTAGCCGGCGCACTGGGCTTGGCGCCAACGGCGCACGTGCCGCGTCCGGCTGCATCTGCCGAGAGCAAGCCCGTGCTTGCCCAGGCGTCGCCGGCCCCGGAGCAAAGCGCGTCCCCTGTCAAACCGACCGTCGAGGTGCACCAGGCGCCCGTCCCGCTGTTGATCAAGTCGCGGCCGACGATCGAGGTGCCGCCCGCCGAGGAGCAGCAGTCGCCCCAGCAGGAGGAGGCAAAAGCGCCGGCCGCCATGGGCAGCGATGGCGCGGGAGCCAATGACGCCGTCGGCGGCGCGGCAGCCAAGGCGGCTGTCGAGGCCGACGGCTACAAGGGCGTCAAGGTGCTACGCAAGGGCGACAACGGCTTGTGGTATGCCGAGGGCCTGCGCGGCAGCACCAAGGTGCTGCTGATGGTCGACGCCCAGGGCAACGTCACGTCGCAGTAGCCATCAGACGATCGAATCGATGTGCTTGGCCAGCGCCACGTCCTTGTCGCTGAGGCCGCCCGCGTCGTGCGTCGAGAGCACGATGTCGACCCGGTTGTAGACGTTCGACCATTCCGGATGGTGGTCGGCCTTCTCGGCGGCCAGCGCCACCCGCGTCATGAAAGCGAAGGCCTGGGTGAAATCGGCGAACTTCAGGCTGCGCTGGATGGCGTCGCGCCCCGGCACTTCCTTCCACTCCTTGAGGCCCTTCAGCGCATCGCTGCGCGCCTGGCCGCTCAGCTTGGCAGTCATCGGCTCCTCCTCTCAGTGGCGTGAAGCTTGCCTCATTCGCGGGCGTGAGCCTAGGCTCGGCGAACTCCAGGAGGCTTTTCGTGAAACTGTCCCGCCGTACCGCCCTGCTGGCCGCCGCCGGCTCCGCCGTGGCACCGTCCGCCTTCGCACAGAAGGGCGCCGATACGCTCCGTATCCAGTTCATCGACGCAGTGCCCAACGTCGACATGTATTTCAACAGCCAGCGCACCGGCCTGATCCTGGCGCACCAGGCGTGGGACATGCTGGTGCATCGCGATCCCGACACCTTCGCCATCAAGCCGGCGCTCGCCACCGACTGGAAGTTCGCCGAGGACAATTCGCTCGACCTCACCATCCGTCAGGGCGTGAAGTTCCATGACGGCAGCACGCTCTCGCCCGATGACGTCGTCTACACCATCAACATGGCGGCCAACCCCGAAAGCAAGGTCGCCACGCCATCGAACTATTCCTGGATCGACAAGGCCGAGAAGACGGGCGATTGGACGGTGCGCATCCGCATGAAGCGGCCGACGCCCGCGGCGCTTGAATATCTTGCGATGGTGACGCCGATCCATCCCAAGGCCTATCGCGAGAAGGTCGGCCCGGAAGGCTTCGCCGCCAGGCCGGTCGGCGCCGGGCCCTACAAGATCGTCAAGAACGAGCAGGGCAAGGAGGTCGTCTTTGAGCGCTTCGACGACTATTGGACCGGCTCGCCCAAGGGCAAGCCCGCCATCAAGACCCTGCACGTGCGCTTCGTGCCCGACCTCGCCACCGAGGTCACCGAGCTCTTGGCCCAGCGCACCGACTGGATCTGGAACATCAACCCCGATCAGGCCGACAACATCAACCGCACGCCGTTCCTGCAGGCGGTGCGGCAGGAGTCGATGCGCATCGGCTATCTGTCGATCGACGCCGCCGGCCGCTCGGGCACCGACAATCCATTGACCAAGCTCAACGTGCGGCAGGCCATCTGGCATGCAGTCGACCGCAAGGCGTTCGCCGACAAGCTGGTCGGCGGCGGCAGCCGCGTGCCGCCGGCCCCGTGCTTTCCGAGCCAGTTCGGCTGCGATGCCAATGCCGCCGTCCTGTACGACTACGATCCGGCCAAGGCCAAGGCGCTGCTCGCCGAAGCGGGCTTCCCAAACGGCTTCGAGACCGAGCTCCTGACCTACGTGCAGCCGACCTCGTGGCCGGCGGCGGTGCAGAACTACCTCCAGGCGGTCGGCATCCGAGCCAAGATCAACCAGATGCAGGTGGCGCCGGCGATCCAGAAGGCGTGGCACGGCGAGGCGCCGCTCTACATGGGCAGCTGGGGCAGCTACTCGATCAACGACGTGTCGGCGATCTTCCCGGTGATGTTCGGCAAGGACGCCAACGACAACTACTCGAAGGATCCCGAGCTCGAGAAGCTGGTCGCCGAAGGCGGCGCCACCTCCGATCCGGAGGCACGCAAGAAGGCCTATTCGGCGGCGATCAAGATCGCGACCGAGAAGGCCTACTGGCTGCCGATCAACACTTACGTGAACACCTACGCCTTCGCCAAGGCGCTCGACTTCAAGACCTACCCCGACGAGCTGCCACGCTTCTATCTCGCGAAGTGGAAGTAGGTACGGGCTGTCATCGCGAGCGCCCCTTTGTCATCCCAAACGCCGCTCTGTCATCCCGAGCGCAGCTCTGTCATCCCGAGCGAAGCGAGGGATCCTTCCTGTTGCCTTAAGGATCCCTCGCTTCGCTCGGGAAGACAGGGTCACACCAGCAAGCACTCCACGCCGCCACCCGGCCGCGCCTTGAGCGGCGGCGACTCCACCGCGCAGCGCGGCTCGGCGATCGGGCAGCGCGGGTGGAAGCGGCAGCCCGCGGGAATGTTCGCGGGGTCGGGCAGCGTGTCGCCGAGCCCGACATCGGGCACGCCGAGCCCCGGTTCGGGCGTCAGTACCGAGGCCAGCAGCGCGCGCGTGTAGGGATGCTCGGGCTCGCCGAACAGCCGCTCGGTCGGCGCGCGCTCGACGAAGCGGCCGAGATACATGACGGCAACCTCGCTCGCGACATGCTCGACGACCGCGAGGTTGTGGCTGATGAAGAGATAGGTGAGGCCGAGCTCGCGGCGCAGCTCGGCGAGCAGGTTCAAAATCTGCGCCTGGACCGAGACGTCGAGCGCGCTGGTCGGCTCGTCGCACACCACGATGCGCGGCCGCAGCACCAGTGCCCGCGCGATCGCCACGCGCTGCCGCTGGCCGCCCGACAGCTCGGCGGGCAGCCGGCGTCCCATCTCGGCGCTCAGCCCGACCCGCGCCAGCATCTCGTCGACCCGCCTGCGAACATCGGCTGCGCCGAAGTTGCCCTGCGCCTTCAAAGGCATGGCGACGATGTCGCGCACCCGCGTCATCGGATTGAGCGAGGCGAACGGGTCCTGGAACACCGGCTGGATCAGCCGCGCGCGGGCGCGTCGGTCCATCGCCGCGACGCGCTGGCCTTCGACCGCGATGCTGCCGCGATCGGGCTGGAGCAGCCCGAGGATCAGGCGGGCCAGCGTGGACTTGCCGCAACCCGACTCGCCCACGATGCCCAGCACGCCGCCGGTGGGCACCG
Organism: Alphaproteobacteria bacterium; assembly: GCA_019235415.1. Lineage (GTDB taxonomy): Bacteria > Pseudomonadota > Alphaproteobacteria > Reyranellales > Reyranellaceae > Reyranella. Next base: position 18,869 of record JAFAKN010000069.1, read on the forward strand.
CGAACGAGACGTCGTCGACGGCGACGACGTGACGGTCGGCGCCCAGCAGTCCGCCTTTGACGCGGAAGGTCTTGCGCACATTGCCAAGCTCGATTGCAGTCATGAGGCGGCGTTCATGCCGGCAGCCGACATAAAAAGTCGTGCGCGGCGCTCGGACGGTGGCGCGGGATGGCGCTGCTGCAGCTCTCGTCGGCGAACGCGCAGCGCTCGCGGAAGGCGCAGCCGGCGAAGCCCGGCGCGATGCGCGGCACGGTGCCGGGGATCGAGCCCAGCGGCTCGTCGCGCTTGATCCGGCCCGGCACCGGCACGCAGCGCAGCAGGCCTTGGGTGTAAGGATGGCGTGGGTTGGCGAACAGCTCGGCGGTCGGCGCGCTCTCGACCACCTCACCCGCGTACATCACCGACACGCGGTGCGCCACGCGGGCCACGATGCCGAGATCGTGGGTGATCAGCAGCATGCCGAGCCCGAGGTCGCGCTGCAGACGGCTGAGCAGGCGCAGGATCTGGGCCTGGACGGTGACGTCGAGCGCGGTGGTCGGCTCGTCGGCGATCAGCAGGCGCGGCTCGCACATCAGCGCCATGGCAATCATCACGCGCTGGCGCAGGCCGCCCGACAGCTGGTGCGGGAACTGGCCGAGCCGCAATCCAGGCGCGGTGATGCCGACGCGCGCCAAAAGGTCGGCGGCGCGGTCGGTCGCGGCGCGCTGGCTGGCGCGCTTGTGCCGACGCAGCACCTCGGTCATCTGCGAGCCGACCGTGTAGGCCGGATTGAGGCTGGTCATCGGCTCCTGGAAGATCATGGCCATGGCGTTGCCGCGCAGATTCGCCATGCCGGAGTCCGACAAGCCGAGCAGGTCCTGGCCTTCGAACGCCAGGCGCTTCGCCGACCGCCTTGCGTTCGGGGCCAGCAGGTTCATCACCGAAAGCGCGGTCACCGACTTGCCGCAACCCGATTCGCCCACCAGGCAATGGGTTTCGCCGCGCGCGACGCTGAGCGAGGCGCCGCGCACCGCGGCGGTGCTGCCGAAGCTCACCTGCAACTGCTCGATCTCGAGCAGCGCCGTCACGGATCGGACCTCGCGCCGAAGCTGTCGCGCAACCCGTCGCCGAACAGGTTGATGCCGAGCACCAGCACGAACAGCGCGACGCCCGGGATGACGATGACCCAGGGGCTGAAGAACATGTAGTCCTTGGCCTCGGCGATCATCAGCCCCCACGAGGGCAGCGGCGGCGGCACGCCGAGCCCGAGGAACGACAAGGCCGCCTCGAGCAGGATCGCGAGCGCGATCTCGAGCGTCGCCACGACGACCAGGTGGCTTGCGATATTGGGCAGCACCTCGTGTAAAAGGATGCGAAAGCGAGAACAGCCGGCGCACCAGGCGGCGGCCACGAAGTCGAGGTTGCGCACCTGCATGGTGGTCGAGCGCGCCACCACCGCGAAGCGATCCCACAACAGCAGGCCGAGGGTGGCCACCAGCAAGGTCATCGAGCTGCCGAGCAGGCCGACCACGGCCAGCGCCACCAGCACGACGGGAATGGAGAGCCGGGTGGTGATGGCGAACAGCACGGCATCGTCGACGCGTCCGCCGAAGAAGCCGCCGAGCACGCCGAGGGTGATGCCGATCACGCCCGAGACCACGCTGACCGTGACGCCGATCAGCATCGAGATGCGGCAGCCGTAGATCAGCCGCGAGAGATAGTCGCGGCCGAGCTGGTCGGTGCCCAAAAGATGCTCGGGGTCCGAACCCTCCATCCAGAACGGCACCAGCAGCCGCTTGCCGAGGTCTTGGGCGAACGGATCGTGCGGCATCAAGAGCGGCGCGAAGACGGCGCAGAAGGCGGCAATCGCCACGATGGCGGCGCCGATCCAGGTGCTGGCGCTGCGCCAACCACGCCGTGGGCTGCGCCTCTCGCCGCGCCGCGCGCCGCGGCTCGCCGTGGCGATGCTCATGACGCCACCATCATGAGGCGCGCAGCCGGGGATCGAGCACGGCGTTCATCAGGTCGGCCAGCATGGTGAGGGCGACATAGATCACCGCCAGCACCAGGACGACCGCCTGCACGACGGGGAAGTCGTTCTTGCCGATGCTCTCCCAGGCGAGGAAGCCCACGCCGTGCAGCGCGAACACCTGCTCGATCACGATCGAGCCGCCCAGCATGAAGCCCAATTGCACCGCGGTGATCGCCACCACCGGGATCGCCGCGTTGCGCAGCGCATGCTTGAGCAGGATCGAGGCGCGCGACAGGCCCTTGGCGCGCGCCGTGCGGATGTAGTCGGAGGCCATCGACTGGATCATGCCGGCGCGCGTCAATCGCGTGAGCGCGGGGATCGCCGAGAAGGCGAGCACGACGCCCGGCATCACGTAGTTGTCCCACGAGCCGGTGCCGGAGATCGGCAGCCAACCAAGCTGCAGGCCGAAGACGATCATGAGCAGGAGGCCGAGCCAGAACGACGGCATCGCCTGGCCGAGCAGCGCCACGACCTGCACCAAGCGATCGATCGCAGTGTTCTCGCGCACCGCCGCCAGGATGCCGAGCGGCAACGACACCGCGAGCGCGATCACCAGTCCGGTGAGGCCGAGCGTCAGGGTCACCGGCATGCGTTCGGCGATCAGCGCCGAGACCGGCGTCTTGAAGAAGTAGCTCTGGCCGAGATCGCCGGTGAGCGCACGCCCGACCCAATCGAAGAACTGCACCAGCAGCGGACGATCGAGCCCGTACGCCCTGCGCACCGCGTCGACATCGGCTTGCGTTGCATTGGGGCCGGCGATCGAGATCGCGAGATCACCCGAGAGGCGCGTGAGCACGAAGGCCAACGTCATCACGGTCGCGGCGACCAGAAGCGCCACGATCAGACGTCGAACGAAGAACTGCAGCATGACCGACGCAAGCTTAGAGCGGATCGCAAGCGGACGCGACCCTGCGCGCGACCATGCGAATCTCGCGCCAACTGCGATGACAGATTCGTCCACCACCGCCTCTTGGCGTCGGCGCTCGCGTCCTATATGGGGGAGTCATGCCGGTCTTCACCAATCCGCGGCGCACGCCCTGCTTCGGCACGGCGCCGACTCAGGAGGACTTCGAGGCGATCGCTGCCGAGGCGCTCGCGACGATTCCCGAAGAGTTCCGCCGCCACGTCGGCAACGTGCGCATTCAAATCGACGACTTCCCGTCTGACGAAGTCGAGAAGGAAATGGAGCTCGACACGCCGTTCGATCTCTTGGGTCTGTATCAGGGCGTGTCGATGATGGAACGCGGTGCCGGTCACGTCGCCAACGACATCGACCGCATCTATCTCTATCGCCGCCCGATCCTGGACTACTGGTGCGAATCGGGCGAAGACCTGCCGCACATCGTGCGCCACGTGCTGATCCACGAGATCGGTCACCACTTCGGCTTGAGCGACGACGACATGGAAGCGATCGAAGCCAAGGCCGAGGAGGAAGCGCGCAGCGCGCAGTCGGGGGGCTGAACCTTCCTCACTGTCATTCCGAGCGAAGCGAGGGACCTTTCTGCATCCTAAAGGCCCCTCGCTGCGCTCGGGGTGACAGTTACGTCGGCGCACGCGCAGTGCGCCGCACGGCGGGGAGGCGGTAGCGACCGTCGATGAGCGCGGCCTCGGGCTCGTAGGCGCGCAGCACCAGTCGCATCGGACCGGGCGGCGCGGGCAGCCAGTTCGCGGCGTGCTCGGCGTCGGTTGGCTCGCGCTGCAGGTACAGGGTGAGCGAGCCGTCGGCCGCCTTGCGCAGGCCTTCGCTGCGATCGCCGATCGAATAGCGGCCGAGCGGATTGTCGGCGAAGAACGCACGGCCGTCGGGCGTCACCTCGTACATCGACAGCGACCAGAAGGCGCGCGCCGGCGGCAGTGCGTCGGGCGCGAAGGCGAGCTCGTAGCGTTCCGCGCCGCTCAGCGGCCGCCCTTCGCTGTCGCTCGAGCAGGAGATGTAAACCGCCTCGGCCGGCTCCAGTGCACCGAGGCCGGTCAGCGCAACGACGGCGCGATAGAGGTAGTCGTCGCCGAAATTGCCCAGCTGGTGCTCGGGATAGGTCCAGCCGGCGACAGTCTGGCCGCGACGGCCCGCGCTGCTGCGGATCTCCGCCAGGCCCTGCGCGAGGCCGGCCTGCAGCTGGCGCCGCTCCGCTTCGCTGAAGCCGCGCAGGTCGAACTTGCGGCCCGGCCGCAGCTTCAGGGCTGCGAAGGTTTCCAGCACGGCGCGCTCGTGCTCCGACAAGGGACTCTCGCGCAAGGTGCGCACCGCCACCTCGAACAGGTCGAACGGATCGTCGCGGTTGGGCGCCGGCCAGTCGGCGACCGGCTCGGCCGACGCGGTCGTGCGCGAGCGCATCAGCTCGCCGGTTTCCAGGATGCGCCGCTCGTTGTGCATGTCGGGCGTCTCGAGCAGCACGCGCGCCTGCAAGGTGCGCACCGGCTCGAGCTCGTGCGGGCTCTCGACCAGTAGGCGGCCGAGCAGCCACACCGAGTTGGTGGGCGCGCGCACGAGCTTAACGTCGGACGGCGCATCGCCTTGCCAACTCGGGCCGACGATCATGTGCGGCGGCGGATGGCCGCCATAGAGGCGGTGGCTCACATAGGCGAAGTTGTTGGTGTAGAGATCGAGCAAGGCGTAGCTGTAGTAGAGATCGCCAACCGGCGGCACGGTGAGGAACAAGGGCTCGAGCGCGAGGTCGAGCCAGGCCGAGGAATAGAGCGTGTCGTTGTTGGGCGTGGTCACCAGCCGCGCGCGATGGTCGGCCAGCACCGGCACATGGCGGAAGCGGTTGAGCTTCTGGCGGAAGGGATTGCTCTCGTCGACCGTCGACCGCCAGCGTGTGCGGTACATCTCGTAGACCGGGAAGAAATAGATCGCCGCCCGCCGCGCCAGCTCGCGCAGGCTGCCGCCGTCCTGCGCGCGCGCCAAGGCCGGTGCGGCGAGCGCAGCGGCAAGCATGGCGCGGCGTTTTAGTCGACTCGTCATGCGGTCGCTCGCCATGTGGGGCGCTCGCGACGCTGGCGGCGCTCGGCGACGAAGGCGCCGACCTCGCGCCACGGCTCGAGGGTCCAGAACGAGCGCGCGCGGCCCGAGGGCGAGGCCAGCACGAAGGCGACGGCGCCTTCCAGGCGCTCCGTCTGACGGCCGTACGATGGCGACTTCACGCCGAGCGCCCAGGACGCGGCATGCTTGCTGGTGAAGGCGACGGCGGCGGGCTTGAAGCGTAAAAGCTTGGCGCGCAGGGCGCGCGCGTCCATCGCCTGCGCCGACAGCTCGTGGTCCGAGCCGTACTCGGTCTTGTTGAGATCGGTGAGGCCGATGCCGAGCGCCAGTAGCTCGGGATAGCGGTCGGGCGTGAAGCGCTCGGGGGTGAGGCCGACGGCGCTGAGCGTCGCCCAGAAGGCGTTGCCCGGGTTGGCGTAGTAGGCGCGCGCCCGATAGGAGGCGGGGCTCGGCGCCGTGCCGCAAAAGACCAGGTCGAGTCCGGGCGCCAAAAGGTCGGGCACGAGGTGCCGCGGCATTAGAGGATCCTCCAAGGCCGGCGATGATGACTCAGGGTGAGGCGCAAGCACAGGCTGTCATCCCGAGCGAAGCGAGGGACCTTTCCTGGCGCCTCAAAGGTCCCTCGCTGCGCTTGGGATGACAGAAGGCTGCGACTCATTGGACCGCGGACCTCCGGGTCCGCTCATGACGATGGGCGGACCAGGAGGTCCGCGCTCCACATGAACCAGATTTCGACCTGAGGTCGGCCGGGCTTGTCGGCGCGGCGCGGTCGGGCATGATCGCGGGCGGAGGATCGACATGAACAGCCCCCCGCATCAGACGCCCACCCATCATACGCCCACGCATCACACCATCGACAAAGCCGACGAGGCGCAGCTTCTCGCCACCATCGACCGCTGGGTCGAGCGCGAGGTGGCGCCGCGGGTAAAGGAGTTCGACCATGCCGACCGCTGGCCTGCCGAGCTGGTCGAGCAGATGAAGGAGCTCGGGCTGTTCGGCGCCACGGTCAGCCCGCAGTACGGCGGGCTCGGCCTGCCGGCCCGCACCTACGCCGAGATCGTGATGCGCATCTCGTCGGTGTGGATGGCGCTCACCGGCATCTTCAACTCCCACCTGATGCTGGCGCTGGCGGTCGAGAAGTTCGGCACCGAGCCGCAGAAGCAGCACTGGCTGCCCAGGCTCGCGTCGGGCGAGATCCGCGGCGGGCTGGCGCTCACCGAGCCCGATGCCGGCACCGACCTGCAGGCGATCCGCCTCACCGCACGACGCGACGGCGACCATTACGTGCTGAACGGCACCAAGACCTGGATCAGCAACGGCATCGAAGGCTCGTGCTTCGCGCTGCTGGTCAAGACCAACCCCGAGGCGACGCCGCGCCACACCGGCATGAGCCTGTTCATCGCACCCAAGGGCCCAGGCTTCCGCGTCGGCCGCAAGCTCGAGAAGCTCGGCTACAAGTCGATCGATTCCGGCGAGCTGATATTCGAGGACTACCGCGTGCCGGCTGACCATCTGATCGGCGAGGTCGAGGGCCGCGGCTTCACCCAGGTCGCGGGCGGGCTGGAGCTCGGCCGCATCAATGTCGCCGCCCGCGGCGTCGGCATCGCCGAGGGCGCGCTCAAGCTCGCGACCAGCTACGCGCAGATCCGCAAGACCTTCGGCAAGCCGATCTGCGAGCACCAGGCGATCCAGCTCAAGCTCGGCGAGATGGCGACGCGCGCCCGCGCCGCGCGGCTCTTGACGCTTGACGCCGCCGATTCCTTCGACCGCGGCGAGCGCTGCGACCTCGAGGCCGGCATGGCCAAGTACTTCGCCTCCGAGGCGGCGTTGGAGAACAGTATCGAATCGATGCGTATCCATGGCGCCTACGGCTATTCCAAGGAGTACGACATCGAGCGGCTGTACCGCGACGCGCCGCTCACCTGCATCGGCGAGGGCACCAACGAGATGCAGCGCATCATCATCGCGAGGCAATGGATCAAGCGGAACGCGGTCGTATGAACGCGAAGCCGCTGACCGGGATACGCGTGCTGACGCTGGAGCAGTTCGGCGCCGGGCCTTACGGCACCATGTTCCTGGCCGAGCTCGGCGCCGAGGTGATCAAGATCGAGCCGCCGGAGGGCGATCCGTCGCGCCAGGTCGGGCCGCACAGGCTGGGCGATAGCGACAGCGAGTACTTCCAGGCCTGGAACCTCGGCAAGAAGAGCGTGACCCTCGACATCAAGAGCCGCGAAGGCCGCCGTCAGTTCGAGGCGCTGGTCGAGGGTGCCGACTGCGTCGTCAACAACCTGCGCGGCACGCAGCCCGCACGGCTCGGCATCGACTACGCGAGTCTCAAACATCTCAAGCCGGCGATCGTCTGCCTGCACATCTCGGCCTACGGCCGCGCCGGCGAGCGCGCCGACTGGCCGGGCTACGACTTCCTGATGCAGGCCGAAGCCGGCCTGATGGAGCTGACCGGCGATCCCGAGGGCGCGCCGACGCGGGTCGGCGTGTCGCTGATCGACAGCATGAGCGGGCTGACCGGCATCGTCGGCCTGCTGGCCTGCCTCTTGCGGGCGCGCACCACCGGCGAGGGTTGCGACGTCGAGACCTGCCTGTACGACGTCGCCATGCACCAGCTGACCTATCCCGGCGTGTGGTACCTGAACGAGGGCGATGTCTCGCCGCGCGTCCCGCGCAGCGCCCATCTGTCGCTGGCGCCGGTCCAGACCTTTCCCACCAAGGACGGCTGGATCTTCATCATGTGCATGACCCAGAAGTTCTGGCTGACGCTCGTGAAGGCGATGGGCCGCGAAGACCTGTTGGACGATCCGCGCTTTGGCGATCCCAACACGCGCGCCGTCAACCGCGCGGCGCTGACCGAGGCGCTCGATCCGACCTTCCGCACGCGCACCACCGGCGACTGGCTCGCGACGTTCAACGGCCTGCTGCCGGCGGCGCCGGTCCATCGCCTCGACCAAGCGCTCGACAGCGATTTTGCTCGCGCGACAAAGATGGTCTCGGCGGTGGCGCATCCGGTGAAGGGCCGCTTGCGCGTGCTGGCCAACCCGCTGCGCATCGATGGCGAGCGGCCGGCTCAAGCGGCCTGCTCGCCGCTCGGCGCGGACAACCAAACGTTCAAGCAAACGTTCCGGGGCGAAGGCCGATGAAGCTCGAAGGATTGAAGGTCGTCGATCTCTCGTGGTTCCTGCCGGGGCCGTATCTCACGACGGCGCTCGCCGACCACGGCGCCACCGTGATCAAGGTCGAGCCGCCGGGCGAAGGCGATCCCGGCCGGCACATCAAGCCGATGGACCAGCGCACGTCGGTGTTCTTCCGCAACATGGGGCGCGGCAAGAAGAGCGTCGTGCTCGACCTCAAGAGCGCCGAGGGCCGCGCCGATCTCTTGCGGCTGGCGTGCGAGGCCGACGTGCTGGTCGAATCGTTCCGGCCCGGCGTCGCCGCACGGTTCGGCGTCGGCTACGAGGCGGTGAGCGAAAAGAATCCGGGCATCGTGTACTGCTCGATCAGCGCCTTCGGCCAGGACGGCGCCTATCCCGGCCGCGCCGCGCACGACCTCGCGCTCGAGGCGATGACCGGCGTGCTGTCGCTGACCCTGGGCGACGACGGCCGGCCGGCGATTCCCGGCATCCCGATCGCCGACCTGATGAGCGGCATGCACGGGCTCGCCGGCGTGCTGATGGCGCTGTTGCGCCGGCAGACGACGGGCCGCGGCGACTACATCGACATCTCCATGCACGAGGCGCTGATGGCGGCGTGCGCCAACGTGGTCGGCCAGGCCTTCGTCGACGGCACGCAGCCCGAGGTCAAGCAGCAGCGCAGCACCGGCGGCTCGGCGTTCTATCGCGTCTACGACACCGCCGACGGCCGGCAATTGGTGCTGGCCGGCCAGGAGATGAAGTTCGTGAAAAACCTGCTGGGCGCGCTGGGTTGGCCGGAGCTGGCGCCATTGTGCGAATGGCCGGGCCCGCATCAGAAGCCGGTGATGGAGCTCCTCGAGTCGACTTTCAGGCAGAAGCCGCTCAAGCACTGGATGCAATGGCTGGCGACGCTCGACATCTGCTACGGGCCGGTCAATACGCTGCCCGAGGCGATCGAGGATCCCAACCTCTTGAAGCGCGGCGCGATCGTGACCGACATTGAGGGCCGCAAGCATCTCGCGCCCGTGGTGCGCTTCAGGAACGAGCCGTCGCAGCCGGTCTATCGCGAGCCGCTGCTCGGCGAGCACACGAAGGAGGTGTTGAAGCAACCCGTCATCCCGACCGGAGCGCGAAGCGCGTAGTGGAGGGACCTTTCTTGGCGACGCATCAACAAGAGAGGTCCCTCCACTCCGCTTCGCTCCGGTCGGGATGACGGGGAAAGTCGCTTCGCTCGGGATGACAAAGATAAGGAAGGAGCCCAACCGATGATCAAGCGCTTTCACGCTCTCTATGTCGGCCAGATCGATCTCGACAATGTCGGCCTCTCCGGCACGCCGGCCGACCAGCGGCGCTATCCCAACGAGCGGCTGAGCGAGGTGTTCTTCACGGCGCGCGACGTGGCGCGGCTGATGGACGAGCTCGGCTACTATGCGCTGTGGACCGCCGAGCACCATTTCCAGCACGAGGGCTACGAGTGCCTGCCCAACCTGGTGCAGCTCGGCCTGTGGCTCGCCACCCAGACCCAGCGGCTGAAGTTCGGCTGCGCCTTCAACATCATGCCGATGTGGCATCCCATCCGCCTGGCCGAGGACTACGCGATGGCCGACATCGTGACCGACGGCCGCGTCATCATGGGCGTCGGCCGCGGCTACCACAGCCGCGAGGTCGAGACCTTTGGCGCGCCGCTGATCGACGCCGAGAAGAATCGCGAATACTTCGAGGAGCAGCTCGAGCTCCTTCTGAAATGCTTCAACGAGGAGTCCTTCCACCACAAGGGCAAGTACTTCGACTGTCCGCCGGCGGTCGACTACCGCGGCTACAAGCTGAAAGAGGTCACCATGGTGCCGCGGCCCAAGCACCTGCCGGTCGACGTCTGGATGCCGATCGCGAGCGGGCGGACCATCGACATGATGGCGCGCTATGGGCTCAAGGCCATGGTCGACCTGAACGGCGAGAAGATCCTCGACGACGTGGTGCGCGCCTACCACGCCGCCTGCGCCCGCCACGGCCGGCCCAAGCAACTCGGCGAGGACATGATCTGGGGGGCCGGCCTCTACATCGCCGGCAGCCGGGAGGAGGCGATCCGCCGGGTCGAGCCGGCGCACGACGAGCGCTACAAGTGGTTCGCGCCGTTCGGCTTCGTGCGCTACGCCGACGACCAGGGCCGCACCTGGGGCACGCCGGGCGCGCCGGCGTCGATCCCCTCGATCCGCGACGGCGTGAATCAGAAGGCCTGGTTCTGCGGCCCGCCGGGCGAGGTGATAGACGGCATCCGCTCGATCGAGGGCAAGTATCCCGGACTGGAAGACTTTATGGTGCACTGGGCCGAAGGCCTGTCGGCCGCCGAATTCAAGGAGCAGCTGCGGATGTTCGCGAAGGAGGTCATGCCGGCGTTCCAAGGCGCGCGGATGGCCGCCCAATAGGACCGCGATCGTCAAGGTTTCCTGCTGAACTCGGAACGGAAAGCGGGAGGCTTTCCCTGTTCCGCGCTCTCTTCCGCTATGGCGCGAAGCAGATCGCGCTTCTCCGGCGAACGGAACTCACCGGTGTTTGGTAGCACGTAGTCGTTGCCGGAAAGGCCGAGGAGCGCCTTCCGGCGTTCGATGACAGCTGCAAGATCGGAGAGCTTCAGGGTGCGCATGACTTGGCCCAATCCGACAGGATTTGCAGCGAGCCTTCGCCTCCTGTCTCGGTCCTGATTCTGCGGTCGAGGTAGTCGCTGTCGAGCCCTTCGGCAAGTTGATAGAGCCTTACGGCCTGGTTTTGCATGTCTTCCCGGATGACGTTGGTGGCGAGTGCTTGAGCCATGCGGTCGGCGATCAGGTCTTCGATTGGAATGACCCTCAACGTCAGGTCACTCTCCTCTTGGTCGGCTGACACCTCGACAATACGGATACGCGCCGCATCGGCATTTCCATCCATTAGGGCACCCGATACGACCTGGACAGCGAACCGCAGCCTGGGATGCCAAAGAGATCGTGTCAGCCAGCCAGCACGTTTGGGGCGCTCGAATCCAACCCTCTCGAGCTCGGAAAGGAACTCGGCTTGGTCAGCGCTGACAAAGTCAAAGTCACCCGAGGTGACTTGCCCGCCGGTGTAAAGCTCGACGGCTGCGCCACCGACGAGAATCGGCGGGCTGTATCCGCGCGCTTTGAGCCTGTCTATAGCGGTTGCCAGCAACGTGAGCGCCTCGACGAATTCATGCCTGAAGGTCATGCCGGCCGCCGCGGGAGCGAGGTTGGCTGCCCGGTAACGGCAGTGCTGCTTTTGAGGCCGCAGGAAGGATCCCTCGCTGCGCTCGGGATGACAGCGGGGGCGCCACTCCACCTCGTTGCCATCAGTCCACCGCGGCGGCGATCTGGTCGACGGTGGCGCCGTCCTGCTCGGCGCGCAGCAGGACGTAGAGGACGACCGGGAGGATGCTGAGCGCCACGTCGATGATCGAGGTGGTGAGATAGGTGAGGATGACGTCGCCGGCGGAATCCTCGCGCAGGCCCATGACGTTGCCGACCAGGGCGTTGAACAGCGCGACCGGGATGCCGACGACCAGGACCGTGACGATGAAGGTCCCGAACACGCGCCAGCGCCGGTGGCGCGTCAGGGCGGTGCTGCGGTTCAGGGCCTCGCCCATGCCGATGCGCTCGACGATCAGCGCCGGCATCGCGACCATCCAGATGGTCAGCACCCAGAGGCCGGGGACGAGCAGCAGCGTGAAGCCGAGCGCGATCACCAGCCATTGCACGATGCCGAGCACGATCGCGGGGCCGGCCCGCGCGGTGAAAATCCACTGCAGCAGGTTGGCGACATCCGGCCGGCGCTTGCCGCCCAGCGCCTGCAAGGTGCCGACCGTCAGCGCGACTGAGGCCAGGATGCTCGTGAGCGCGCTGACGGCGAGGTCGACCCATTGGTTGACATCGGCCAGCTCGACGACGAGCTGCGGCAGGTCGACGACCAGCACGACCACGAAGAAGGTTGCGAAATTTGCCTTCACGACCTCCCAGGTCATGCGCAGCGCCTGTTCCAACGTCCAGCTCATGGCGCGCTCCCCTCGTCGAGCGCCGCCGCGATCTCAGTCACGCTCGCCCCCTCTTTCTCCTCGCGCAGCAGGACGTAGAAGATCGCCGGCAGCGGATACAGCACGGTCCACGCGAGGGCGCCGTAGACCAGCATGACGAAGCGCCCCAGGCCGCCATGCCCCAGCAGCGCAATGAGCACGGCGGCGCCGACGGCGAAGAGCACGAACCACAGCACGAACGCGCCG
>JAFAKN010000559.1 GCA_019235415.1 Alphaproteobacteria bacterium
GCGACGGCTGAGCCACGCCACCGGCGCCGAGGCGCGCGCCACGGTGCTGGGCCACGTCCAGCGCGGCGCCACGCCGACGGCCGAGGACCGTCTGCTCGCCGCCTCGCTCGGCGTGCGCGCCGTCGACCTTTTGGCCGAGGGCAAGGCCGACCGGATGGTGGCGTGGTGGCACCGCGCGGTGATCGACGTGCCGCTCGCCAAGGTGGTCGGCCGCTCGAGCACCGTCGAGCGGGACGGCAGCCTGGTGCGTACGGCGCGGGCGCTCGGCATCTGCCTGGGCGATGAGGGCTAAAACGTCTGTCATCCCGAGCGCAGCGTCGCTGGGGGCGCGCGACTCCTCGGGCGAAGTAAACTTCGCCCTGAGTCGCGCGTCATTGTTGATGCAAGAGAAGATCGCGCCACTGGAGTGGCGCGCCCCCAGCGTCACAAATCGGCGGCCGCCAGCCAGAACACCTCGGCCTCGCTTTGCTCGGTGTCGAGCCAGAGGAAGGGCGACTGCGGGAACGCGGCTTCGAGGTTGCGGCGGCCGCGGCCGACTTCGCACAGCAGGCCGCCGTCCGGCTTGAGATGATGGCGCACCCCGGCAAGGATGCGCCGCACGATGTCGAGCCCATCGTCGCCGGCTGCCAACGCGAGGCGTGGCTCGTGCCGGTACTCCGGCGGCAGCTTCGCCATGGCCGGCGCGTCGACATAGGGCGGATTGCTGATGACGAGGTCGTAGCGCTGTCGTGCGACCGGCGCGAACAGATCGCCGCGATGCACGGCGATGCGATCGCCCAGCCGATGGCTTTCGACGTTGCGGCGCGCAAGCGCCAGGGCACCGGCCGAGAGGTCCACGGCATCGATGCGCGCCCGCGGGAAAGCCAAGGCGGCCAGCACGGCAAGGCAGCCACAGCCGGTGCAGAGATCGAGCACGCGACTCACGCGGCGCGGATCGCCGATCGGCAGCAGCCCGTCGCCGCGCATGTAGTCGGCCAGCATGTCGCCGATGAAGGAGCGCGGGATCAGCGCCCGCCGGTCGACATGGAAGCGCACGCCGTGCATGTAGGCCGCGCCGAGCAGGTAGGGCGCCGGCAGGCGCAGGCCGATCCGGGCGTCGATCAGGGTCAACAGCCGCGCGCGCTCGGCCTCGGTCGGGCGCAGGTCGAAATAGGGCTTTAGGCGATCGATCGGCAGCTTGAGCCCTTCCAGCACGATGAACGCCGCCTCGTCGTGGGCGTTGGTCGTGCCGTGGCCGTAGGCCAGCCGAGCATTGCGGAAACGGCGAACCGCAAATCGAAAGATGTCGCCCAGGGTCTCGAGAGAGGGTTTGGTGGCGGTGGCCATGGCGGCCTACATTAGCGCATGATTCGCCGCGCCTTCCTGCTGGCAGCGCTGCTCGCGTCGACGTCGCTGGTGCCGGCGCAATTCGTCCCGGCGCAGGCGGCGTCGGACCTCCAGGTGATCTATGTCGGCGGCTGGGACTGCCCGCCGTGTGCCGTGTGGAAGAAGACGCAGAAGGCGCGCTGGCTGGCCTCGCCGGAGTTCCAGCAGGTGCGGTGGATCGAGATCGAATCGCCGCGGCTGCGAGATGCCTATCAGGAACGCTACTGGCCACTCGAGGTGAAGCCGCTGTTGGCCAAGCTGCCGCGCAAGAGCGGCACGCCGCGCTTCCTGATCGTGCGCGACGGCGAGATCGTGTCGAACCAGTTCGGCGTGCCCGGCTGGTCCACCACCATGGCCGATCTGAAGAAGCTTTTGGGAGAATAGCATGGCGGGTCCGCTCGACGGCTTGGTGGTGCTCGACCTCACGACGCATCTGTCGGGTCCCTTCTGCGGCATGCAGCTGGGCGACCTCGGCGCCGACGTCATCAAGATCGAAAGCCCGCAAGGCGATTCCATGCGCGGCGCGCCGCCGTTCATCGCGGGCGAGGGCGCACCGTTCATGTTGTGGAACCGCGACAAGCGCGGCATCCGCCTCGACCTCAAGGACAAGGCCGACCTGGAAATCTTTTGGGACCTGGTCGATGGCGCCGACGTGGTGCTCGAGAACTTTCGCCCCGGCGTGATCAAGCGGCTGGGCATCGACTGGCAGGCGCTGCACGCGCGCAATCCCAGGCTGGTGCTGGGCTCCATCTCCGGCTTCGGCCAGACCGGCCCGTACGCGAGCCGCGGCGGCTTCGATCTCATGGTCCAGGCGATGTCGGGCCTGATGTCGGTGACCGGGCCGAAGGACGGGCCGCCGTACCGCATTCCGCTGGCCATCTCCGACGTCGGCGCCGGCCTCTACCTCACGATCGGCGTGCTGAGTGCCCTGCAGGCGCGGCAGACGACCGGCGAGGGCCAATGGGTCGAGACGTCGCTTCTGGAGGCGACCGTGTCGCTCGGCGTCTACGAGGCGGCCAACTACTTCGCCAACGGCAAGCGGCCGGAGAAGCTCGGCCAGGCCCATCGCGGCTCCTCGCCGTACCAGGTGTTCCAGACATTGGACGGCTGGCTGACCATCGGCGGCGCGCAGCAGAATTTCTTCCGCAAGCTCTGCGCCCTGATCGGCAAGCCCGAGCTGGCCGACGATGCACGCTTCCGGACCAATGCCGATCGGGTGCAGAACAACGACGTGCTGGTCGGCCTGCTGCAGCAGGAGGTGAAGAAGCGCACCACCGCCGAATGGATGGCGGCGCTCGAGGCCGAGGGCATTCCGGCCGGGCCGGTGCTGCACCACGACGAGGTGTTCGCCGATCCCCAGGTCTTGGCGCGCGACATGGTCGTCGAGGTCGAGCACGCCAAGGCCGGCCGGCAGAAGACGCTCGGCGTGCCGCTCAAGTTCTCGTCGACTCCGGCGGCTGTGCGGCGCGCCGCTCCGGCGCTCGGAGAGCATGACGAGGAGATCAAGTCTCGCAGACTGCGCGCGTGCGGCGCGCCGCAAGAGCGCGCGGGACGCGCGCGGTCCAGAAGAGGCTGAGTCAACGAAAGGGAGGAACAATGGTCGCAGCGAAAACCATCCTCGCGGCGCTGGCCCTGACGGCGGTCGCGCCGGCCGCGGCGCTGGCGCAGAACGGCTACAGCTTCCTCGACGCGCAAAGCTCGCCGGTGCACTACGGCGTGGCGCCGGTGACGCCGGCGATGACCTGCGCCGATGTCGCGGGGCTCGCTACGGCAGAGACCACCATCGTCTCGGTTCGCGCGGTGCCGGCAGCGGAGGGCGTGCCGGAGCACTGCCGGGTGAGCGGCCTGATCCAGCCCGAGATTCGCTTCGAGCTCAACTTGCCGGCCAACTGGAACCGCCGTTTCTATATGCATGGCAACGGCGGCTTCGCCGGCGAATCGCCCGAGTTCGGCTCGCGGCCCATGATCCGCGCCAACGCGCTGAAGCAGGGATTTGCCGTGGCGCAGACC